>DATLSI010000291.1:0-11592 GCA_035534255.1 Ktedonobacteraceae bacterium | reverse complement strand
TTGGCCGCGAAGCCTGCCATGGGCGGGAAACCTGCCAGAGAGAGCATGAAGAAAGCCAGCAGACCGGCTAGCAGAGGTTGGCGATACCACATGCCACGTATATCACTCAAGCTGCTGCCGGAATTGTCGGCGCGTTCCAGTACGGAGACGATGCCAAAGGCTCCCAGATTCAGGAAGGTGTAGCTGAACAGGTAGAAGAGGATAGCAGAGAGTCCCACCGTGCCACCAGCGACTACACCGATCAGCAGATAGCCGGCATGAGCAATGCTGGAGTAGGCCAGCAGGCGTTTGACGTTGCTCTGCACCAGCGCGAGGATGTTGCCACCCACAATCGTCAGGATGGTGATGGCCCATACAATGGGCATCCAGTCTGTACTGATGGGCGCGAAGACAATGGCGAAGACGCGCGCGAAAGCGATCAACGCCGCCGCCTTCGTGCCAACCGACATGAAAGCCGTCACGGGCGCGGGCGCGCCATCATACACATCCGGCGTCCACGCCTGGAATGGCACGGCTGATACTTTGAAGGCAAAACCGACGATGAGCAGTCCCATACCGATCAAGAGCAGCGTGGGTGTCGGAACATGAGTACCCGGCAGTAGATGCAAGAGATCAGCACGATGCAGCAGGTAATAGCTTATTCCAGCAAACGAGGTGCTGCCGGTTGCGCCGTAGGTCAGGGCGATTCCGTAGAGCAGGATGGCGGAGGCGAAGGAACTGAGCAGGAAGTATTTCATGCTCGATTCTCGCGAAGAGGTGCGGCTCATGACGAAACCACACAGGATGTACAGAGCCAGTGAGAGCATTTCCAGCCCCAGGAAGATGGTCAGGAAACTGGTAGCGGCCACCATTATCATCATACCGATGGTGCCGAGCAGCATCAGCGCGTAGTATTCACCCTGGTGCAGCAGGTTCAGGCGCTTCAGGTACGCGGGCGAGAGCAAGATGCCCAGCGCGCTCGCGCTCAGAATGATGAAATAGGCGTAGAGCGTTCCCGGATCGGAACCAATCATGTGGTTAAAAGCGGGCAGGTAATCGCCGAAGTTAAACAGAATGATACTCGCAGCTAAGGCTCCCAGCAGCCCGACCAGGCTCAGCAGGGGCAGCGCCATGAAATTGCCTCCATCTCTGGGCGCTTTACCCGGCTGGGGCAAGAGCAAATCTGTTATCAGGGCGAGCAGCGCGAAGACCGCCAGCACCAGTTCTGGCGCGATACGCCCCCAATCCGCAGCGGAGGTTATGAATGTAAACGACATAATGATTTCCTCTTGAGGGCGACCGCGAGGGTGCGCCCCTATCACAAGCGCACGAACAAGGTCGGCCCCGTGTATGGCCGAGGCGCACCCTCGCGGTCGCCCTGGCTCAGTGTATTAACGCTAACGCGCTCGCGAAATGTTGGAGCGAATTCACTACCGCCGGTTCCATTAAGAAGGTGAGCGGTTGTGGTTGAAAGCCAATGTAAAAGATCAGGATTAACAGGGGCAAGATGCATAGGAACTCGCCCAGTTGGATATCGCTTAGCAAATTTTTGCGTTCGAGCGCGGCTACCGGCCCATCGATCTTGCGCGGCCCTTCCATCACACCCTGGAAGAAGCGTATCATATACCACGCAGCAGGCACAATCACAGCGGTGCCCAGTATGCCAAAGAGAGTACTGCTCTGGAAGATGCCCAGCAGCGCCAGGAACTCGCCCGCGAAACTGTTCAAACCGGGCAGGCCGAGCGAAGAGAGCGCGGCGATGAACATCACTACTGCCAGAACAGGGATGCGCTTTGCCAGGCCCCCAAAGTCGCTCAGGCGGCGTGTGCCGGTGCGCGTCTCAATGTAGCCCGCGATGAGGAAAAGCGCGGTGATAGTGATGCCGTGATTGACCATCTGCATGACCGATCCCTCAACGCCCTGCACATTGAAAGCGAACATGCCCAGCATAATGATGCCCAGGTGACTGATGCTGGAATAAGCAAGTAAACGCTTCATATCAATCTGCACCAGCGCCAGCAGCGCGCAGTAAAGAATACCGATGACCGCCAGCGTGCTGACGAGCGGGGCCAGGGTATGCGCGGCATTGGGGAAAAGTGGAATGCAGAAGCGCAAAAAACCATACGCACCCGTCTTGGACATGGCCCCGGCCAACATAGCAGTCACGGGCGCGGGCGCTTCGCTGTAAGCATCGGGCAGCCAGCTATGAAACGGGATGAGCGGCACCTTGACTGCAAAGGCCGCCCCCATGGCCAGGAAAAGCCACATCTGTACGGTCGGATCAAGTTTGCCGTTCAGCAGCGTGGCCAGATCAAGCGTATAAGCGCCTCCCACTAACCGCTGGTGATAGTAGCCAAGCGCGATGATACCCGCCAGCATCAAGAGGCTGCCTACCGAAGTGTACAGCACGAACTTGATGGCGGCGTAAATTCGGTGCTCGCCGCCCCAGCTTCCCACCAGGAAATAGGCGGGGATCAGCATCAACTCCCAGAAGATGTAGAACAGAAAGAGATTCGAGGCGAGGAAGACGCCAAGTATGCCGCATTCCAGCAGCAGCATGAAGGCCATATAGTTCTTGAGCTTCTGCTCGATGCGGAACGACGCGCCGATGCAGACCACCGTGAGCAGCGAAGTCAGCGCAACCAGCAATAAGCTGATACCGTCCACGTCCAGGCTATAATTCAGGCTGAAGCCCTGCGTAGCAATCCATGTGACCTGCTCATGCACCGTCGTATAGTAGGCGCTTGTGACACTCGCTCCTACGATGAAGGCGTTTATGTTAGGTATTGCTTGCGAATAAGCTAGCACGAGGCCCAGCACGATCATCAAATCGACCCAGGCAAAGCCCAACGCTATCCAGCGAATAAGCCTCAGGCGTTCGCGCGGCAGGCACAGGACGACGATACCGCCTATCAGGGGCAAGAAAGTTATCAGTGACAATAAAGGAAACATACCGCTACCCCCTCACCGCGTAATAGACAACGATCAGAACGACCCCGAACATGATTGCCAGCGCGTAATTGCGCATATAACCCGTTTGCAGGCGGCGCAATCCGGCGCTGGTTCTGCCGAATACCCACGCGACGCCCCGACTGCCACCGTCCAGCACATCGCCTTCAAGCAGGCGCGCGGCTGTTCGTCCCAGCCAGAGCAGGGGGTTGATGAGTACAAAGGTCAAGAACTCATCGATGTAATACTTGTGGAAGACCAGTTGATAGAGAGGATTCTTGTTCTCTCTGTACTGGAAGCCCTTTCGATACAGGGCGACCGCGCCAAGAATGCCTAGCAGTCCCAGTCCTACACTTAAACCGGTAGATACCCACTGTGTCGTCAACGAGACTACCGGTAGGGCAACAGGCACGCTCGACCAGGCCGGATTGCTAAAGATGGGATCGAGAAACGTCGCCAGCGGGTGCCAGTTCGGCGCGCCGAAGAGCGCAAACGAGCCAACCAGTCCGCCAATGACCGAGAGCACCGCCAGGATTATCAAGGGAACCGTCATGACGGCGGGCGCTTCGTAGATGGAATAGAAGCCGCCTCGCGCGTGCGCGTGCTCCTCTATTTCTTCCTCTTCATCTTCCTCTTCATCATCATGTTGTGCGCGACCGCTGCCGCGATAGCTGCCAAAGAAAATACCCAGCACCAGGCGGAACATATAGAAGGCGGTCAGGCCGGCAGTCAGCAGGCCGATACCCCACAGGAGATAGAAGACAACGCCAGTTTTCCCGCCAACCGAGGAAGCCTGCGCCAGCAAAGAACTGAGTATCTCGTCTTTGCTCCAGAAGCCCGACAGGGGCGGGATGCCGCTGATAGCCAGCGCGGCAATCAGGAATGTCCAGAAGGTGATTTTGAGACGGTGGCGTAGCCCACCCATCTTGCGCATATCCTGCTCGCCGTCGAGCGCGTGAATGACCGCGCCCGCTCCCAGGAAAAGCAAGGCTTTGAAGTAGGCGTGCGTAGTCAGGTGGAAGATGCCCGCGCTGTAGTCGTGCGCGCCTTCGCCCATGAACATGTAGCCAAGCTGACTGATGGTTGAGTAGGCCAGCACGCGTTTGATATCAAGCTGGAAGACGGCGATACTGGCCGCGAAGATGGCAGTCAGGCCGCCAATCACCGCGACGATCAGCAGCGCGGTTGGCGATACGTCGAAGAAGACGTGCGCGCGCGCCACCAGGTACACACCGGCTGTTACCATCGTGGCGGCATGGATCAGCGCGCTGACGGGCGTCGGGCCTTCCATGGCGTCGGGCAGCCACATGTAGAGCGGCAACTGAGCCGATTTGGCGGCGCAGGCCAGGAAGATCAGCAGGCAGATGGCGGTTGTTGTAAAGGTTGCTGCGCCTTTAGCCACCTGGTTGAACACGCCGATGTTGCCGTTGTTGGTATAGAAATTCAGTGTACCAAAGTGCTTGAAAATGAGGAAGATCGCGATCATCAGGCCAAAATCGCCGATAATATTGATGACCAGGGCCTTTTGCGCGGCTGCCACTGCTGCGCGGCGCTGGTACCAGAAGCCGATCAGCAGGAATGATGCCAGGCCTACCAACCCCCAACCAACCAGCAAGAAGAGGAAATTATCCGCGGTGACCAGCAGTACCATGGCGAAAATAAAGAAGTTGAGAAAGGCGAAGAAACGCCAGAAGCCAGTATCCTTCTGCATATAGCCAGCCGAGTAGACATGAATGAGGAAGCCTACGCCGGTAACAACCATCAACATGATAGCGGAGAGCGGATCAAAAAGCAGACCAAAACTGAGGGTAAAAGGATTGGTACCGGGAGTCGCGCCAACCACACCAGAATTGACCCAGGTATACAACACCTGGTCGCCACTGGCGGGAGAAGATGGCGGAGCGCCATGCATCGATAGAAAGCCGATAAGGGCGAAGAGGAAAGCCAGGCCGGTGGTACCCAATGCCACCGTCAAAACTCCCGCGCGGGTCAATGCGCGCCCTGTCAGGCCCAGAATGATAAATCCGAGCAGGGGCAGCGCCAGTACCCATACAGTTAAATTTGTCATACAACTAGCCTCGTAATATGTTCATATCGTCAACATCGATGTTGCGGCGCGTGCGGAAAATAGAGACAATGATGGCCAGACCCACCACCACTTCCGCTGCCGCGACGGTCAAGACCAGAAACACGAACATTTGCCCGTCCACCGAGTCAAGATAGTGTGAAAACGCCACGAACGAGAGATTGACGGCATTCAACATCAGCTCAATTGACATAAAGATAATCAATGGATTGCGCCGGATCAACACCCCGGCTACTCCAATGGTAAAGATAAACGCGCTCACCACTAAATACCATGATACAGGTATAGCCATATTGCCTCCGCTTTATCATCGCCTGCTTGTACGGACGCGATAAATCGCGTCTGTATCGCAACAAACTTTATCGTCCCGACCTCGCGCCAGCCTTGCGCGTTGGCGGACGCGATAAATCGCGTCCCTGCAAATAGGTAATTCACGATTTTCGACCAAGCACCATCGCGCCCAGGATTGCTACGACAATCAACAAACTAGTTACCTCGAAAGGGAACGCGAAGCCATGGAACAGGGCCAGGCCGAATGCCTGCGTATCTCCCTGTGCCTTGACCACAGCAGCAAGACTGTTCGCGCCGCTTGCCTTGACGTTCTGATCGATAGTCGCGCCCGTAATCAACAGGTAGCTCAGTGCGCCGACCAGCACCACGCCCAGCGCGACAGCGATGCCACGCTGCCAGGGAATACGGTCGGGCGGCTCGTTGTCGTCAGCTTCCGAGGCCAGCATCGTCACGACGAAAAGGAACAACACCATGATCGCGCCCGCGTAAATCAAAATTTGCACAATGGCAATGAACATCGCGCCCAGTTGCAAATAGAACAGGGCCAGGAAAAGCAGCGTCAATATCAGGCTTAACGCGCTGTGTACGGCGTTCCTGAAAAAAATCACGCCAAAAGCGGATGCAATACTGGCAACCGCCAGCACAAAGAACGAGATGAGATTGAAATCAATCATTTTGACTTGCGCTCCTCTTCGTGCTCAAACTTGCGCCTGTCCTCGTCCTGCTCCTCGTTAGTAAAGAGTACGGGCTGTTCCGTGGGCAGATCGCCCAGGCCAACGGCGGCAGCGCTGGCCTGCTGTCCATCGAAAACGTGGCTGTTTTGCGGTACGGGCTGCGCCGCATCATCGGGCGGCTGTGCGAACCAGACCGTGTTTGAACCGATGGTGGCCTCACCCTTTGCTTCGAGCAACTGCTCCTTATGGTACACCAGGTCTTCCGGGTAAAAAGAGGCCAGCTTGTAGGTATGTTCGAGGGTGATCGCGCCCGTCGGACAGGCGGCCTGGCAATATCCACAGAAGATGCAGCGCAGCAAATTCACATCGAAGACCTTCGCGTAACGCTCTCCCGGCGAGACGCGCTGTTCCTCGCTATTCTCGTCGGCCTCGATATAGATGGCGTCGGCGGGACATGCCCCCGCGCACAAGAAACAGCCCACGCAGCGCTCCAGCCCATTCTCATAGCGGTGCAGCACGTGCCGCCCGCGAAAACGTGCCGGCAGATCGCGCTCCTCCTCAGGATAAGAGACGGTGGTAGGCTTCTTGCCCATATTTTTCAGGGTTGTTGCCATCCCTTTGATGATGTCAAATGACATAGTATTTACTCCACATTCACCTTCTCGAACTTCGCCAATCTTACCGATGTTGGTATCACCATCGTCTTTGTTCCCTCGCCCTCTTGCACAGTCACTTCCTTCTGTCCCTCACCGATTTTGCCGCGTTCGTAGAGTAGGACTGCCACGATTATCATCAGACCGGCCAGGCCGCTGATCCACCAGGGCCAGCCAAGCGCGACGACGGTGGCCGCGATGACCGCGTTCAGAGCGGCCAGGGGCAGCAACAATTGCCAGCCGAAGCGCATCAGGCGGTCGTAGCGAATGCGCGGCAGCGTGGCGCGCAGCCAGATGAACAGGAAAAGGAAGGCAGCCACCTTGACCAGGAAGATGACGATGGACAGGCCGGGGATGCGTTCGAGGCCAAAGCCAAAGAAGCTCCAACCGCCAAAGAAGAGCGTCGCGGCGATAGAACTGACGGTTATCATGTTGATGTATTCCGCCATCTGGTAGAGGCTCCAGCGCAGGCCGCTGTACTCGGTCAGGTAGCCAGCCGTTAATTCTTGCTCGGCTTCCGGCAGATCGAATGGCGCGCGGTTGACCTCGGCGACTCCGGCGATCAGGTAGAGGAAGAAGCCCAGTGGCTGCGCG
Organism: Ktedonobacteraceae bacterium; assembly: GCA_035534255.1. Classification (GTDB taxonomy): domain Bacteria; phylum Chloroflexota; class Ktedonobacteria; order Ktedonobacterales; family Ktedonobacteraceae; genus CF-113. The sequence continues at coordinate 4,366 of DATLSI010000291.1, read as the reverse complement.
GCGATGAACCAGATACCCATGTGAAGCTGCGCTTTGACAATACCAACCATGCTCAACGTGCCGGCAAACATCAGCGTGCCGCTCAGAGCCAGTCCCAGGCTGGTTTCATAGGAGACCATCTGCGCCGCGCTGCGCAGAGAACCCAGCAGCGAGTAGCGATTTCCCGATGCCCAGCCGCCTAACACGATGCCGTAGACCGCCAGCGATGAGACGGAGAGTATCCACAGCAGCCCGATATTGATATCGCCGATGACGGGGTCCCAGATGCTCGGCTTGCCATCTACCCAGCTATTGCCGATGGGAACGACGGCGAAGGCGCACAGCGCGACCACCACCGAAATGATGGGCGCGACAAGGTAAATCGCTTTTTTAGCCTGTGTAGGTACGATCTGCTCTTTGAAGGCCATCTTGATGGCATCGGCCACAGGCTGGAACATGCCGGATGGACCAGCGCGGTTCGGCCCCAGACGTCCCTGCATTTTTGCCACCACGCGCCGCTCGATCAGCGTCATGTAAGCGAACGCTGTCATTAGGGCGAAAATGACGATGGCACTCTTGATAACGCCTGCCACAATAGGATTGTTGAGAAATTCAAGCATGTACCACCTCTTGCTCTTGCGTTCGTACTCCCTGCGCCCCCAGGTCTTCCCAGGTCAATCCGCTATAGAACGGGTTCGTTGCAGCGATTTCCAGCAGCACATCCTGCGGACCTGCATAGTTCCACTTCTGCCCCAGTTGGCTTGCCAGCAGAGTCAGAATTTCCCAGTCGGCCTTCGCGCCGGGCAGAGGGCGTAAAGCGTGTAAGATTTTCTGCACGTGGTGATCGATGTTGGTCATACTGCCATCTTTTTCGGCAAAGGTGACGGCAGGCAGCACGATATCGGCCTGTTGAGCCGTCTCGGTGAGGATGATATCCTGCACGACCAGCAGTTCCAGGTTGGCGGGTAGCTCCGAGACGTGACGCAGGGGATTGGCTCCCATCACGTACAACGCCTTGATCTGCGGGCTGCTCAACATCTCGTTGTAGCTCAATCCGCTCTGCGGCGCGGCTTGATAGCCGGGCAGCGCGTCGGGCAGCACGCCCATATCACGCGCGCCGAGCGAGTTGGCATCTTCAAACAGCGGGCCAACTCCTGAGCCGGGATGTCCGATATTGCCGGTGACGTAGGCCAGCGTTTGCAGGTCGGCGGCCAGATCTTCGCAGCCCGGAGCAAGTGTCGCCATCTCGTCATACAACATAATCGCACCCCGCGATGTGGCGATTTCATGCGCCAGTTCGCGCAGTTGTACAGTTGCCTCGGCCCCCAGGAACTTTTCATAGCTGCGAATGGTTCCATCTTCGAGCAACATGCTGCTGTTCAGTTCTTCAAGCGGGCTGCGCATCTGCTCGTGCAAAGCAACCGCGCTTAACAGTAACTTCGCAGCCATGTCAGTGCTGTGTTCGGGAATAGTAATCTTCTGCGCCGCGAAGCGATCCAGTTCCGTTGCGTCTTCGTTAATGATGTAAATTTGCGCGCCGGCTTTCATGGCTTTCTTGATGCGCAGGTTGAGGATAGGCTGGCGCTCGTATGGATCGGAAGCAATCAACACGATGTGCGCGGCTTTCTCGATATCGGCGATGCTGTTGGTCATCATCCAGGCTCTGCCCGTCAATGGGTCGCGCGGACCGGGGAAGTTGCCGTGATGGTGATCGATGTTGGGCGTGCCGATAGCCTCGCGCAGCAATTTCTGAAAGAGATAAGCTTCCTCGTTGGTGGTGCGTGTCGAGCCGATGCCGCCGATTGAGTCCGCACCGTGTTTATCGGCGATGTTGCGCAGGCGCGAGGCCAGCATATAAATGGCCTCTTCCCAGGTGGCAGGTTGGAGTTGTCCTTTCTGGCGAATTAAAGGTGTGCGCAAACGCTGCGGGTTGTTGACAAACTCGAAGCCCCAGCGTCCACGATCGCACAGCCAGCCATCATCGATTTCATCGTTGGCGCGTGACATCAGGCGCATGACCTTATCAACGCGCACATCGATACGCGCATTGCAGCCGACGCTGCAATTGTTGCATACGCTGGGAATGCGTTTTAGCTCCCAGGGACGCGACTTGAAACGATAGGCGGTGGCAGTCAACGCGCCAACCGGACACATTTCGACGGTGTTGCCAGAGAAGATCGAGTCAAAGGCGGAGTTGGGCGCTGTGCCAACTTCCATTTTGTAGCCGCGCGAGATCATCACCAGCCCGTTATCCATAGAGATTTCCGAACTGAAACGCGTGCAGCGCTGGCACAGGATGCAGCGCTCGCGGTCAAGCATCACGCGGTCGCTGACAGGTACCGGCTTGGGATAGTGGCGTTTGTACAGGTCGAAGCGCGTGCCGCCCGGCCCGTGACGCAGCGTGAAGTCCTGCAAATCGCACTCGCCGCCTTTATCGCAAATCGGGCAATCCAGCGGGTGGTTGATGAGCAGGAATTCGAGCGTTCCCTTGCGTGCCTTAATCACCTTGTCGGTTTTAGTATGCACGATCATGCCCTCGCTGACCGGCGTGGTACAGGCCGTTTGCGGCGGCTTGGGCATCTTCTCGATTTCGACAAAACACATGCGGCACGCGCCCAATGGTGGCATTTTGGGATGATAACAATAGATAGGAATCTCTATTCCAATCTGCCGGGCCGCCGCCCAGACCAGCGTTCCCGGCGGCACAGCCACCGGTATGTCGTCAATGGTCAGGTGTACTAATCCGTCTTTTTTCTCTTCTTCTGGCATAGTTTTAACCGTCTCATCTATGTCTCTATGTGTAGGGACGCGATAAATCGCGTATCCTATCCAAATCATCTCTCGTAAGCGGACGCGATAAATCGCGTCCCTACACAAGTATATTCCACTTATGCTCCCGCAAGTACGCGATTTTTCAATGGGCAGCGACCTTCGCGTACATGGGCTTCGTATTCGTCGCGGAAAAGCTTGATGCTGCTGGTTATCGAACTGGTGGCGGCATCACCTAGCGGGCAGAAGGACTTACCACTGATGTTGTCGCAGATATCAAGCAAGAGATCTATATCTTTCTGGCTGCCATGTCCATGCTCGAGGCGATGCAGGATTTCGGTAAGCCAGTAAGTTCCCTCGCGGCAGGGCGTGCATTTGCCACAGGATTCGTCGCGATAGAACTCTGTCATACGCAGCACTGCGTCAACGATACAGGTATCTTCGTTCATCACAACTACGCCGCCGGAACCAAGCATGGAACCGACCGCCGCGATAGATTCGAAGTCAAGCGGGGTATCAACCTTGTCGGCACCGAGAATGAATGTTGATGATCCGCCCGGAATAATGGCTTTCAGTTGCTTATCATCCAGGATACCGCCTCCGTACTGCTCATCGTAAATGAGGGTGCGCAGGGTCGTACCCAGCGGCAATTCATAGTTGCCGCGCTTCTTGACATGCCCGCTCAGGCAGAAGACACGTGTGCCTTTGCTTTTCTCGGTGCCAAACGTAGCGTACCAGTCGGCTCCATTCTTGATAATCGCGGGAATGGTTGAAAGCGTCTCGCAGTTGTTGATGACCGTTGGCCCGCCGTAGACGCCAACCGCCGCCGGAAAGGGCGGTTTCAAACGCGGGTAGCCGCGCCGCCCTTCGAGCGACTCCATCAACGCGCTCTCTTCGCCGCAGATATACGCGCCCGCGCCGCGATGCATAATCACGTCGAGCGAATAATCGCTGCCCATGATGTTCTTACCGGTATAACCGGCGGCATACGCCTCTTCGATGGCGCGCGCGATCTGCCGCCCGGCAAAGGCCAGTTCGCCCCGCACATAAATAAAAGCCGTCGTAACACGGCAGGCGTAGCTGGTAATGATGACCCCCTCGACCAGTTGATGGGGGTTTTTCTCCATCAGCATGCGGTCTTTGAAGGTGCCTGGCTCGCTTTCGTCGGCATTGCAGCACAGGTAGCGTGGCTTATCGTTTTTAGCGAGAAAGCTCCACTTCAACCCTGTGGGAAAGCCAGCGCCGCCGCGCCCGCGTAATCCCGATTTCTTGAGCAACTCGACAAGATCATCAGGCTGGTATTCTTTGAGTGCCTTCTCAAGTGCCTGGTACCCACCATGCTCGCGATATCCAGCGAGCGTATCCAGGCCGGGTGCATCGATATCTCTGGTAACAATCAGTTCTGGCATATCTTTATGATTCCTTGTGTATTAGCGCGCGCCTGTAGGGACGCGATTTATCGCGTCCTCGTTGAGGATTGCTCCGTTTCAGAGGACGCGATAAATCGCGTCCCCGTTGAGGATTGCTCCGTTTCAGAGGACGCGATAAATCGCGTCCTCGTTGAGGATTGCTCCGTTTCAGAGGACGCGATAAATCGCGTCCCCGTTGAGGATTGCTC
>DATLSI010000290.1:0-21046 GCA_035534255.1 Ktedonobacteraceae bacterium | reverse complement strand
CGCCACGTACTTGTTCGCCGCGCTCGCCTTGGCCAGCACTTTGGTGATGGCCGCCGTCAACGTCGTCTTGCCATGGTCGATGTGACCAATCGTTCCCACGTTCACGTGGGGCTTTGTTCGCTCAAACTTCTTCTTTGCCATGAGTAAACCTCATCCTCCATAGTGCTCAGTGCATATGTGCGTCAGGGCTGCACCTTTGCGATAGCACCTTGTTGATTTCTTAGCCAGACAACCCCTGTTGGTTGTCTTTGCAATTCAAAAAAAGACCAGGTTGTCTTTGCATGTACACTGTACCCGGTAGGCCTCTTCCCTGACCTCGGCTCCGAGCTTGTGGCATAGATGCAGTATGCATTTACCGTGTCGCTTTGGCGACAATGGTCTCAGCGATGTTTTTCGGCACGGGATCGTAGTGCGCGAATTCCATCGAATAGTTAGCACGACCGCTAGTCATTGAACGTAGCTCATTCACATAGCCGAACATCTCGGCGAGGGGGACATGACCGCGCACCACCACCATCGTTCCACGATTGTCCATGCCCATAATGGTTCCACGCCTGCGATTGAGATCTCCAATCACGTCGCCGTAGAACTCCTCGGAGGTAGTAATCTCTACCAGCATTACTGGTTCCAGTATGATTGGAGCCGCTTTGCGAGCCGCCTCTTTGATCGCCAGCGAACCGGCGGTCTTAAAGGCCATTTCGTTCGAGTCTACTTCGTGGTATGACCCGTCGTAGAGAGTTGCAACCACGTCAATCATCGGATAGCCGGCGATGATGCCGTTCTCCAATGTTTCACGGATGCCATTCTCGACAGGCTTAATATATTCTCTAGGGACGGTACCGCCCACAATGGCATTGACGAACTCAAAGCCCTTGCCGCGCTCGTTTGGCTTCACGCGGATCCAGACATCACCATATTGACCATGGCCGCCCGTCTGCCGCACGTGCTTACCTTGCGCCTGCGCTTCACGCGTGATTGTTTCGCGGTAGGCGACCTGCGGGCGTCCCACATTGGCTTCTACCTTGAACTCACGGAACATGCGATCGACAATGACTTCCAAATGTAATTCACCCATACCGGCAATGATAGTTTGCCCGCTGTCCAGGTCAGTGTGCATCTGGAAGGTTGGGTCTTCTTCGGCCAGTTTATTGAGCGCTATGGACATTTTATCCTGGTCCGCGCGAGTTTTAGGCTCAATCGCAATCTCAATGACCGGCTGCGGGAAGACGATGGACTCCAGCACAATCGGATTATTAGAATCACAGAGGGTATCGCCGGTGAAGGTATTGCGCAAACCCACGGCGGCGCAGATGTCGCCGGCGCGGATTTCTTCAATATCTTCGCGGTGGTTAGCATGCATACGCAGCAAGCGCCCAACGCGCTCGGATTTGCCCTTCGTACTATTCTCAACGCCCGCGCCTTTGGCCAGGGTGCCGGAATAGACGCGCAGGTATGACAGGCGACCAACGAAGGGGTCTGACACGATCTTGAACACCAGCGCGCTAAATGGCGCTTCGTCGCTCACTTCGCGTGTGATAGTTTCGCCGCTATCGGGGTCGGTGCCAGTTGGAAGAGGAATATCGAGAGGGGAGGGAAGGTAGGCTATTACCGCGTCAAGCATGGCCTGCACACCCTTGTTTTTGAGCGCCGTGCCGCACAAGACAGGTACAAGCGTACCCGCGATGGTTGCTTTACGCAGGGCCGTTATAAGCTCCTCTTTGCTAATCTCTTCACCCTCAAGATACTTGAGAGTAAGTTCCTCATCCGTCTCGGCCACGCGCTCGATCAACTGGTCGCGATGCTGCAAAAACTCAGCTTCCATGCTTGTAGACACTTCGGTATGATCGGACTTGGTACCCAGGTCATCGGTAAAGATTACTGCCTGTTGTTCAATAAGATCGATAAAGCCTCTAAAATTGCTTTCCTGCCCAACCGGGATCTGAATTGGTACGGGTGTGGCCCCCAGGCGCTCGCGGATCATATCTACGGTACGCCAGAAGTCAGCGCCGATGCGGTCCATTTTATTCACAAAACAGATACGAGGGACGTTATACTTGTTGGCCTGACGCCAGACAGTCTCAGATTGAGGCTCGACGCCCGCGACCGCATCGAAGACAACGACGCCGCCGTCCAGAACGCGTAAAGAACGCTCGACCTCTGCCGTAAAATCGACGTGGCCGGGCGTGTCAATGATATTGATGCGGTGATCCAGCCAGAAGCACGTAGTCGCAGCGGAAGTAATCGTAATTCCGCGCTCCTGCTCCTGCGGCATCCAGTCCATGGTGGCAGCGCCCTCATGCACCTCACCCATGCGGTGAATTTTCTTGGTGTAGAAGAGGACGCGCTCCGTAGTAGTTGTCTTACCGGCATCAATATGAGCGATAATTCCTATATTTCTGGTTTTTTCCAGTGGATATTCTCTAGACATGTCCCTTGTTACCAACGATAATGAGCGAAGGCTTTATTGGACTCCGCCATTTTATGGGTTTCCTCTCGTTTTTTAATGGTCGCGCCCTGACCTGCAGCGGCGTCCATCAGTTCGCTTGCCAGTTTCTCGGACATCGATTTACCTGTGCGCGTGCGGGCGGAGCGAATGAGCCAGCGCATAGCCAGCGCGCTGCCGCGCTCGCGGCGGATGTCCACCGGCACCTGGTAGGTCGAACCACCCACGCGGCGCGGCTTTACTTCGAGCGTCGGGGTGGCATTTTTCAGCGCCTGCTCAAACACATCCAACGGAACGCGCTTTTGCCTGGCCTCGATTGTCTCAAACGCATCGTAGATGATGCGCTCAGCCAGACTGCGTTTGCCATCCATCATCAATTTGCCGATGAATCGCGCCACATTGCGGCTTCTGAACTTCGCGTCCGGCACATCCGGTCGTCGCACAGCTTTTTTTCGTCTTGGCATCGTATGCCTCCTCATCAACCGACTTGTTGTATCTTGCCGTTTCCTGGTTTCTTATCTCTCGTAAACACCACAAAAGGCGTCAATATGAGAACGGACAACCGCCCGCTCTCATCTTCAGACGCCTCATCGCGAGTGCCTATCCTTCCAACAACGCGTTGAAAGCTCATGCTGAGGAGGACACTCGACTCTTGCTTTTGTAGAGATGCTACGAATGGCACCTATCCATGCTAGTAGACGCGATTGATCGCGCCTTTACAAAAGCCATAAACGATTTAGCGACCTTCCTGAAACGCTCAGGTGGTATCGAAAGTTTGTTGGTGAGCGCGACGGATCGCATCTTACCAGTCCAGGACGCGGTTTATCGCGTCTCACAGTCTCGGACGCGATAAACCGCGTCCCTACAGTTATTTTTTCTTGGCCGTGGTAGCCTGCCCGGGTTTAGGGCGTTTGGCTCCATACAGTGAACGGCCCCGGCGGCGCTTGTTGACGCCGTCGCTGTCCAGTGTGCCACGCACGATGTGATAACGCACGCTCGGCAGGTCCTTCACGCGGCCGCCGCGGATCAGCACCACTGAGTGCTCTTGCAGGTTATGCCCCTCGCCAGGGATATAGGCCGTCACTTCCATGCGGTTACTTAAACGAACGCGGGCAATTTTTCGCATTGCCGAGTTCGGCTTCTTAGGCGTCATGGTGCGCACCTGGGTGCAGACGCCACGTTTCTGAGGCGACCCACGCAACTCGAAAGTCTTGTTCTTCAGCGCGTTAAACGAATATCGCAGCGCGGGGGCCTTGACTTTCTCTTTCTTGCGTGAGCGGCCCTTGCGGATCAATTGATTGATCGTCGGCAATGAATACGTTCTCCCTATCTTTAATTATTCCAGCTATCTGATGATCGGCCAGGGAAAATTCCCAGGGCGACCACGAAGGTCGTCCCTACCCATACGGGTAATCCAGCGGGGCGCGATGAGCCGCGCCCCTACATCACATTATGTACATGCGGGATACTATGGTATCACTCATTGTCCAGACTGTCAAGTACCAGACCAGGAGTACCACTCCCATTAGACCCACCCATAACGCCGGCACCCATGCCTACGCCAATCGCGGCGGCGGCTTGCGAGTTTGCCAGGCGAGTTGCTGCCGCCTGCTGGCGTGCCAGTAACTCACGCCGCCTCTGCACGAAGCCGGAGCCAGCCGGGATGAGCTTGCCGATGATAACGTTCTCTTTCAGACCCACCAGGTGATCGGTCTGTGCCTCGATGGCCGCTTCCGTAAGGACGCGGGTGGTTTCCTGGAAGGAGGCCGCCGCCAGGAAGCTATCGGTGTTGAGCGAGGCTTTGGTGACACCGAGCAGGACGGTCGAGGCCGTTGCGGGTTCGCCACCTTCAGCTAAGACGCGCGCGTTGGTATCCGCGTATACAAAACGATCTACAAGGTCGTTTGGCAACATCTCGGTATCGCCCGGCTCGTCCACTTTCACGCGGCGGAGCATCTGGCGAATAATCACTTCGATGTGCTTATCGTTGATGTAAACACCTGTGTTGCGATACACCCTTTGTACCTCTTTGACGACGTACATTTGTGTCGCTTCACGTCCCTGGATGCGCAGGACATCCTGCGGGTCGCGCTGCCCTGACGTCAGAGCAGTGCCAGCTTGAATCTTCTGTCCCGTCGTCACGATGATATTACGCGACGCCGCCATCTGGTACGACCGCTCCTCGCGTTCCTCGAAGCGAATGCTCAAAAGTCCATCAGGATTAATGAGGGCTTCGCCTTCGGTGCGCGCCGCGACCGGTACAGGCTCGTTGCCATTTTCGGCAGGCATCAAGGCGATGACCTGCTCTTTTTGCACATGCTCCGCGTCATTTACCAGCACCTGGCTACCGGCGGGCAGATGATACTCGTCGAAGAAGACGTTGGAAGAGACTACGCGTACCGTGCGCACGCCCGTCGCCTCGTCCTTGACGACCTCAACAACGCCATCGATTTCGCTGATTTCCGACTTGTCTTTAGGCACGCGCGCTTCGAACAGTTCTTCAACGCGCGGCAGACCCTGAGTGATGTCACCTTGCGCTCCCGCGATACCGCCGGTGTGGAAGGTACGCATGGTGAGCTGCGTGCCAGGTTCGCCGATGGACTGCGCGGCAACGATGCCGACAGCCGCGCCGAGCTGCACCAGCGCGTTGGCCGCGAGATCCCGGCCATAGCACTTGCGACAAATGCCCCTGTGAGCGAGACAACCCAGTACTGAGCGCACGCGTACTACCTTGATACCGGCATTGACGATCTCGTCTACCATCTCGTCGGTCAGGTCGTCGCCCGGCTGTATCCAGTCGAAGCCCGGAATGGGATCGAGCAGCACGCGCCCCTTCAGGCGATCACGGATATCAGGCAGCATCATTTCTTTGCTGTCTTGCTCGGTGATCAGCATGCCCTCGGTGGTGCCGCAGTCTTCTTCGGTGACGATGACATCCTGCGCTACGTCGATCAGGCGGCGGGTAAGGTAGCCTGACTCCGCGGTACGCAGGGCGGTATCGGCCAGACCTTTACGCGCGCCGTGCGAACTGATGAAGTACTCCAACACGCTCAGGCCCTCGCGGAAGTTGCCGCGGATCGGCACGTCGATGATTCTCCCCGACGGGCTGGCCATAAGGCCGCGCATGCCGGAGAGCTGGCGGATTTGCTGGAACTTGGCTTTGGTCGCGCCCGACCTGGCGATGGTGAAGATCGACCCGTAGGGGTCAAGCGTGGCTTCCACCATCTTGGTGACGTTCTCGGTCGCTTCGTTCCAGGTATCAACTGTCTGCTGGTATTTCTCGTTATCGGTGATTAAGCCTTCGCGATACTGCTCGTCCAACTCCGCGATGACGGCGTCGGCTTTATCTAGCTCCGCCTGCTTGCCTTCAGGTACTTTTACGTCACTGATGGCGATAGTGGTACCGGCTTTGGTGGCATAGAAGAAGCCCAGGCGCTTGATCTCGTCGGCCAGTTCGGCAGTCTTGGCGCGGCCATATTCCTTGAAGCATTCTCCGATGACCTGCTTCAGGTTCTCTTTCTTCATAGCATAGTTCTTGAAGCGCAGGCGCTCCGGCAGAGCTTCGTTGAAGATGAGGCGGCCTACGGTGGTTGACACCAGTTTGCCGTTGGCTTGCATGGTGGCCTTTTCGGGCGGCGGTTGATCGTAGACATCTACCTCGCCGATACGCACCCTGATGGGCGCTTGCAGGTCTACTACACCATGCTGGTAGGCCAGCAGAGCTTCGGTGGAATCGGTGAAGACGCGGCCCTCGCCCTTCTTTTCGGGCCGGTCCTGCGTCAGGTAGAAGCAGCCCAGCACCATATCCTGAGATGCGCCGATGGACGGCTCGCCGGTGGCCGGTGAGAGCAGATTGCGCGTCGAGAGCATGAAGCGGCGCGCCTCGTCCTGGGCCTTATCAGAGAGCGGCACGTGTACGGCCATCTGGTCCCCGTCGAAGTCGGCGTTGAAGGCGGAACATACCAGCGGGTGCAGTTGAATGGCGCTGCCCTCGACCAGCACAGCCTCGAACGCTTGAATGCCCAGGCGGTGCAGCGTGGGTGCGCGGTTCAACAGCACAGGATGGTCTTTGATGACCTCTTCGAGTACGTCCCACACTTCCGGCTTAACGCGTTCGACGAAGCGTTTCGCGCTCTTGATGTTGTGGGCAAAGTTCTGCTCTACCAGTTTGCGCATGACGAAGGGTTTGAAGAGTTCCAGTGCCATCTTTTTGGGAAGGCCGCACTGGTGCAGCTTCAACTCCGGGCCGACCACGATGACGGAGCGGCCAGAGTAGTCTACGCGCTTGCCTAGCAGGTTCTGGCGGAAGCGGCCCTGTTTGCCCTTGAGCATGTCGGACAGGCTCTTGAGCTTGTGGTTGCCGGAACCGGCTACCGCGCGCCCGCGCCGCCCATTGTCTATGAGGGCGTCGCAGGCTTCCTGCAACATGCGCTTCTCGTTGCGGATGATGATCTCAGGCGCGCCCAGTTCGAGCAGCCGCTTGAGGCGGTTGTTGCGGTTGATGACGCGGCGGTAGAGGTCGTTGAGGTCGGACGTGGCAAAGCGCCCGCCGTCAAGTTGCACCATGGGGCGCAGTTCGGGAGGCAGAACGGGCAGCACAGTCAGGATCATCCACTCCGGCGAGGTACCTGACTCGCGGAAAGCCTCGACCACTTTCAAGCGTTTGGTGGCCTTCTTGCGGCGCTGGCCGACCGTCGAGGAGATCTCGTGGCGCAGATCGCCTGAGAGTTTTTCGAGTTTGATATCGGCGATCAACTCGCGCACGGCCTCAGCGCCCATGCCGGCGCGGAAGACGTTGGTGCCGAAGGCATCGCGCAGCTCGCGGTAGCGGTTCTCCTGGATGAGGTCCATTTTCTTGAGGCCCTCCAGGTCGCGCTTTAACTGCTCAAGGCGCTGTTTGCGATCAACGCGCTGCGTCTCCAGGCGCACTTGAACGGTGTCGATCTGCCCCTGGATGCTATCTTGCAGGTCGCGCGTTTCGTTATCGGTCTGCTTGCGCAGATCTTCGAGTTCGCGGTGAGCATTTTCGGCGATATCATTGCGGAAGGTTTCGGCCACTTTTTCGAGTGTTTCCAGGTCGCGTTTGCTGACGACATCCCCAGCTTTGACGATAACGCGGTCTGCCACGTCGAAGAGAATATCTTCTTCCGCTTCTTTGCCCATGAACTCGCGCAGGGTAGCTCCCACCGCGCTCTCGGCAGCTTTGGCCTGGGCGAGTTCTTGTTCGCGGCGAGTCTCGATTTCCTGCTCAGCTTCTCTGAGACGCGAGTGGATGCCCTGGTTCTCGCTGTCGCGTTTCGCTTTCAGGCCCTCGATCTGTTCGACAACCAGCTCATCCAGGTTTTGTTCCAGCTTGATGAGTTCTTCGTCGAGCCGCATAAGCTCGCGCTGGCGCCCCTCTTCGTCGATGTGCGTGACGACGTACAGGGCGAAGTACAGGATGCGTTCCAGGTTGCGCGGCGAGAGGTCGAGCAGCAGGCCGATACGGCTGGGCGTTCCCTTGAAGTACCAGATGTGACTGACAGGGGAAGCCAGTTCGATGTGGCCCATGCGCTCGCGGCGCACTTTCGAGCGCGCGACTTCGACGCCGCATTTGTCGCAGACAATGCCCTTGAAGCGGACGCGCTTATATTTGCCGCAGTAGCATTCCCAGTCCTTGGTAGGGCCGAAGATGCGCTCGCAGAACAGGCCGTCTTTTTCGGGCTTGAGCGTGCGGTAGTTGATGGTTTCCGGTTTCGTGACCTCGCCATAGCTCCAACCGCGAATCTGTTCGGGGCTGGCAAGGCTGATGCGAATGGCGTTAAAATCGTTAACTTCGAGCATGATTCCTCCTATTGATCTCCTTCGTCACAAATGTGAAATGATGGGTGTAGGGACGCGATAAATCGCGTCCGCTAACCAACATGCATTGCCAATTCCAGGCGGACGCGATTTATCGCGTCCCTACACCCACTGTGACGGCTTATTGATCTCCTTCGAAACCGGACAGGTTTATTCCGAGTTCGGGCATGACATCGTTTGAGGTGTCTTCGACGAATTGAATTTTTTGTTCGTCTTCGTTGAGGACTTCGACGTTGATGCCCAGACTCTGCAATTCTTTTACCAGGACTTTGAAGGATTCCGGGACACCCGGCTCCATGATATTTTCGCCTTTGACGATGGCTTCGTAGGTCTTGACACGGCCTACGACGTCATCGGATTTGACGGTAAGAATTTCTTGCAAGATGTTGGCCGCGCCGTAGGCTTCGAGCGCCCACACTTCCATTTCGCCGAAACGCTGGCCGCCGAACTGGGCTTTACCGCCAAGTGGCTGCTGCGTGATGAGGCTGTATGGGCCGGTGGAACGGGCATGAACTTTGTCCTCCACCAGGTGGGCCAGTTTAAGCATGTAGGTGTAGCCAACGGTGATGGGGTGGTCAAAAGGCTCACCCGTACGCCCGTCAAAGAGCTGAATTTTGCCCGATTTGGGCAGGTTAGCACGTTCAAGGTACTCTTCGATATCTTCTTCGGTGGCGCCATCGAAGACCGGGGTGGCGATTTTGATGCCGAGGGCATCGGCAGCCCAGCCAAGATGGGTTTCCATGATCTGGCCGATGTTCATGCGGTGCGGCACGCCCAGCGGATTCAGGATGATATCAACAGGTGTGCCATCGGGCAGGAACGGCATATCTTCGATGGGCAGGACGCGCGAGATGACGCCTTTGTTGCCATGCCGCCCGGCCATTTTGTCGCCCGCGCCGATCTTGCGCTTCTGGGCGATGCTGACGCGCACGAGCTGGTTAACGCCCGGCAGCAGTTCGTCGCCACTTTCGCGCGAGAAGACTTTGACTTCGACGACCTTGCCGCGCTCGCCGTGTGGGACGCGCAGCGAGGTGTCTTTGACTTCACGGGCCTTTTCACCAAAGATGGCGCGCAGGAGTTTTTCTTCGGCGGTCAGTTCGGTTTCGCCTTTAGGCGTGATCTTGCCGACGAGGATATCCTGTGGGCCGACCTCAGCGCCGACGTAGATGACGCCGCGCTCGTCAAGGTTGCGCAGTCCTTCTTCGCCGACGTTGGGGATGTCGCGCGTGATCTCTTCGGGACCGAGCTTGGTGTCGCGGGCGTCGGTCTCGTATTTCTCAATGTGAATGGAGGTGAAGAGGTCTTCACGCACGATACGCTCGCTGATGAGAATGGCATCCTCGAAGTTGCCACCTTCCCAGCTCATGAAAGCTACCAGGATGTTCTGGCCGAGGGCGATTTCCCCTTTTTCGGTAGACGAGCTGTCAGCGATGACCTCACCGGCGGTGACATAATCGCCTTTGCTCACGATGGAGCGCTGGTTGATGCAGGTGCCGGCGTTGGAGCGCACAAATTTGCGCAGGTTATGGGTTTCCATTTCGCCCTGCTCATCCATGATGACGATCTGGCGAGCGGTAGCTTTAACGACTTCGCCGTTGACGCGGCTGACCTGCACCTGGCCTGAGTCGATGGCGACCTGCCGCTCGATGCCGGTGCCGCAGATGGGTGATTGCGGGCGCAGCAGCGGGACGGCCTGGCGCTGCATGTTGGCACCCATGAGGGCGCGGTTCACGTCGTCATGCTCCAGGAACGGGATAAGGGCGGTTGCCACGCTGACGGTCTGACGTGGAGAGACATCCATATAGTCGCAGTTGTCGGCGCTGTCCATGACGAAATCACCCTGGTAACGACCCATAACGCGCTCCTCGGCAAATTCGCCGTTGGGGTTGAGACGGGCGTTGGCCTGGGCGATGAAGAAGTTCTCTTCGTCGTCGGCAGTGCGGTAGTCTACTTCGTCGGTGACGAAGGGTTTGATGCGAACCTCGGTGTCACCGAGCAATTGCGAGAGCTTATCGAACAGAGCCTGGTCGACGCGCACGCGGGTACGAGCCTTGAGCACGACTTCGCCGTCGGACGTTTTGAGGTCTTCGTATTCGCGCCCGGCGATGCCTCGATACTCGCGCCCGATCAAGTTAGGGGCGTTGGCCTTGAGCTTTTTATAGACCTTGCGATAGGGCGTTTCGATGAACCCGTATGGGTTGATCTGCCCGTAAGTGGCCAGGTTGCCGATGAGGCCGATGTTGGGGCCTTCCGGTGTTTCAATAGGACAAATGCGCCCGTAGTGGGAGCGATGCACGTCGCGCACGTCGAAGCTGGCGCGCTCGCGGGAGAGACCACCAGGTCCCAGGGCCGAGAGGCGGCGTTTATGGCCGATTTCGGCGAGGGCGTTGGTCTGATCCATGAATTGCGATAGCTGGCTACCACCGAAGAATTCTTTCATGGCGGCGACGACCGGGCGAATATTGATAAGGGCATTGGGAGTGGCCGCGCCTGGCTCCTGAATGCTCATGCGTTCTTTGACGACGCGCTCCATACGCAGGAGGCCGACGCGGAACTGCGTCTGGATGAGTTCGCCGACGCAGCGCACGCGGCGGTTGCCAAGATGGTCGATGTCGTCTTTGCGCCCGATGCCGTTATTGAGCTGGACGAGGCGGCGCACGATGTTGACGAGATCGTCAACGGTGAGAGTGCGCTGGCCCTGCGGAATAGCAAGATCAAGCTTGCGGTTGAGCTTGTAGCGACCGACGCTGCCGAGATCGTACCGCCTGCCATTGAAGAACATGTTCTTGACAAGGGAACGGGCGTTGTCGATGGTGGCAGGGTCGCCGGGACGCATCTTTTTATAGAGTTCGAGCAGGGCTTCGTCTTCGCGTTTGACAGGGTCCTTTTCGAGGGTGGCCTGTACATAACGGACGTTGGCGTCGGTATCGACGTCGCGGAAGGCGTCGAGGATGCCCTGATCGGTAGAGAGGTCAAGATTTTCGCCGTTCCATTGCTCTCTGGCAAGGTTGGCGATAGCGCGCAGCAAGGTGGTAATAGGCAACTTGCGCTTGCGGTCGATCTTGACGGAGAGCTGGTGTTTATTGCTGGTTTCAAACTCGAGCCAGGCCCCGCGAGCGGGAATGAGCTTGGCGGAGAAGAGTTTGCGGCCAGTAGTGGCATCCTCGTCGGCGGTAAAGTAGACGCCGGGGGAGCGCACGAGCTGCGAGACGACGACGCGTTCGGCCCCGTTGATAATGAAGGTACCCTGGCTGGTCATGAGGGGGAAATCGCCCATGAAGATGTCCTTCTCGATGATTTCGCCAGTTTCTTTATTGGTGAGACGAGCCTTGACGGTGAGAGGCGCTGAATAGGTAGCGTCGCGGTCGCGGCACTCGTCTTCGGTATATTTGGATTTACCGAAAGGGTCGGGTGGTACAATAAATTCAAGTTTGAGATTTTTGCCGGTGAAATCTTCAATGGGAGAGATTTCCTCAAAGAGTTCACGAAGCCCTTCTCTTTTGAACCATTCAAAGGAGTCGAGCTGGATCTTAATGAGACCGGGCATGGGACGAATATCCGGAATGCGCGCAAAGGAGACGCGTTCGGGAGTTGTGACGGCCGTGCTGGTAATCGCCATAGGTAGAATTCTCCTCTCACCTGGACATGCACAGAGAAACACAGAAAGACGCACCGGAGGCAACCGTGTAGTTGCCCATGCGCCCTCCTTCTGGAAAATGAGTTGTTATACGGAAGAAAACGAAAGAATAATGCCCATTATGCCTGTGTTGAACAACGTTCTATGACAAGAAAAGTAACCGCTTTATGCTTTCATAAACGGTTACTCCTACATTCTACATTTGCCGGACATCCACAAATCTCCCACATACACCTCCCTTGATTATTCTTATATGCTACCGGCCACACGAGACCAGACGAAACTAAGCACACAAAGATCATTGCTATTCCATCATGAAAGAATCCCTGGTGAGACAATTGGTTTGTAGCTTTATCTTTATACAGCATCCCTACACTTGCAAGCAGTACGGTTATGCGGCGCGTGGGGAAGAATGTGTCGTTCCGTGTCCAGTTTCCCTGTCTGTGTTTTTACTTATCAGCGTTGTTACCATCCACCTGTAACAACACTGTTACCAGTATAGCACTGTGGCAATTAGCAATTATACAACGATATAAACAGGGTGTCAAGAGTTTTTTGCGCAATTTTGCGAAGGTATGAAAATTTGCTACACATCACAGGAGTGGCCCCTGTAGTTGAATACGTTTGGGGGACATAAATGGTTACATTGGGGGTGTTTCACCGAGGAGGGCTTGCATCATGAAGAGCAGTTCGCGCAGTTTGAATGGCTTGCGCAGGAAGAGACCTGCCTGTAAGCCCATGCGGTGGAGTTGCCAGTCGTGCTTGCCGGTGATGACTAAGATGGGGATATGCCTGGTGGCACTGTGGCCGCGCAAGATTTTGTAAAGGGCGGCGCCATCAAGGTTGGGCAAGCCAACGTCGAGAAGGATGAGTTGGGGCTGTAGTTGTGGGATGGTGTCTCTGGCGACCTGTCCATCAGGGAAGAAATGGAGGTGCCAGTGCTGCTGGACTTTGAGGGCATCCTGAAAGAGGGTGGCGAGTTCGGGGTCGTCTTCGACAATGGCTATGATTTTGGAGGCGTGTTGAGATAGGGCGGGTTGTTGTTGATGCGACGGATGCAATAAGTCGTCAGCCACGCGCACATTTCCCATGATAGTCAGATAGTCCCTTTCCAGGCGAGCAACCACAAGGCTGCTCCAATTTTAAACAGAGTGGATAGTTGCGGTTGTGCCGATGTCATGCTGCCGGGCAAGTTCTTCGATGGTGGTAGAGGTAAGAACAGCCTGGGTCAAATCATCGATGGTGCGCCAGACTTCGCGCAGGGAACAACCAGGCGCGAGCTGGCAAAAGTCGGGATTGGGCAGGCATTGCATAGGCGGGACATAGCCTTCAAGAGCCTGGATGACCATGGCCATGGTGATGGAGGCGGGCGGCCTTGCAAGCATGTGCCCGCCTCTGGAGCCGCGGACACTGGTGACGAGGCCTTCTTTGCGCAAAGCCAGCAAAATCTGGTCGAGATATTGCTCTGGTATATATTGCCGACCGGCTATATCGGCACTGTCTACTGGCCCCTGTCCATAACGGGCGGCAAGATCGAGCATGGCGCGCAGGCCGTAGTCACCTTTCATGGTGAGTTTCATGCACAGGAAAGCCTTTCACGTTCTTAGACGAGGGCGACCTCCCTCGCCCTTACAATGATTACGAAAGGATTTTATTATTTGTAGCATATACCAGTTGCGAATTGATGTCAATGGGTCGAGTTGCGGGAAAGGGCAAGGAGATCGGTGCGGATGTTGGTGAAATGCTCGTGGAGAGCGGCCATGTTGACCTGGGTGCCTCGAACGCGTATCCAGATACGCCTCTGAGGGAAGTAGAAGGTGAGGCAGAGGCTGAGTATGAGGATGACAGCGGTGGGCCAGATGAGTAGGGAGCCGCTATCTTTGGTGACGAGCAAAACGGTGGCTTCCTGGGCGTTATTGACGGTGATGGTCCATTGTTTGTTAAAGACACGCTGCGATTGCCCGACACTGAGTTGCGCTACGTTATCTTGATCTGGTGTTTTGCCGGGGATGCCGATGGTGGTGAGAAAAAGGGGGTGTTTGATCTGGGCGAGTTGGAGGGAGGGGGAATGGGGAAAAAAGACACTGAGGGTCATGGATGTGCCAGCGATGGGGATGTCTCTGGCAATATCAAATTGTAGACCTTGCGCGGTGCTGGTCTGGTCCAGGACGATGGCCTGGGCGCAGACGAGGCATCCCTGGGAGTCGCTGATGGTGATAGTGACGGAAGGTATGAGGGATGATTGGTGGAAGATAATGCCATCGTATGAGAGTGGGTCGTTGACGCGCAGGTGATTGCTACGGGCGACGAGTTGGCCGTCGCGGTAGACGCTGAGGTTGGTGACGTAGTCGGTGGCGAGACCTGTTTTAGGGTCGAAGGTGGCGGTAAAGTTGTTGACGCGAAAACTGATGTTATGAGGTGTGCCGCGGGGGTAGACGACGGCGCTCTGTCCGGTGGGCAGGGCCTGGTCAAAGGTGAATCCGGCGAGGCTGTCGCTGAGGCTGACGAGGGGCGCGGGCAGGATGCGCCTGGCAGGGCTGTCGGGAGGGAGGCCATGCCACTGCGAGATCACTCCAGCCATAAGCAGGGTAACGAGTGCGGCGTGAAAGACGAAGGTGGCGAGAGTGGCCCACGAGTTTTTGTTGGCGTAGAGATAGGTTGTTTGTTCTGTAGAGCCACCAGTGTCATTATTTTCAGAGACACCGCGAGACGAACCAGGGCGCGAGCCAGCTTCGGCTAAACCAGGACGGGGACTAGCCCCGCCCGTACCCTGTACGGTGAGGGTGCGGATGCGGTAGTGGCGCTTGCGGAGTTCGGTGGTGGTGAAGGCAAGGGGGTCGGGATGGGTGAACGAGGCACGTTCGAGGGCATGCTGGTAGAATTTTTCGCTGCGGCGAATGACGGGATGCTTGAAGTTTTGCCAGATGGCAGGCGCGCGATTGAGGGTGCAGACGATAATGCTGAGGGAGAGGATAGTGAGCAGGAGCATGAAATACCAGCTTGAGAAGATGGTGAAGAAGTGCAGCCAGTCGAAGATAGGGGTGAGAGAGCCGTAGCGCGGCAGGGCGTTCTGCTGAACCCACGCGGCATAGGTAGCGGCATCGCCGAGTACTTCGCCTGGAGCCTGCACGAAATAGATGCCGAGCAAACAAATGACGGTGATGGATGCGATGAGCAAAATGGCGGTACGCACCGAACTGAGCCAGCCCCAGGCGGCATCGACGGGATGATGCAGGATAAAGATGAGACGCTGTCTGAAGCGACGGCGAGGAGTTTTTGGCGCGCGGCCATATCTGGATGCATTACCTGGTGCATTGGTGGAAGGAACAAACCGTGTTCCTCCACTGCGTTTTCTGGTTTGTGTTGCCATGTTGCTCTCTAAAATAAATATGAAATAATTGAGGGGACGCGATGATTCGTGTTCCTCCATATGATAGAGCAAGATAGCGCATATGGCAAGATGTCGCGTTCCTACACACTGGCAGGAATTGTTGAGACGGCGGGGATAGGTGTCGGGCTGGCGGTAGCCATAATGACAGTGATGGCCTGGGCCACGAAGGTTGACGCTTTGCGATCACAACTTCCCTGGGCAGTAACGCGCACATGCTGGCCTACGGCGAGGCTGCTGAAAGAAGCGGCGGCGACACCATGTTTGTGAAAGGTTGTTGTGGCATTAACGGTGACAGTGACGGTTTTTTTGCCGTTGGCCTCTGAGACGACGATGGCCTGGTTCTGGCTGTTGATGGATTGAACGATGCCCAGGGCACAGGCGCGATTCGCTTTGGCGGCAGGTGTGGCGGCGGCAACAGTGGACGTAGGAGTTGCGCTGGCGGAGGATGAGGCGTTGACTTGAGAGATGAGAAAGGCAAAAGTGAATCCGAGCGCGCCGAGGACGATAACGCCTACTATGCCGATACAAATGAGCATACGTTTACTGATAACCATTTGACTCCCTTTTTTTAAGAATAGAAAGATATCCACCCAACCTCACATCCTTGCCCCTACGAACGTTCATTATAAATGAGAGAGGTCAAGAAAGCGTTAAGAAAGGGTATAGTTTTGGTCAAAGTACCAGTAAATTGACCCATGTCGATGGTCATGTTACACTTCACAGCAGGGCGATACACGATGAGACAGAGATATCGATGAGAAAGGCGGAATCAGGCCATGTGGACATCTACTATGGAACTTAGCCCCAGGCGGGTATTATTAACGAGGGCGCTGGGACGCTTCTGGCGCGGGGCTTACTTTTCTTCGTTTTCGCCATTGCAGGTGCAGAATGTTGGGCGGCAGCAGTTGCCGGCGCGCAACTGGGTGCGGGTGCGCAACAGGCTGGCGGGTATTTGTGGCAGCGATTTGCATTTTATTTACGCGGATGGCGATTTCCGTATCGCGCCTGCCGCTCTACCGGCACACAAGCGCTCGTATCCGGGGCATGAGGTTGTGGGTGAGGTAATTGAAGTGGGCGAAGATGTGACGCATGTACGGGTTGGTGATCGCGTTGCGCTGCAATACGGGCAGAACTGCTTGACGACGGGGACGCTACCGGTGTGCCACGCGTGCGCGGCGGGAAATTATAACGTGTGCGAGCAAGGGCAGTTCGCGGGTCCTGAACCAGTAGGCGGGGGTTGGAGCGAGGAGATGCTGGTGCATGAGCAGCAGGTATTTAGCGTGCCAGCCGACATCAGTGATCAACAGGCGGTGCTGCTTGAACCAACGGCGGTAGCAGTGCATGCTGTATTACGTCATTTGCCAAAGCCTGACGATCACGTGTTGATTATGGGAGCGGGAACGATGGGGCTGCTTGTGTTGCAGGCGGTACGCGCGCTCGCGCCACAGACGACGATAAGCGTGATGGCGCGCTATCCTTTCCAGGTGGAGCAGGCTACACGGTTTGGCGCGACGCACATTCTGTACCCGCAAGATATGTATAACAGTGTGGTACGCGCCACGGGGGCGAAGTTGTATACAGGCATGCTGGGGAATAAGATGCTGTTGGGCGGCTACGACGCGATCTACGATACGATAGGTACGCAGAGAACGTTGGCCGACGCGCTGCGCTGGACACGCGCGGACGGGGCGATTGTGATGGTTGGCCTTGATCTGCACTTTATGTACGTTGATCTTACCCCCGTGTGGTACCAGGAGGTCAGCTTGATCGGCAGCATGGGTCATGGCACTGAAAGCTGGCCGATAGGCACACGCCAGCGCCGCTCTACTTTTGATGTTACGACTGACTTGATTGAACAGGGGTTGCTGCATCCTGAGAAGTTGATTACGCACAACTTTGCACTGACAAACTACCGAGAGGCGCTGATGGCGGCCAGCAATAAGCGGGAGACACGCGCGATCAAGGTGGTCTTTGACTACGCGCTGTTGCCCGCGTCGGTGGTGCCGAATGTGCGCTCGGCAGCGCGCTCGCGCCGCCCGGTGCGCGCAACCACAGCGGCATGGCCCGCGCAAGAGCAGGCTGATGAGGAAGAGACGAATGAGCCGGGGCAGCCGGAGACGGTCGGCACGCCAGCAGGGTATACATGGTCACAGCATGTACAGCCATTTCCACCTGTGCCAGCCGAGTCAATCGAGCCGGTAGACAAAAATCTTGAGCCTGTGGAGTCGCAGGAAGACGATTTTTCATTACGCACAGCGCCGGTTGCGCCCGGCGAAAACGTTCCCCCTGCCAGTTTTTCTATTACTGACGAAGTCGAACAAACTCCGTATATCACCGATGAAACGGTTGCCTTCTATGTATATCATGAAGAACCCGCTACAACGACTGTGCCTGGCGAGGGTGAGATACAACGCGATACGAGTGAACATGGGGAAGAGGAGCAGCGCGAACCCGAACCGATCATTATTGCGCAAGAGACGCGCGGGCAGGAGTCGCAAGAGAGCGAGTCAGAGGAGAGTACCCCCACGATAGCTATAAGGCCACGGGGGCGCGATAAATCTGGGTCTTCCCGAAAATCGGCTACGCGCAAAACAGAGGACCAGCTGGGCGGGACAAAAGACGCTTCTGGTGCGTTAGAAGAGTAGGACGCGGCATCCGGGTAGGAGCGACCACCAGGGTCGCCCCTACCCTATACGATGTGGTAGCGGTGGAAATCTATTTTTATGAGCAGCTTATACTACAATAAATAATGGCTATCAGGAGCTTGTATGAGTATTCAAAATCAGCAGCCTCGAAAACCATCTGTGCCACAATCAAATACACCACTGGCAAGTCCGATGGTGGCCAGACAAGACCAGCAGCAACGAGCGGAACAAATGGAGGACATACCCGTATCGCCCTTGCCTGTCCAGGATTTTCGGGAACAGTCGCCGATGGTTCCTGTTCAATCCACGCGCCGCCGCAAACGCCACCGGCGCGCTCCCCTTATCGCGCTGCTGCTCTTGCTGACCGGACTGGTGGGTATGGCCAGTTTCTTTGCGCCGCGCTTCTTTCAGACGAGCGGCGGGACTGGCGGTAGCGTGCCTGGTGTGACGCCCATCGCAAGCGGTCCGTTTGTGAAGCCCCCGCTATCGCCCACGCAGGTAGACGCTATTATGCACCTGTCGGGATATATGAAGGATAAGGCGCTGGCCAGCCTATACGTGTCGCGTATGACGCTGGATGAGGAACTGGGCCAGCTTATTATGGTGGAATATGCCGATGGATGTGGGACTGTTACCTGTCCCAACGCTACCAGCTACTACTCGGCTGATCTCGATACGATGATTAACAAGCTGCATGCTGGCGGCGTCATCATGTACGAATTTCAGATGCAAAACTTCAATCAGACCAAAAACGATATCGCTGAGATGCAGAGTCGCGCCAGCATTCCACTGTTGATCGCCGCCGATGAAGAGGGCGGGCCATATGTGCATCGTCTATCCAATATTTATGGCTATCGTATGTCGGCTACTGATATCGCCAATACGGGAAATCCGAATGTTGCCACGCAGCAGGGGGCGAAGGCCGCGCACGATCTGCTCTCGCTTGGCCTCAATGTGAACCTCGCGCCGGATGTGGATGTGAATCTTGTCAACGGCTATGATATGGTGACACGCACCTTCGGCAATACGCCTCAATCGGTGATCGAGTACGCCAGCGCGTATATCAAAGCGCTGCAAGGCAACGGCGTGATCGGCACCATCAAGCATTTCCCTGGATTGGGTGATGCCGTACCAGATGCGCATTCGACGCTGCCCGTCGTCAACCAGACACGAAATCAGATATACAACATCGACCTGGCACCGTTCAAGGCATTTATCCAGTCGTCCGACGCGCTTGAGTACCCTGGCATGATTATGCCAACAGACGTACTTATGCCGTCTATCGATCCAGTGTACCCGGCTGAACTGTCGCACACGTTTATGACAGATATCCTGCGCAACGAGTTTGGCTATGATGGCGTTGCGATTACGGACGCGCTGTATATGCAGGGCATTATGCAGAAGTGGAGTATGAACACTGCCGCTATCATGGCGCTTAACGCGGGTAACGATATGTTGCTGGGGCCGACGGGCGTGTACCAGATGACCTCCATGATTAATGCGCTGAAAGCGGCGCTGCAAGATGGTACGCTCTTGAAGTCGCGTGTCGACCAGGCAGCCACGCGCATCATCGCGCTGAAGATGGAGTACCACCTGATGCCAACTACGCTGCCACAGGTATAATCACCCTATGGGCGTTCGCGTTGTTCGGATTTTGGGCGGGCGCGGAAATGCATACGGATGCCTGTACCTTTGAAGCCAAATTCGGCGCGCAGCTGGTTCTCCAGGTAGCGTTCGTAGGAGAAGTGGACGGCCTGCGGGTCGTTGACGAAGAAGACGAAGGTGGGTGGATTGACCTGCGTCTGCGTCGCGTAGTAAATCTTGGCGACCTTGCCGCGAAAGACGGTGGGATTGTGGCGGCGCACAGCGTCACGCACGACCTCGTTCAAACGCGAGGTAGACACGCGGAAGAAGCGCATATCGGAAATGTTTAACGCCATCTCGAGCAGCGATTTCACGTGGTAGCCCGTCTTTGCCGAGGTAAAGACAATGGGCGCGTAAGGAATAAATTTGAGTCCTTCGGAAATGATGCGGCGGTAGGCTTCTGCCGTCTCGATCTCGTCGTTGGGATTCGGCTCCTGCCCCTCGCGCGCGGCCCGGCGCTGTTCCTGCGCCATATCCCATTTGTTGACCACGACAATGACGCCCTTAGTCATATCCTGTATCTGGCCGGCGATGTGCGTATCCTGGGCAGCCAGACCTTCGCTGGCATCGACGACGAGGATGGCGACGTCGGCGCGTTCGATGGCGCGTTCGGAACGCAGGACGCTGAATTTCTCGACGCCCGGCCCGATGCGCCCGCGTCTGCGGATGCCGGCGGTATCGATCAGCATCAACTTGCGGTCCTGGAAGGTCAATTCGGTGTCGATGGCATCACGAGTGGTGCCAGGAATGTCGCTGACGATGGCACGCTGATAGCCCAGGACGGCATTGAGCAGCGACGATTTGCCGACATTCGGTCGGCCCACGATGGCAATGCGCGGGATACTTTCGTCTTCTTCCTCTATTGACTCATCTTGCGGCGGCAGCGCTTCCACGATATGATCGAGCAAGTCACCGGTGCCGACGCCCTGGACTGACGAAAGGTCGATTGGCTCGCCGAGTCCTAACTGGTAAAATTCGACGGCGTCCAGGCGCGTTCTGGCATTGTCGGCTTTGTTGGCGGCCAGGATGACCGGCTTTTGGGTGCGACGCAGCACCTCGGCAACTTCCTGATCGGCGGCGGTAATGCCCGCCTTTGCATCGACCATGAAGACGATCACGTCGGCCTCTTCGATGGCTAACTCGGCCTGTGCCTGCACGTGCTTCATGATATCGCCGGGCTGTCCCGTCAGTCCGACCTGCCCGATGGGAATGTCTGACCCGAACTCAAGTCCGCCCGTATCGATCAAGGTAAACACGCGCCCATTCCAATCGGTATCGCCATAAATGCGGTCCCGCGTGGTGCCCGGCATATCTTCGACAACGGCGATACGCTCGCCGATCATTCTATTAAAGAAAGTGGATTTGCCGACATTCGGTCGGCCCACGATGGCTACAAGCGGCTTCATATTTGCCCCTCTACCCTTTCTGCCCATAAAGCAGCACCC
>DATLSI010000289.1:0-19929 GCA_035534255.1 Ktedonobacteraceae bacterium | reverse complement strand
ATTCCCCTCAAACTCATCTGGAACACTCTCGATCAACACAGAAGCATCCACACCCAGAGCTTTCGCTAGCTTATCAAGTGTCTCTGTGGTGATAACTGCCGTAGGATTTCTATAGATACGCTTGAGCGTGTTCTCATCAATGTTCGCTCGACGTGACAACTCACCCTGGCTAAATCCCTTTGCCTTCGCTACTTCCTTGACCCTCAGATGTATCATGTTTTCCCCTGCCTATAGATGGTTCCTCACTCCTCATCCGGCACATCTTCAAATAGCTCCGACATGGGAACATTCAGGGCTTTCGCGATACGTTCAAGCGTTTTCGTATTGACGCCGTGAAATGGGTCTCTCCAAATTGTTTGTACTGTTTTATAATTCACGTCTGCCAGGCGTGATAATTTTGATAGCCCGATACCCTGCGCTTCGGCAAGTTCTCGTACCCTGAGACGCATCATATAAAAATCCCTTCGCATGTATTGACGTGATTATAAATCGGAAGACGCTATCACTTGCAGTAGTATCTTTCTGGTGTTAAAATACTGGTGCCAAGTTTTTACAGAAACTTACGAGAACTTGACGAAAGAGGTGATCTATGCCCGAACTCGCTCTGTCAGATTTGAGACAGGGGATGGTTATTGCCTACTTAATGCGCCCCGAAGAGCTTCCAACGTATCCTGAACTCGAATGGCATGGAAAGATAAAGGAGGTCTGCAATTGCTTGCGCGTAGTAGAAGTGGAGGTGCTTGACGAGGGGTACGAGGGATACGATGAACTGGTGTACTTCGAGCAGGTCGTTCGAGTAGAGAGCAGTTCTGGATGAAGCGTTGTTTTCTTATTGACTTGGTACTACGTTCTTGTTAAGATGGCGAAAATGAAAGGTAGTATGTGCAATGCCAGGCTTCGATGATTTCAAAGCAGAGCTAGAGAGATTAGTTAAAAAAGTACCGGAAGTGGAGGGGCAATTAAGACACCTCATGCCTGGCAAAGCAGGACATGGTAAACCGGAGAATCTCACCAAAGATATGTTATTGACGCCTCTGCTTGAGGCTCTTGGCTTTGACGCGGATCACCGCACACCTGAGGCTTCAATGCGTCGTTCTGGTGTCGGTCAGCTTGTATGGGTTGATTATGTATTGAAGAGGACCCCGGATGATTATAAAGGTCTTGCGCTTTTCGAGGCAAAATCTTTCCTGGAAGAGGATTTATGGAAGAAACATCAGAAGCAAATTCGCGGCTATTTGCATGACTATCAGATGGCGCTTCCAGAGCGAGAAAACCCAGTTCCTCCTTAGCTTCTTCCTTTAACATTGATGCTTTTTTAGGTACAGAGTCTCAGATACGAGTTTTTTTAGGTAATCCTCCCTGGGGAGCAGAAGTTTTGCTAGATAAGCCGTCTTTGAATGCTTTTAGCCTGACAAAAGGGTCCACTATAATGAGTTATAATATGTTATTGACATTCTCTCAGTTATGTTGTACTAACTATACAGTAGGTTAGTCCATATCTCTTTGTGAGGGGATAGGCGCTTTCTACAATCGCCGATTCACACCACCTCAAACCCATTAACAGGAGGTACCAATTACCACTCGGATGCACACGTTTTCCCTATCGTAATCATTCTCATTACGTCTCGCTTTATCTTGCGCTAAGCGCGAAAGGAGAAACCCTGTGAGTACCCAACCCCGGACACGCACGGAAAGGCGTACCTGGCTTCGCGTCTTCCTGATCATTCCTTTCATTGTGTTGCTGTATCCCCCGTTCTATAACCACAACGACCCAACGTTTATCGGCATACCTTTCTTCTACTGGTTCCCGCTCCTCTGGGTTATAATTACGGCCATCCTGACGGCTGTGCTCTATTTCCTGGGAGCCTGACGACGACGAGTCAGCGCGTATGCGGCTTGCTGTAGTACAGGCGGCAATGATGTTAGCCTGTTTGTGAAGTTAAGGAGAAGAAGCCTTCCATGTTTACATTTAATCCGGTCGCATTTACCGTCTTTATCATCTTTTTTCTGTTCGTGACGGTGCTGGGATTCGTTGCCGCGCGCTGGAGGCGTGGCGACCTGAACCAGATCAGCGAATGGGGCCTGGCCGGTCGGCGTTTCGGTACCGGTGTCACCTGGTTCCTGCTCGGCGGTGATCTCTACACCGCTTACACTTTCATTGCCGTTCCCGCTGCCATGTTCGGACTGGGCGCGTTGAATGGCTGGTTCGCGGTTCCTTATACCATCCTCGTCTATCCAATCATCTTTATCCTGATGCCCAAGTTCTGGTCGGTTTGCAAGCAGCGCGGCTACGTCACCGCCGCCGATTTTGTGAAAGATCGTTTCGGCAGCAGAACTCTGGCTCTCGCGATCGCGCTCACCGGCATCATCGCGACACTGCCGTACATCGCCTTGCAGATGTTCGGCATTCAGGTTTCGCTGGCCGCTCTGGGTATTCCGCTCAACGTATCGATTGGCGGATTCCAAGTCGATCTTCCGTTGCTGATCGCCTTCCTCATCCTGGCGGCTTACACTTACACGAGCGGCCTGCGCGCGCCTGCCATGATTGCCATGGTGAAAGACATCATGATCTTCACCGTGCTGATCGTTATTCTTATCGTGCTGCCAGCTAAACTGGGCGGTTTTGGCGCCATCTTTGCAGCCGTGGCGAAGAAGCACGCGGGGAGTCCCACCACGTTTTTCGAGTTTCTTAGTCCAAAACAGACCTGGGCTTATGTCACGCTGGCGCTTGGCTCTGCCCTGGCCCTGTTCCTCTATCCGCACTCCCTGACAGGCGTTTTGAGTAGCAACAGCAAGAACGTGGTCAAGCGCAATACCGCGCTGTTACCCATTTATTCCTTGATGCTCGGCCTGCTGGCCCTCACCGGCTACATGGCAATCGCGGCGGGCATTAAGCCACCGGTCAGTCTGGGCCCGAACTATTCTATCCCGCTGCTCATCAACGCCGAGTTCCCATCCTGGTTCGCGGGCTTCGCCTTCGCAGCCATCTCGATTGGCGCGCTGGTTCCTGCTGCTGTGATGTCGATTGCGGCCGCTAACCTGTTCACGCGCAACATCTACAAGGAGTACATCTCCCCCAATGCCTCTGAGCGCGCGGAGTCCACTGCTGCCAAATGGGCATCGCTTGTCTTGAAGTTCGGCGCGGTGCTCTTTATCGTCTATATCCCGACGACGCAGGTGATTAACTTCCAACTGCTCGGCGGCATCTGGATTCTCCAGACCCTCCCGGCTGTCTTCCTGGGCCTCTATACGCACTGGTTCAATCGCTGGGCCTTGCTGATCGGCTGGCTTGTGGCAGAAGTACTCGGCACGATCCTGTTCTTTGCCGCGGGTCTCAAGTCGGTCTACGCCGTTTCCATTGGCGGCGCGAGTTTCCCGCTCATGTATATCGCGTTCTCGATGATTATCCTGAACCTCATCCTGTCGATCGTCCTGACGCCTATCTTCAATGTGATTGGCCTGCGGCGCGGGAGTGATCTCACATCACCCGCAGACTATGACACGGAAGAGGCTTTGCCGGTCGAGGTAGGTAGAGAAGCATTGGGTTAGCTCGCTCACATAAACAACATAACATATCCCCCTTGCGAAAAAGGGGGATATGTTTTTTGTCACTTGTTGTATATATATATTCCTACGCGCTCAAGCAGGTCGCGGCTGATCTCGGCGTGGCGCTTGATGGGCATACGTCCGGGGTGACTGTGGGAGTCGGAGCCGGCGCTCATGAGCAGATTGTGTTTGCGCACGTAATCCAGGTAGGCCTCGATCATTTCGGGACTGTGGTATGGATGGTAGACTTCGATACCATCGATGGGTACCTCGGCGCGCAGTTTGTCGAGCAGGTCGATATCGTAGAAGGTGAAATTCTGTTCGCGGCGACCGGGATGCGCGATGAGCGAGACTGCTCCGCTGCGGTGCGCGGCATCAACCGTCTGCGCCATATCCGCGTGAATGGAGACAAACCCGGCTTCGCGGATGATGCGCAGGCCAGCCTGCCAGTCGGCGGCGTAGCCATGTTCGCGCAGCAGGCGAATGTTGTCACGCGGCAGGCGTACCTCGCCGCCGTTATCCTGCAATACCTCGTCCTGGCGAGGAAACTCGAATCCTTTGCGGCGCAACTCGTCGTAGACGCTGTGTGTGTTTTCAAGCTGGCGGCGCACAACCACTTCGGTCACAGCCAGCAATTCATTGTTGTGCGGATCAAAACCGTAACACAACACATGGCCCATACTACCGTTCCACTCGGTGCTCATTTCCACACCGGCCAGCACAGGCAGATTTTTTTGCGCGGCCAACTCCTGATTTCCAGCAATCGTATCTACACGGTCATGGTCGGTAATGGCTACCATATCGTAGTGTTCGGCAGCAAGGTAATCAATCAACTGTTCGACAGGCCAGCGTCCATCGCTATAGGTGGTATGCATATGCAGGTCAATCGAGGCACCAGGGGACAGGGTAAGGTTCGTGGTCAAAGGCTCCAAGATAAATTCGCTCCTTAAAACATAGGGAAAATCGACTGGTAATTGTTTCTATCATACCACATACCAGGGCGGGGACAAGTCCGGCCCGTACCCTGTACGGCTTCGTCAACCGCTTCGTACAGGGTATGGGCCGGGCTTGTCCCCGCCCTGGTACGCGTTGCGGCCTACCAGCGGAAGCAATAGCCTACGCCGCGCACGGTTTGGATCAGTTTGGGATTGGCGGGGTCCTCTTCGAGCTTTTCGCGCAGCCAACGCACATGCACATCGACGGTGCGCGTGTCGCCCACGTAGTCGTAGCCCCACACGTTGTGCAGCAGTTGGTCGCGTGTCAAGACTGTGCCGCGATTGCGTGCCAGGTAGGTTAACAGGTCAAATTGCTTGGGCTGCAGTTCGAGTTCTTTGCCCCGGCAATTGACGCGCCGCCCGGCCAGGTCAATGCGTATTGGCCCGGCCAGCAGTTCGCGGCCCGGTCGTTGTGATTCGGTGGGCGTATTCTGCGCGTTTCCTTCTTCCTGCGCGGGAACGTACTCGGAGCGTCGTAACAGGGCGCGCACGCGCGCCAGCAGTTCGCGCCTGCCAAAGGGTTTGGTCACATAGTCATCCGCGCCGACCTCCAGTCCGACCACCTTATCGATTTCATCGCCTTTGGCGGTAAGCATGATGATGGGGGTTGTCGCCGTATTTCCTTCGCGGCGTAACTGGCGGCACACCTCCAACCCATCCATTTCGGGTAACATGATATCGAGTATAATCAGGTCGGGCGACTCGCGATGGGCCACCTCCAGCGCGCTGGCTCCGTCTGCTGCCGTTGTTACCAGGTAGCCTGCCTGCTCCAGGTTATATGCAATCGTCTCTACCAGCACCGCTTCATCATCAACAACCAGTATTTTTTTTCCCACAGCAAACCTCCATCATATCCAGTGGACGCGATCAATCGCGACCCTACATAATCAACCATGGGTGGGCGCGATCAACCAAAACGCCCGCTAATATAGTCTTCCGTCTCTTTTTTCTTAGGATGTTCAAAAAGGTCAACCGTCGGCGCGTACTCGATCAGTCTGCCATTCAGGAAAAATCCAGTGTACTGCGATACGCGCGCGGCCTGCTGCATATTATGTGTCACAATCACAATGGTGTAATCTTTAGCTAATTCGACGATAAGTTCCTCGATTTTCAAAGTAGCAATAGGATCGAGCGCGGACGCCGGTTCGTCCATCAGCAGCACTTCAGGATTGACTGCTATAGCGCGCGCGATGCACAGCCTCTGCTGTTGTCCGCCTGAAAGACCCAGAGCCGAGGATTTCAAACGATCTTTCACCTCGTCCCACAGGGCGGCTCCGCGCAGGCTTGCTTCAACTCGTTCTTTGATATATTTCCTCGGTTTGCCTTGAGCATGCAGGCCGTAGGCTACATTCTCGAAGATAGATTTAGGAAATGGATTGGGTCGTTGAAAGACCATACCAACTCGCTGGCGTAGGGAAACGACATCTAACGATTTATCGTGGATATTTAGACCATCATAGAGGGCCTCGCCCTCTGCGCGCGTATTCGGGATGAGATCATTCATGCGATTAAGCGTGCGCAGGAACGTTGATTTGCCGCAGCCGGATGGCCCAATGAGGGCTGTCACCTGTTTTTCGCGAATGGGTATAGAGATATCGTAAAGGGCCTGTTTTGATCCATACCAGAAATTTGTGTTTCGCACATCTATTTTAACTTGCGCATCCTGGTTTACCACCGTTGCAGCTTCGGCCACAGTAACTTTAGGTACGCCTGGAGTCCCAGTAGGCTTGGGAACAGGCGTAAGTTCAAATTCCACCGCTGGTGCCTCCTGAGCGGGTTTATTTATTTGAGTGTCCACAGAACCTCCTGATGTGCCAGATGCATCCCACCAAATCTGACATACCTTATTATATGCTATGTTATGCCAGAGGGTACTCCTTATGCAATGGAATGGCGGCATCGATGATAATGCGATCAGCCAGCACTACCAGGCGAATGTATCGTCCCGCCAGGGCCTTACTGATGAAATAGGGATGTCCTTCAAATGAGATATGGCCGCTGCGCGCGACTTTGCGCGAGAAGATATTTGCGCCTTCGGGAAGTGGGAGATTCCCTCCTCCGTCGTGTATCCTTGCATCTGCTGAAGCATTCATGATGGTATTATCCTCATTTCCCACAGGTATAAAGGCACTCTCTATTGCCTATTTCTCTTACGCCCTGATAAACTCTGCTTTTAGCTAAAGCGTCCGGTAATGTAATCTTCGGTCTCTTTCTTCGCGGGATGGGCAAAGAACTTCTCGGTCTCTCCTTCTTCGATTAGCTTTCCCTGCAAAAAGAAGACCGTCCTATCCGCCACGCGCCCGGCCTGCTGCATATTATGCGTGACGATGACGACGGTATAGGAATTGCTGAGTTCCCGAATCAGTTCTTCGACCTGAAAAGTCGAAATGGGATCGAGAGCCGAGCAGGGTTCATCCATCAGGATAATCTTCGGTTCGATAGCTAGCGCGCGCGCAATGCATAGTCGCTGTTGCTGCCCGCCTGACAATTGCGAAGCAGTATCATCCAGCCTATCTTTGACCTCATCCCATAAAGCCGCTTGCTTGAGGCTGTGTTCTACTCTCTCTTTGAGATATGTTCCGCTAGCCAGGCCGTTAAGGCGAAGGCCAATTGCGACATTCTCGAAGATACTGCGAGTCGGAAGTGGATTGGGGCGCTGAAACACCATCCCGATATGGCTTCGTACATAGATCGGCTTGATTGCACGCGTATAAATGTTGATTCCGTCAATCAACACCTCACCTTCCACGCGGCCTCCGTCTATTTCCTCGTGCATGCGATTCAGACAACGTACAAAAGTTGATTTCCCGCATCCTGATGGACCAATGATAGCAGTGACACCTTGCGACTCAATAGTGAGATTCACGTCATGGAGTGCCTGTGAGTGCCCGTACCACACATTCAGATTGCGCACCTGTATTGTCATGGATTCCTCCTTCTTCCCCTACATCTTCTTGTGCAGATACTCGTTTTATCCTCAAACCTGAAGTATTTATCTCCCACTACGTTGAAACCCTCCTGTGGCCCAGCGTATCGCAAATGAAGTAAGGAGAATGAGCACGATCAGGACGAGTGAACCTGCATATGCCTGGTTGATCTGCGCCGGGTAGGGACTTTCCGCGAAGTTAAAGATGCGCAAAGGCAACGCATCCATGGGCTGTGTAATGTCAGAATTAAAGAACGGGTTACCAAAAGCCGTCATTAAGAGCGGGGCAGTTTCGCCAGCTACACGAGCCATAGCCAGAACAATACCAGTGATGATACCGTTACGCGCCGCCGGAATAACCACCCGCAGAATCGTGCGTGACTCTGTAGCGCCGAGGGCAAGAGAGGCCTCACGCAGTTCTTTCGGCACCAGGCGCAGCACCTCCTCGGAAGTGCGGGCAACAATCGGAATCATGATAATTCCCAGGGCTACTCCGCCTGCCAGGCCCGAAAAACTTTGCTGGGGAACAACAATAAAAATCCAGGCGAACAGGCCGAAGATGATTGTTGGTATGCCGTTCAGCACATCGACCAGGAAGCGTACCCCTAAAGCGATAGATCCGCGCCCAAATTCAGAAAGGTAGATACCTGTGAAAAGACCAAGCGGGATACCGAAGAGCGATGCCAGGCCGACCAGAATAAGCGATCCCTGAATTGAATTGGCGAGGCCTCCGCCTGGCTCTCCATTGGGCGTGGGAATCCTGGTAAACAAGGCCACATTGATGAAGGGCAGCCCTGCTCGCAGCACATACAACAGCAGAAAGAGCAAAACGACGACAGCAAATGCTGTTGCAAGCAGTGAAAAGACGATGATGAGGATATTACTTGCTCGTCGGCGTGCATTGTGTGCCGTCCGCGGTGGTTGGAAAGGGTTAGCAACAGGTGGATTTTCTACAACTGTACTCATACTGCGAGTCCTCCTACACGCCCCATTCTGTAGATCAAGATACGTGCTATGACATTCGTGATTAAGGTGATAATAAACACTAGCAAGCCGGCTTCGATCACTGCTGAGAAAAAGAGGCCCGGCGTAGCTTCACCGAACTGGTTGGCGATCACGCTCGAAAGCGTGTAGCCTGTACTGAAAAGACTGGGACTGATAGCCGATGCCTGATTCCCAATGACCATCGTCACGGCCATCGTTTCACCGAGCGCGCGGCCCAGGGCCAGAATCACTCCACCCGTGATGCCGATGCGCGAGTAGGGAAGCACAGCATAGCGAATGACTTCCCAACGCGTCGAACCGAGGGCCAAAAGTGCTTCACGCTGTGCTGTTGGCGTCGTCAGGATCACCTCGCGTGAGACACTGGTAATCAAGGGCAGCACCATAATCACCAGAATCATTCCCGCCGCCAGTAAACCTAATCCGTGAAACTGACCCTGGAAGAAGGGCAGGAAGCCCAGGTACCGTTGAAGCCAGGGTTGGCCCGATGTCTGAAGCCATGGGGCCAGGACGAGAAAGCCAAATAGGCCGTAGATGACACTGGGAACCGCCGCCAGCAATTCAACAATGAACGAAAGGGGCATTTGCAGAGGGCGCGGGCAGAAATCAACCAGAAAAATAGCGGTTCCTACCCCGATGGGAACAGCGAAAATGAGAGCGAATGCCGAGGTCACAAGTGTCCCGAAAATAGCCGGGGCGACTCCGAATATGTTGTGAACAGGATCAAAGGCCTGATTACTCAGAAAACTCAAGCCGAAATGCTGGATCGTCGGCATCGAATTACTCACGAGTATCCATGCCACTCCCAGAATCACCGCTACCACAATCAGGACGAGCAACAGGGTAAATCCGCGGAAGAGCATATCGCTGAGCCGACGGCTCCGCCCTCCAAACAGCCGGACTATACTTCTCGCCCCAGAAAAGCTCTGTTGCATACAACACCACTTTCGTTCTTGCACCAGCAATCTGCTTCTCTCGTCGTATTGAAGAAATTCTTTCCTGTGCTTGTTCTGGTGCGCTACGAACAACAGGAAAGAAGTACCCCGCTAAAGAAGAGAGGGGATATTCCCTCCCTTCCAGCGATGATATTAGCTGACGATCCCGGTATAGCAAGGCGCGTTATTGCTGCCGCAGGTCATTGACTTAATCTGCGCCTCGTCTTTGGTCACAATGGCGGCGGGCAGTGGCACATAAGACAGCGGCGTCGAATATTGCTGACCTTCGTGTGTCATCCACCATAGCAAGTTCGCGATGGCTTCTCCCTTGGTGGCATTGCTCTGATGCTGGTACACGATCACCCATGAGAAACCCGAGATGGGGTAGGAATTGGCCCCGGGCGCATTTACTATGAAGAAGCGCAGATCGGCTGGAATGGTCGTCACATTCGCCGCATCCTCTTTCGCGCCATCCAGCGAGGGAGCAACATAGTTCCCGGCTGCGTTTTGTACCACTCCATACGTAATATTATTGGAGAGGACGTAAGCCAGCTCAAGGTAGCCAATTGCGCCGGCGGTGCTTTTGACTGCTGCTGCAACACCCGCATTGCCCTTGCCGCCAACGCCAACAGGCCAGTTGACAGTTGTACCCGCGCCTACCTTCGATGACCAGTCGGGACTGATGGCTGAAAGATAATGGGTAAAGATACTGGTGGTACCACTTCCATCAGAGCGATGAACGACGCTTATGGTTTCATGTGGCAGAGAAACACCAGGATTTAGCGCTTTGATGGCAGCATCATCCCAGAAAGTGATCTTCCCCAGGTAAATCTGAGCGATGACCGGTCCTGTGAACTGGAGGTGCGTTGTGCTGGGAATCGCTGTAAGATTATAGGAGATGGCTTCCGCGCCCAGCGTCACTGGAATGTGGATAATCAATCCACCTGTGCTCTGAGCGAGCTGCGTATCCGTCATTGGTGAATCCGTTGCACCAAAATCCACTGTGTGGCTGAGTAACTGGTTAATGCCAGCGCCACTACCAACTGACTGGTAGTTGACATTGGTGCCGCATTTGGTCGTCGGATAGTTGCTTGGGGCAAACATCTGTGAGAAAAGCGGGTTATCAAAAGTTGAGCCTGCTCCCGTCAACCCGGAAACAGAGGGACAGGTTGCGGTGGGCGTACTAGTTCCACCACCGTTATTTCCGCTGGTCCCACCACAGGCTGAAATAAACACACTGATCACCACTGCGACCCCTAATAAGAGCGCAAGGCGTTTTTGTTTCGACATAATTCCTCCTGCTCGATTCCTGCGAGCACTGCATACTGTTTACTGTTCATGGTGTACAACAGGTCTTCATCTCCCCCGTTGCCTTCCATCTAAACCGTATCACTCGCGCATTAACTATGCTTTATGGATATGTTAAATAATGGTTAAATATTCCCTGGGGATATGTCTTTCTTTAGTAACCCTTTTGCAATCGAGTTCAGATGCCGATTTACTCTTTAGTAAGGGAACATTCCAGAAGGAGTATTATCGATGAAGATCGCGCTACTCGAGGACAATCCAATAAACAGTGAGTACATACAAACCATTTTAAGGATGGAAGGACACCAGGTCTTTCCCCACAGGATAGGTGATTCGCTCTTAAATGCGCTTCAGACCGCAGATTATTCATTTCCTTATGACATAGCTCTTATTGACCTCTTGCTTCCAGGGACACTCTCAGGTTTGGATGTTATGCATCGCATCCAGCAGGATTATCCCGCGCAGCATCTCCCATGCATCGTGCTTTCAGCTGCAAGCCAAAAGGAACTTAATCGCGTGCAGGCAGACTTCCCACAGACTCCCATCATAGGCAAACCCTTTAAACGCCAGCAGTTGATTGAAGCGATAAACATGCTTGTTGCCACACCGTAGCTATCATATCAGGAAGCGAGGAACCTGGTTTGCTCTCTTGAAATACTATCTCTCTTGTAGTAACTTTACTTTTAATAGTAAGTAATGCGCTTACACATATCACATAGACCCTTATTTTCATATCTTCCCCGAACGAACCTCCGTAGTGTTATAATTAGCTAGCTGTAGAATGTTAAAGGGAGTAATCGTTTGACGCACCTCTATTTGATACGACACGGAGAAGCCCTCGGCGCGGTGCAGCACATCATCGGAGACACGCCCCTATCGCCTCGTGGCATTATACAGGCCGAACACCTGCGCGACCGCCTGGCCGCTACGGGTGAAATCGTTCCCGACGTGCTTATCGCCAGCACCTTTACCCGCGCGCGCCAGACTGCTGAAATCATCGCGCCCGCGTTGGGATTGCCCATCATCCTGGATGATGAAGTGCAGGAGTTGCGCAATGGCGACTCGGATGGCATGAGTATAGAAGAGTACCGGGCCGTTTATGGCGGCGTCAATTTCCGCGAAACGCCTTTTCGCCCGGTTGCGCCCAACGGAGAAAGTTGGGGAACGTTTGTATTACGCGCCTGCACCGTGCTAGACCGTATTACGCGGGAATACGAAGACAAAACGATTGTTATCGTGTGTCACGGCGGCATCATCGGCGCGTCATTCCTCTACTTTCTCCACGCGGATACGCTGCATTATCCCCAGGCTGGTTTTGATCCCGCGAACACCTCAATCACGCACTGGGCGCGCTATTCCATCCCCGATAGACCGTTGCGCTGGCGGCTGGAAAGCTTCAATGACGCCTTCCACCTGCGCGGCATTGATGCCCAGGGGCGCATTCCCTGGGCAGGGCTTTCCTCTTCCAGAGAGAAGCGGGTACAATGATACCACCTGTGTAGTAATTCAAGACACGATCATGCTCGAAGGAGAGTCTTACATGGACATCATCGACTTTTTT
Source organism: Ktedonobacteraceae bacterium (assembly GCA_035534255.1). Classification (GTDB taxonomy): domain Bacteria; phylum Chloroflexota; class Ktedonobacteria; order Ktedonobacterales; family Ktedonobacteraceae; genus CF-113. Next base: position 7,656 of record DATLSI010000289.1, on the reverse strand, counting down.
CGCATCGAACAGACTCGTCTGCACAATTGGACGCGCCTGGCCCTTGAGGACCTGACGCCTGAAGAGTGGCATCACACGATCGGCGGAAACACGAACTCTATCGCATTCCTGGTCTGGCATTACGCGCGCACCGAGGACAATATCCTGCGCTTCATTTTGCAGGGACGCCCGACTATCTGGGCTGAGGGCAACTGGCACGAACGGCTCGGCCTTCCCCCGCGCGCGCAGGGAACAGGTATGGCTAGCGGGGAAGCGCGCGCCTTTCATATCGCCGATACAGCCCTCTTTATGCAGTATGTCGAGCAGGTATGGCGAGAATACGAAGACTACCTTGCCAGCATTGATGATGGCGGCAAAGCCTTATCGCAGCGCGTGGTAACAGTCAAGCCTCTGGGTGAAATGCCCGCCATCCAGGCCATCGGGCAAATCTGCATCACGCATCTCAACATTCACTACGGCGAAATCGCTGTGCTGCGCGGTACGCTGGGCAAAAAGGGATTGCTGATTTAAAACAATGTTGCCCTTGAGTAGCGCCAGCGTGACGCCGTTGATGGTGCGCGTGCTCATAAACACATCTCCCATCTACAGCAGCAGCCCGAATGGCTCTTCAAGCAGGCGTTTGAACGCTTGCAGGAAACGCGCCGCCGTCGCGCCATCGATGGCGCGGTGGTCGGACGAAAGCGTGACTTTCATGCGATCTCGCACTACTACTTGCCCATCGACGACCACCGGAGTTGGAGTAATCGAGCCAACCGCCAGGATTGCCGACTCCGGCGGATTGATGACGGCGGTAAAGCTATCAACATCAAACATGCCCAGGTTGCTGACGGTGAAGGTGCCGCCGGAGAGATCTTCTGGACGCAATTTGCCGGAGCGCGCGGCCTCCGCCAATCGCTGCGCTTCACGCGCGATATCAAGTATGCCGCGCTGGTCGGCATTGTGGATGACGGGTACGATCAGTCCCTGTTCCAGTGCAACAGCCATACCGATATGCACCTGCTTCTTCTGGAGCAGTTTCTCTTCGGTAAACGAGATATTCACCTGGGGCATTTGGACCAGTGTACGCGCCACCGCCTTGATAATCAGGTCATTGAAGCTGATCTTGACGAGTGAGGGATCGGCAGTCGCGTAGGCGTTGATTTGCTTGCGCAGGTCAGCCAGTTTGCCGGTATCGATCACGCTCGTTACGTAGAAGTGCGGCGCGGTCTGCATACTCTGGCTCAGGCGTCGCGCGATGGTGCGGCGCATGGCGGTAAGCGGTATTTCGATGAAATCGCCACTGTCTACCGCTGTTGGAAGCGCTTCGGGCGCTTCAACTGTTTCGGCTACCTGCGCGTAAACAGGGGCGGGCGGAGCTGATGGCGCGATTGGTACTGCCTGGGGCTGTACCAGGGCTGACTCAACATCCATCTTGATGATGCGCCCGTTGGGTCCGGTGCCGCGAATGCGCGTGTAATCGACACTCTGCTCTACGGCAAAACGACGAGCAAGCGGCGAGATGAAAACGCGTCCCTGCGCATCGGCGTCATATGCTCCTGGTGCGTCTTTCAATTGTATCGCCGCCTGCCCAGCCAGGTTTTGCGGCGCGGGGGATGGCGATTTCGGCGGCGCCTGCTGCGCAGCCGGAACGGAAGACGCACCAGCTTTACCGTTCGCGCTGCCTGCAAGTCCATCCGGTAGTGGCTCATCCGGCGTGCCGATGAGAGCAATTCCTGCCCCAATGGGGGCCGAGTCACCTTCGGGGACGAGTATCTTGCGCAGCACGCCGCTGGCGAAGGCCTCGATTTCAATATTAACCTTGTCGGTTTCGACCTCCGCCAGTGACTCGCCCTTTTTCACCACGTCACCTTCCTGCTTAATCCAGCGGAGTATTTTGCCTTCTTCCATTGTATCGCCCATCTTGGGCATTTCTACTGTTTTCATACAGTCTTGTTCCTTTATGTATATCCCAAATGGTTTATGCGCGTGTCAGGGCTGCCGGTACAATCGTTTTAGCCGCTTTTACAATGGCGTCTTTGTTGGGCATGGCGATACGCTCCAGGGGCTTTGAATAGGGCATGGGTACATCCGCGCCCGTTACATGCTGGATGGGCGCGTCAAGGTAATCGAACGCGTACTCGTAGATGAGCGCGGCCAATCCCTGGCCGGTGCCATAGTATTTCCAGCCCTCTTCGGCGATAACGACGCGGTTGGTTTTCTTCACCGAGTCTACCAGCAGGTCGATATCGATGGGCCTGACGCTGCGCAGGTCGATGACTTCCGCGTCGATGCCCTCTTTCGCCAGGTCTTCCGCGGCCTGCATGGTGACATGCAGCATGCGCGAGAAAGTGATGATAGTCACGTGACGTCCCTCGCGTTTCACTTCTCCGCGATCAAGTGGGACTGTATATTCGACGCCTTCATCTGGCACTTCGCCTTTGATGTTGTAGAGCAGTTCATGCTCGATAAATAGCACCGGGTTGGGATCGCGCACGGCAGATTTGAGCATCCCTTTGACATCGTATGGTGTAGCAGGTGTCACTACTTTCAGGCCGGGGATATGCGCGTACATGGTCTCCAACATTTGCGAGTGCTGCGCCCCGCGCTGCGCCCCGCCGCCGCCTGGCATGCGAATAACCAGCGGAAGCTGCGGTTGGCCGCCAAACATGTAGTGGAATTTGGCCGCGCTGTTGATAATCAGGTCGCTGGCCAGCAGGCTGAAGTTGACAGTCATCAGTTCGAGGATGGGGCGCAGGCCGCCCAGCGCCGCCCCGATAGTCAGGCCCGTAATCACTTCTTCCGCCAGCGGGGTATCGCGCACGCGCTTCTCGCCAAACTCCTCGAATAGTCCTTTGCTGACGGCATAGGTGCCTCCATATCCGGCGATGTCTTCACCCATGATAAAGACGCGCTCGTCGCGCAGCATTTCTTCGCGAATGGCCTCGCGCAGTGCATCACGGTAGGTTAAAGTACGCATTCTCTTCTATTTCCTCTCACGCTGCGCATCGTTTAGACATGTTTAAGATCATCCCTGCGGAACGAAAGCGCGGTAGAATTATCGACCATGACATCGGCGAATAGTGCTTCCGGGGTGGGAAACGGGCTGTTCTCGGCAAAGTCCGCCGCGTCTTCAGCGGCCTGTGTAGCCCTGGTGTCGTTCTCGTCAAATTCTGGCTGCGTCGCCATACCTTGCTCCAGCAGTTTCTTCTCAAAGATGCCGATGGGGTCGCGGGTGGTGCGCCATTGATGTTCTTCCTCGCGGGTACGGTAGTAAGCAGGATCGGTCATGGAGTGGCCGCGAAAACGGTAGGTCTTGATTTCCAGCAGAGTGGGGCCTTCACCGCTGCGCGCCCGTTCTACGGCACTTCTGGCTGCCGCGTATACGGCAATCACGTCCATCCCATCAACCTGCTCGAACGGCATATTATAGGCGGCGGCGCGCGGCTGCAGCGAATCAACGGCCCAGGCTTTTTGCACGGCCATACCCATCGAGTACTGGTTATTTTCGCAAATATACACGACGGGCAGCTTCCACAGCGACGCCAGGTTCAGCGATTCGTGAAATGCGCCTTCATCGACAGCCCCATCGCCAAAGAAACACAGCGTCACGCTCTCCTTGCCCTGGTATTGTGCGGCAAAAGCTACCCCTGCCGCGATGGGCAGTTGCGCGGCCACGATACCATTTCCACCAAATAGACCCAGTTCATTGCTCCACATATGCATGGAACCGCCTTTGCCCTTGCTGCATCCGGTACTTTTCCCAAAGAGTTCCGCCATCACTGCTCCCGGCTCAACACCCTTCGCAATCGCATGTCCATGTTCGCGGTAGCTGGACAACACCCTGTCCTCCGGGCGCAGTGTAGTGATACTTCCTACACCGACGGCCTCCTGGCCGATATACAGGTGCATGAAACCACCAATTTTCCCGCGCGTGTATTCTTCTGCGCTCTTCTCTTCAAAGCGGCGCAGAAGTGACATCATATAGTGCATTTCCAATAGTTGTGTTCGGGTAAGCCCTGCCAGAGTCGCGTTGCTTATCGCCATAGACCTACTCTCTCTTTTTTTGCAATGCAGCAGGTTTGCCTGACTGATTACCTGCATTCTCGAAACCATCGAGGTCTGTTCCTCACATCGTAAGGACCCGATTTATCGCGTCCGTTCTGTGATCTATTTTACTCCATGGAGGGCGGCAATGTATAGCCCGATGGATTTTTGCCGACCGAATATATAGCATAGCCCGGGGTGGCCTTCGTGGTCGTCCCGGGCTATCAACAGAAAATTGGCAGCGAGCAATACTACTACTTTATGACGGGAATCCTTCCATCCGTGCTCATCGTGGGCATTAGCCAGCGATGCCCACACTACTCATGCACAACTGCGTTCGAGAGTTCCTTACCAGGGGAGAAGCGTACCCGGTCCTTCGCGGGAACGACAATTTCCTTGCGGTCGCGGGGGTTGACGCCTTTGCGAGCAGCGCTCCGGCGAACCTTGAATGAGCCAAAACCGACAAGGCGTACCTCGTGGCCTTCCTGGAGTGACTCGCGAATAGAATCCAGAGTCGCTTCAAGTACCTCGGCTGCCTTTTTCTGGGTCAGCCCTGACTGTGAAGCAATGCGTTTGGTGATCTCTTGCCGACCGACAATCGTCGATTCGTCCTTTTGAGTTTTCTGTGTCGCCATAGGTTCGAAATCCTCCTTACAACGTTTAACACTCGTCGCATCTCATCCCAATATGCTACTGTTGGGCTTGTAGAGCGGCTTCACTACTCACTGCCGCTTAGGAGTATAGCACGCGATTCTGTGAAATACAAGGCGTGAAGCCGCTTCAGGGCTTGCCTGATAGCATGGTACCGCCTGGGAAGCCACTTTATAGCAAGCGAGTAGTTAGAAAAGTGGCTTCCCAGGCGGTACGAATGGGGGGTAGGTATTCTATACGACGCTATACAGGAGCAGCCCGTCGCTGGCGCGATGCTGATCGACCTGACCACTGAAACGCAGGTGTTCCAGGTGCGAAAGTGTCTCGGCAACGGCCATACGGCGCGCTTCACTATTGCTCCAGCGGTGGCTGAAGAGTTGTTCCGCTACCCCGTAGGCATGCTGCGGCTGTTCGTCCAGTATTGCCAGAATTTGCGCCTCGCGCTCGTAGTGATGCCTGGTGATTTCGGCGGTGCGCTCTGCCAGGCCGCTAAATGGCTCACCATGCCCTGGCAAAATGATGGTGGCAGGCAGTTGGGAGACTTTCGCCAGTGAAGCGATATAATCATCGAGAGGGTTCGGGCGATCTTTTTCAGAATACAGGCCGATATTGGGGGTGATGCGCGGCAGGACGTGATCGGCGGCCAGGAAGACGCCGTCCCGCTCGCGCAAGAAGCAGACCTGCCCGTCGGAGTGACCGGGCGTCCAGATCACTCGATACTGCTCATCGGCCACTGTAACAACGGCCCCATCTTCAACCAGCGTGAACGCTTCATGTGGTGGTACGCGGATCAGATCATGCATCACGTCCGGCTCAACCAGCGTGAACCAGAAATCAGTCGGCGGCATACCGTGCTGGCCGAAGAAATTGGAGACGCGCCCGAAGCGTTCGGGCATCTTGCCCGACCAGATCACGCGGATGGCGGCTTCATCGATCGGGTGCATGATGACGTCCGCTCCGCTGCGTTCCTGGAGTTCTCCCGAAAGCCCGACGTGGTCGGGATGATGGTGAGTGAGGATAATGGTGCGCAGGTTTTCAATTGCCAGGCCCGCCCGTTCCAGTCCCTTCCACAAAGCTTCGCGGGTATCAGGCGTCCCCATACTCGTATCAACCATAGCCCATCCATCTTTGCCAACCAACGCGTACACATTAACGGTACGCAGGGGGAAAGGGATTGGGACAGTGATTTTCCAGATGCCATCGACGACCTCGCGGGCTTCCGGCAAGGGTTCAGAAGCTCTACGGGGTTGCGCCAGCGGGGGTTGAGGTTGTTGCATGATAACAGGACTTTCTTGTGTTTTCGACAACAGTTGATTTCTTATTTCCTTCTGCACAGATTGTATGGCCTGGGGTATGGCTGTGTCAAACTCTCCGGGCATCCCTACTGGCTGCGGGGCGATTGCGCGGGAGGCTCTATGATGGAGGCCATTTCCGACGCGCGCCGGGAATTATTGCTAACGCTAACTTCGTTCTTACCGGCCTGCTGCGTTCCCCGCGTATAGCGGAGGAGCAGAATAAAAAGATAGGTCACGACCAGCGCACCAAGCACGAAAAGTGTTAAGGTGCCGAAGATATCTCCCACGGCTTCCCAGCTCGCGCCAAAGGCAAATCCCAAAACCAGCGGGATGAGAGCGCCAAACAATTCGCCGGCAATGTCAAAGAGAAGAAATTTGCGATAGGGGTACAGTTCCGAGCCGGCCAGCAAGTTGATGATGCCGCCCAGGGCAGCAACGAGAAAGCGGCTGAGAAAAACGGCCCAACCGCCGTGCCTGGTAAAATACTGGCGCGAGCGGTCAACTGAGCCTGGCTTGAGGAAGCGTTTCCCCAGTTTGGAGTTCTCCAACCAGCTCAACCCCTTGCTACCCCATTTACGCCCGATCAGGTATCCAAGACTGTCACCCGCGACCGCCGCGCTGATCGAGATGGCGGTCAGCAAGACGATATTGAAATCACCCAGTGCGGCAAACGCGCCTGCTGCCAGCAGCACGAACACGATAGGGAGCGGTACACCAGCAGCAGCAATGAAAATGGAGACCCAGAGCGCGGGATAGCCATACAGTTGCAGGTTGTTCAAGAGGGCAGAGAGGAAAACGCTCATGCTTTTTCCCTCTCTAGCGGAGCGCGAACCAGGGCGACCGCACGAGCGCGAACCAGGGCGACCGCACGAGCGTGAACCAGGGCGACCGCACGAGCGTGAACCAGGGCGACCGCACGAGTGCGAACCAGGGCGACCGCACGAGCGTGAACCAGGGCGACCGCACGAGTGCGAACCAGGGCGACCGCACGAGTGCGAACCAGGGCGACCGCGAGGGTCGCCCCTACCATATTACGAAAAAGCGATCCGCGTAAAACATGTATGGTAGGGGCGACCCTCGCGGTCGCCCTGGTGCTCGCGCTCGTGTTGCAACACGCACTCGTATTCGCCGTGTTACATGCGGTCGCCCTGGCCCTCGTGCTCCCGCTGCGTTGATTGCGATAGTTCAGAATAGCCTGTTGAATGTCGTGAATAAGGCTATTTACGGGACGTTTGACGCGGTCGGCCAGCACGCGCAGCGTATCATGACGTACCGACTGCCCGTTTGTAATGTGCAGAGACTCGTCAAGATAGCTTTCGGGGACATGATAGAAGCGCGCGATGTAGGGAACGGTCATCCAGGAACTGATTGTACTTACATCGCCGGATATCGCAAGTTTGCGGTCCTGCTCGAAACGCTGGATGGCCTGCACGGTCTGTATGGCGCAGAAAACGGTCAGGCCGAGCGCCAGGCACAACAAAATGCCGGTACCAATTAATTTTAGACGCGCATTCAAAACCTGGACGCTCCTAAACGAAATGGTTCTCCGTCCTTCCGGGTGATTTGTAGGGACGCGATTTATCGCGTCCCTACAAATGTGCGTCCTTTTTCACCCGGAATGATACTGGCTGTTGCTAGCACGCACCGGGAAGGAAGAGAGCCTGCTACCTGGTGTGGTAGGGACTAC
>DATLSI010000288.1:0-15327 GCA_035534255.1 Ktedonobacteraceae bacterium | reverse complement strand
CAGCTCATCTATGCGAAGTTCGGCTCCCCCATCCCTGCTACACAGGCACCCGACGGCTTCTGCGTCGGGTTGTCGTCAAAGGCAGAAATGATACTGTCCACGCATGGCGAGTTATATTCCGCGCCGTGGCCCAGGCCAGGGAAGAGGAAGTAGTAGCTATTCTTGAGCGTTTGCCCGGCAAGTTTGCCATTGGCTGGCGGCGTAATCGGATCATACTCATCGGTCAGTATTAATGTCGGGATAGCGCTCACTACCGCCTGTTTCTGAGCAGCGGGTGCCTTTTGCACGTTCCAGAGGCGGCAGGAGTCGTACTCCTGTTGCAGATCACCTTGCAGAGCGGGCTGAATTTGGGGTGCGATGCCCTGCATGGCTGTGGCAATAGCACTTTGCGCCAGGTAATCCCAGTCTTCGCTGCATTCATCCGAATAGAACATGCCGTCGCTAAACGTGTCATCGAACTCAACATCCCCGTAAATCTGCGACAACAGGGCGTAGTTGTGGTCGCGAATCTGAAAGATCATCTGCGGCAGTACAGGAATAAATTGCGTCACGTAGAGCGCGCTGAACAGCACAAACACAAAGTCGTTCCCCGCCATCATCACCTGGTAACTCTTGTTGGTCTGGGCATCGGTCGTTTGAAATGAAATCGGGCTGGCATTGAGGTTCGTGACAAGCTGGTAGAAAACAGTATCGAGATGTGGATAGAGCGCGGCGCAATGCGCATCAGCGGTACAGCCTTGAAACAACGTATTGAAAACACGCTGCGCCGCGGCTGGCAGTGCTGTACGATTCACCTGCGGAGGATACACCGAGTCCAGCACCACGCTGTGAATCACCGGCGGGTACAGGCGCATGGTAGTCAATGCCAGGCGCGTACCATACGAAACGCCGTAAAGATTCGCTTGCTTGTATCCCAGGGCCAGGATCAGGTCATGCACATCCGCCGCGTTCTCCAGCGAGTTAAACGCATTCAGATCAACGCCTGACTTGACCAACCTGTCATGACAGGCTCCCAACGCTTGCAATTGCAACTGCTCAGATGCGCTCGCGCTCAAGTGTTCATCCAGCGTTGAGTATTGCAGTTGCAGCGTCTCAGGGCATTTGAGAGACGGCGTGGAGTAGCCCGTTCCGCGCTGGTCGAACATAATCAGGTCGTGGTTGAACACAAATGTCGAGTAGTTCGAGCTTGTGATATAGTGCGCCCAGTTATCCAGCGACGGACCGCCAGGCCCACCATCCAGGCGGATGACAGGATACGGATCGTTCTGAACGGTCGGCGACTTGAAGATCGCGACAGCCAGTTGCACTTTAGCCCCGCCAGGATTACTGCGATTCTCTGGCACCGTGACATAGCCGCATTTGACCGTCTGTCCATCCACTATGCCAGCGCCGAGTTGAAACGGACAGGAGGCAGAGCGAAAATTGGCGGTCGGCGTGACCTGGCTCACCGGCGCGTGGGTAGGGGTAGGCAGCGTCGTAACAACCGTTTTCGCGGGCGTGGGCTGATGAAAGAGCGCCTGTAAGGGACCCGTTAGAAATACCACCGCCAGTATAAGCGCCACACACACCAGCGCCACGATGATAGCCAGGGCCTTATGGCGCGGTCTCCTGAGCGGCGAGGGCGTTTCGGGCGGCAAAGGCGGGACCGGCGGGATGATTGGACGCGCTGGACGCTGCACCGATGAATATTCGTAGTAGGGAATATCTTCCTCTTTATACGGATTCAGGTCATCCCTACGCGTGGGGTTATCTTCCAAGCTATACCAGCCTTTTCTAACTCAATGCGCTAAGATTCAAGTTTTCCTCAAGGTACAGTATTCCTCATCAACTGTCAACCAACGCGTCGCTCTCCTTACTTCCGCTCGAAAAGGTCACGCTTAAAGTAAGTAGCTATGAAGATATCTTCGTTTTTGCCGTTTACTATTAGCAGTTAAACAAATATTCATTGTTTGTCATTTCGTCTCATTTTGTGTCTTTGTGATAGAACAGAGGAAAAGCTACATGCTACATTCGTTGAAATCGGCATGCCTGAGTATTTTTATCCTGGCAATTGTTGCCATCGGAATTTTTAAGATAAACTCCCTGCAAACGGCTGGTGCAAATGTTGCAAGTCATAAGCCGCTATCGCACGCAGCCACGCTGGCAAAGCGTCTCGTAGTAGTACGCACACGCCCTACAGCAGGATATGCCTTTGCAGATGGGCCGTACACTGTCCAGGGCAACGCCGTCCTGGGAGTTGATGGTCAGCGCTACCTCTTTCATGGTATTGGGCGCGACAGTCTTGAATACAATTGTTGGGGCGACGGGCATTTTGACGCTCAGGAACTTGCCTACATGGGTTCAGGAACCAGCACTAAAACCGCTACTTACTGGGGAGCAAACACAGTACGCTTGCCACTTTCCGAGGGCATCTGGTTGAACGGTCAATCATCGGAGGCATGCAGCGCGGCTCAATACCAGTTGCTTATCAAACAGACCGTCGATACGCTGACCGCGCTCAAGTTGAACGTCATACTCGATTTACAATGGTCAGACGCTGGCGGTCAATCCCAGCAAGGGGGCGGAGCCTGGGCCGCGCCTGACGCCGACAGTGTGACCTTCTGGCAGCAGGTAGCCAGCTTCTATAAATCCTATCCCGACGTGCTTTTCGAGCTGTTCAATGAGCCGCATCCGGGTACATGGACCTGCTGGCTATCGGCATGTACCATCAGCAACGACACATCTTATTCACAGGATTGCAATTGCAATAAGACGCTCACCTATAACAGTGTCGGCATGCAGGCGCTTGTAGACGCTGTGCGCGGAATGGGAGCGACCAACCTTGTTCTTGTAGCAGGCATGAACTGGGGCTTCGACCTGAGCCAGATTACCAATTACCCCATTCAAGGTGCCAACGTGCTCTACGATACACACCCTTATCCTTACGTGGAGAAACAACCGAGCACGTGGAATGCCGCCTTCGGCACGATCAGCAAAACCTATCCCGTCATCTCGGCTGAAAGTGGCGAATATGACTGCGGCACGAGTTTCATGGGCCTGTTGCTAGCCTACTTTGATACTCACAAAATCAGTTGGGCTGGTTGGGCGTGGGTCGTGCAAGGTTCCCAGTGCGGCTATCCCTTGCTCGTCAAGGACTATCACGGCACGCCAGTACCCGGCATGGGACAATTGATCTACCAGCATCTGCGCAGCTACCTGTAACTGAATTCTGTGGTATGCTTTTCCTGGAAAAGACATGTTAACTATACTATCCGAAATACATGGCAACGGGGTGAAGTATGCCAGCAACATTAACAAAACCTGTGCGCGCGCTCGGCGTCCTGACGGGCGGCGGCGACGTGCCGGGGCTGAACGCCGCTATCAAGGCGCTTGTTTATCGCGCCGCTTCGATGGATATCTCCATCACCGGACTGCGCGCCGGGTGGGAAGGGATCACCTTTCTCGACCGCTCGCGCAGTCGTGACGAGCAAATTTTCAATCCGCAAGACCCGAGCACCTGGGATAACAACTACCTCATGCCGCTTAACAGGCTGAACACGCGCACCATCGACAGGATGGGCGGCACCACCTTGCAATCTACGCGCACCAATCCGGCCCGCACGCGTGTGGGAGATCTACCGCCGCACCTGGCAAGTTATGCCCAGGGTCACACACCCGATGAACGCGTCGATCTGACCCGCGAGGTGCTGGCAAACCTGGATTTTCTGGGACTGGACGGCCTGGTCGTGATCGGCGGCGATGACACGCTGAGCTATGGAGCGGTGCTCTCCGCTCAAGGAGTGCCGGTATGGGGCATCCCAAAAACGATGGATAACGATGTGCCAGGCACCGATTACTGTATTGGCTTTCAAACCGCCATTAGCCGCGCCGCCGAGTTTATCAACCGTATTCGCTCAACCGCAGGCTCGCACAGCGAAACCGTGCTCTTCCGCATGTTCGGACGTGATGCGGGTTTCACCGCGCTCGAAACAGCCGTCGTCACCTGGGCCGATCGCTGTCTGATCCCGGAAGTACCCTCCGACATCGATACACTGGCAACATTGGTACTCGAAGACCGGCATAATCCGCGCCACTACTCGACCATTGTGATGTCCGAGGGCGCAAACCTGGGAGTGCCTGTGCCAGAAGAGGGACCGGCTGACGCCTACGGCCATCGCAAAAAGGCCAATATCGCCGAGTTTCTGGCAGACCAGCTTTCCACGCGTCTGCCCGGCATTCGCTTCTTGCCCATCGACCTGACCTACTTCCTGCGCAGCGGCGAGCCGGAAGTCTACGACAAGCACATGGCCATCTATTACGCCAATGTCGTCATGAGCCTGGTCGAACAGGGCGCGCACGGCCTCATCGCCGCATCTCGCGACGGATCGTTTATCTCAACCGATATCCCCGGCAAGAACTGGCACGCGCGCCGCGTGAATCCCGCCGATTATCATTCCACGCGCTATCGACCGCGCTTCGAGCATATCACCGGACCATATCGACCGCAGGGATAAAGAATTTAATACATAGTGCTTTAAGCACGCAGTCGTCGCACCTGTTCCGTTCGTGCTGCGATCAACACTCCCAGCATAAGCGCGATCAAGCAGAATATAACGTAAACTGCCAGGCTGTCAGAAGAGTCTCCGGGCGTGGCAAATACTGCCAGCAGCGAGCAAATGGTGGCAGCGCCAAAAAAGATCAGCAGCACGACGCGATCAAGCAATTGATAAGGTCGAAACAGCCATAGCAAAGAAATAATTGAAGTCCCGACTAACCCGCCTTTGATGATGTCGTTGCTCCTCCCATGCTCGAACAACCCACCCAGGGAATCGGCATGTGCAAAACCAGCAATATGCGCGAGCAACGAGAGCGCGGCAATAGTCGTCAACACCACCGGGACTACCAGGAGAGTGACTGCAAGCCTGTTGCGCACGGATGCACTCGCTCCCAGAGCGATGACAATAAATATGACCGCGAGAACACACTCCACAATAGAGTCCAGGTTTGTGATGCCTCCGTTGTGGTTAGAGAAATTAAAAACAAGCAAGGTCCCGCCTATAGTCAATACCAGGATGAGCGCGATAATGAGCAAAAACCCTGCCGTCCACACGCGCGCAGGAGCAGCGCTGGCCGGTACAGGCGCAGGGACGAACCCAGTAGCCATGGAGGTCGGCTGCGCTGGCTGGAAAGGTACTTGATACATGTTGGCCGGTGGTGGCAGATGAGTCGGCTGTGTCGCTTGCCCTGGCAACACCGGCTGTACAGTCTCTGGCGCGGGGACAGATGAGCGCAAGGGAGCATTCGGCGGATAGGCTGTTAGCTTCATCTTGACCAGTTCATGCTTCACTTCCAACATACTGGCGGGGCGTTGCCGCTCATCCATTGCCACCATGCGTTGCATGAGCTGTTCCAGTTCGACAGGCACCTGTTGGTTATACATTCGCGCAGGTGGGAACTGAAAACGATCTGGAGCGTGAAACGGATCGCGTCCCGTCAGGCAACAATGCAGGGTTGCACCTAGCGCGTAGATATCGGAGCGCGGGCCAGTCTGGCCGCTGCCATGCTGTTCCGGCGGAGCGTAGCCGGGCGAACCGAGCAACACCGTATCCTGCTGCTGTCCTTCTTTGAAGAAACGCGCGATGCCAAAATCGATCAGGAACATGCGCCCATCATCGCGCACCATCACATTGGTAGGTTTCAGGTCGCGAAAAATGACAGGCGGATTACGGGAGTGCAGATAGGACAACACATCGCAAAGCTGGCTTGCGTAATCGATCGCCGCCGCGACCGCCAGGGGTCGACCACCGTTCTCTCGTAGCAGGTCCAGCAGCGTTTTTCCCTCGATAAAGTCCATCACAAGATACCAGCGGTTGTCCTCGTCAAAGGTATCGTAGATCAAGGGAAGGTTGGGGTGTTGCAGTTCGTGCAACAACTGGTACTCTTGCTGAAAACGCGCTATGGCCTCTTTGCGCTCGCTTTCGTCTAAATGGCCCTGGCTCATCTCTTTGACGGCAACAGCGCGATCGCCTTGACGCGTGTCAATGCCCCTGTAGACAGCGCTCATACCACCACGACCCGCCAGCGCAACAAGGCGATAGCGTTGATGTAATAGCGAATGGAGCGGGAGCATGCCGGTGAGTTGATCAAAGGTGGACATTCTACACCTCTATCTCATACTTAGTGAATCGCATCCCCCCTAGCAGCAGACATAGCAATGCTACCTGCGCAAATAAGAAGATGCTTTCCCTGTTTGAAAAATTTGACGGGGTATCCAGCACTACACGCGCGAGGAAAAAGTTCGTTGTGTTGTAACCAGCATTTGCGACATTGAGGAGCAGCAGGAGTATTGGTGTCGCGCCGAATAGAAAAGTCGCGCCCGGCGCAGCCTTCCAACAGGATGGACGTATCCACCATACCAGCGCGCTCAGTATCAAAGCAACCGCCGCGATGCTATTTTCCAGCCCAAACCACGACCGCGCCGGTTCCAGCAAGAACAGCAGCGCCACCAGCGCCATCCCCACTACGGGAGTCAGCCCAAGCAACCAGGCATCCCAGCGACCGATTAGCAGGCGATCAACCGAGAAGCAGATATAACAGCCGAGTAAAGCCAGGCAAGTAACCACATTGACATGAGCGAGAATCGGTCCAGTCGATACGGCGAGTATGCTTTGTATGATAATGTTGATCGTCATAAACGCCGCCCAGATAATTCCAAATACAGATCCGAGACTCGTCCAACGCGAATGAGAGGCTGCCAGTAAGAATATCCAGCAAAGGCAAATCAGCGCTACATGTCCCAGGAAGACCCACTGTCCCACAACGATGTGAATCGTCCAACCCTGCGTTAAGATGCTTTCCAGGCTCAAGCCAAGCACGAGCGTCAAAGCGAACATGACAATGAAGCGCGGCGTCCAGATCACGCCTTGATCCGCTCTAGATTGACTACCTCCAGGCACAATAACCCCATCTTTCGCGCTCTGCTGATCGCTCATTGACCCAGGCAACTCAACCTGGCAACTGCTCTGTGCCGCGCCAGGTTCTATGACTGGAATTTTTTGATCTGTATCGGCCTGCTCTGAGTTCATGCAATCTGCCCACACATTGATTATTCTTTACGTTGGGACCCCTCGCGAGACATCATACACCATAGCAGAATTTTGGGCAATCAATAATGCGCCTGATGAAAATTCTTAGCGCACAGGAGACCAGAGCCATTCATATTTCGCGGGGTGAACTTTGATACCTTGCAGCGTGCGTTCGATAAGCTTCGCCTCATTAAATGTGGGGATAATAATCGATAGTCCCATTCATCTCACATCCAGGTATTTGCGCTGTAACAGCTCCGGGGAGACGCCAAATTTGTAGAGCGTGCGCAGGTACCACATAAAAAGCACGCTGCGCGCCAGCCCGGCTTTCTGATGGCGGCGCGCCGAAGTCGTGACATAGCAGGGCAATAACACGACCTTGCCAATTTTGCGCAGGCGCGTAATGATCTCCAGGTCTTCCATCAAGGCCATATCAGGGAAACCGCCAATCGCCTTGAAGCTGCCTGCGCGCACGAAATAGGCCTGGTCGCCCGTGAAAATGCCCCGCCAGCGCGAGCGCAAATTGGTCGTAAAGGCGACCAGGCGATATGCCAGCCCGTTACAATTAAAACATAGCCGGAACGCGCCTCCCACCATATCGGGAGAAGCGCACGCGCGCTCGATAGCCACAAAGGCGTCATCTGGCAGCATAGTATCGGCATGCAGGAAAATGTACACGTCACCCGTAGCAAACTCCGCGCCCCTGTTCATCTGCGCGGCTCGCCCACGCGGCGAGTGCATGACGCGCCCAAAACGCTGCGCGATGGCGACAGTGCGATCCACGCTGCCGCCATCTACAATCAGCAATTCGCAATCAAACCACGCGCATACGCGCTTCAACTGGCTGAGTTGCTGTTCAAGCGCCGCCTCTTCATTCAGCACGGGCATGATGATAGAGAATCGCATATGGGATTCACCTTTATTGCGCTGTTACAGTTTGCTCCTTGACGCGGCGCGTGGGTAACGGCACGAACGCGCTTTCGCTGGCGTGCGGTTGGGCCGGGCGCATCTTCGCGTTGAGGGCGCAGAAGGACATCACCCCACGCGGCGAGGCATTGTGGAAGCAGCAGCGTTCGATGCGGCTCATGTCAATATCGCTCTCGTCCATGAACGGCTTGACGAAGAGCGTGAGCGTCTTGCGGCTGGTCCAGAACGAGGGGTCGGTCCCGATGTGCGGCCACAATGTCTTCATCAATTTGAGACTCCCGCCAATGTTGGTGACAATCTGTGGCAGAATGGCGGCGCGCCCTCGTGTGAGCATGCGCAGCATCATATTTGGGCGCGGTCCCATGATATCCATGAACTCCTTGAGCGTAAAGTTAGGCGCGATGGGTTTGTAGCCCTCTTTCGTGTATTTGAGCAGCGAGAAGGTATTGCACAGAGGAGAACCCTCGCCCACCGGGAAGAACAAATCTTGTGAAACGCCCGTCTGTTCCTCGATCAGCTCGAGGATTTCAGGCATACGCAGCTTGCGCGGCGCGCGCTCTTCCTCCTGGACGTGGCCATTACCTTTGCCGTCCTCGCTCGCCTGCTCACCAGAGTTTTTGACCTCGAAACGACCGAACGGAGTAGCAGCCTGAAACGCGATGGCACAGACGGTGTCGGGGTGCTGCCAGGCAAAATATACAACCTGCTGAATCTGATCGCTGTTCAACCCGTCGTAGAGCGAAACAGCCAGCGTCGAGGGCAGCTTAACGCGCTCCAGAGCCGCGATAGCCTTGACGCGCACATCCCACAAATCCTCGCCGCGCAGCTTCTTAATATCCTCCGGTCGCGTGCTGTCAAATTGCAGGTAGACCGAGGTAAAGCCCCATTTGACCAACTTTTCAGCAAAATCAGGTTCGCGCGCCAGGCGAATCCCATTGCTCACCATCTCAAGCTGACCGAAACCCTTGCGTTTGACCATGGCCGCGATGACATCCAGATCTTTGCGCACAGAAGGCTCGCCCCCAGATATTTGCAACGAGATGCCCTTGCCTTCGACTGCGATTAGTTGATCGAGGCGAGTTTCGATCTCTTCCAGCGAGTAATCACGCTCTGATGGACTTGAAAAGGCATAACACATGGGACAGGTGAGATTACAGCGTTCGGTCACTTCCAGGATTGCCAGACCCGCCGGTTTGCGCAATGGGAAAGGAGAAAGGCCCTTCGAAATGTCAGTATCGCCGCCATCGCCGTAACGCGCTATCATGACCTTCTCGACATCGAAGGATTTGCGGTAGAAAGCGGCGTGATACCCCAGGTCTGTATCGACGATTCCGTGGGTGGGACATTTCCGCATAAAAAAAACCTGCTCATTATCTCGAACTTCGTAGGTTGCCGGAACAATTTCACCACAGGTGGAACAAATACTGCGTGTCTGCTTGAGGACTTCGGCCAAGTGGGTACTCCTTCCGTGATAGAACACCGAAAATGAGTGGTTCTTAGGAGCCTTGTCCGCTCACCGATTGCGTAGCCTGTTTGCGCAGTGATTGCAGAGCATCGCTGAAATGCACGGGATACGGCTCACTCACCTCGAGAGCGTGATAGCGTTCGGGCAACGCCTGCAAGTTCTGCTGCGCCAGTTCGCGGATTTCCGAGAGCGGCGGCAAACTGCCTGGTATCATTTCTCCATTGCGCATTACGGGCCGCAGCAAGCGATGATAACTATCGGGGCGCGGCTCCTGTGCGAGTTGCACAATATCTTCTTGCCAATCGGGGTGACGATAGATTTCTTTTTTTCCTGGCCAGGTCGATTTCACGCCCGCGACCTTCACTTTGGGATACTCGTTGCCCGCTTCATCCACGTGCCAGACTTCCTTATAGACCACGCCCAGCGCGCCACCCTCGATGCCGCGTTCTGCCGATCCCGCGCCACTGCCCAGCGCCGTACCGACGCCAAAAGAATCGATGGCCGCGCCTGCTTTCAGCAAAGCCTCGATTTTCCACTCATCAAGATCACCACTGGCCAGAATACGCACCTGTTGCAAGCCAGCCTTATTCAGGCGCTCGCGAATATACAGGCTATCCGCCACAATATCGCCGCTGTCCAGGCGCACAGCAGCCAGCGTATGGCCGAGCGACTCCTGCGAACGCAGCGCAACCTCGATGGCGGTATCAATAGCCTGGCGGGGATCATAGGTATCGAGCAGCAGCGTATAGCGATTATATGCGTCAGCGATAGCTTCAAACGCTTCTTTCTCGGTCGGGAAGAGTTCTATCAGGGCATGTGGCACAGTGCCTGTGGCGGGAAGCCGGTATTCGTAGGCGGCATTTAAGAGTGATGTGCTGGTACATCCCCCTATATAGGAGGCGCGCGCTACAGTCAACGGCTCCTGCGCGCGCCGGAAGGCAAATTCCGCGACACGCCGCTTCACCCCTCCCTGTTCGGCGGCAAAGACAATGCGCGAAGCTTTGGTGGCAATCAGCGTTGACAGGTTAATAGCGCTGAGCAAACCGGCCTCCAGCAAGATGGCTTCGCGAAACGGCGCGGTAACGCGCAATATCGGCTCGTTTGGGAAAGCAATCGATCCTTCCGGGAAAGCTAGAATCTCACCCGTGAAACGCAGGATAGCCAGTTCATCCAGAAAGGCCGAGTCGTAATCGCGAATCTGAGCCAGAAAGCGCAGGTCTTCAGGAGTATAGATGAAAGATTGGGCAAATTCCAGGGCGTTTTCTATTCCTGCCACCAGCAGATATGCGCCTCCAAATGGAGCCACGCGAGTATAGAGATCAAAGGTGGTCATGCCATTGCGTCCAGCGCGCCAGGACACAAAGGCCGAATCCGGGTGATAAAGATCTGTCATTAATCCCGTATGAATTCCTGGTGCTCTGCGATACATATGCCCTCCATTATGTCTGATCACGTAAAGTTAGTGTACATTCTACAATATCAGCAAGATATTTTCCAGCGCGGCGACGCGATTCATTCCTGGTCGGGTCCGCGAATCTTCGCCCTGGTAGCCTCAATTGGTCGCAATGATGCGCCGATCTCGCAATAATTGACACAGCCAATTGTGTATGATACGCTCTATTACGCTACCTACCATTTGTGATGGGTCAGGTGTCGCCAGGCGCTGTAGGGGATAGCTCTCCATCTTACGGTGGAAGATTTCACTTCACAATAACAGAAGGAGGCGTAGTAAAAACATACACCGCGCAGGCGGCGCGATGTGCTGTAAGGTCTTTGCAGGGAGCAAGGTTCCTGAGGCATACCTGTAGAGATGGTACAGAAACGACGATGTTTGCACACATTTTTTAAGGAAGGCAGGTACCATTTTGACGATGAAGCGCGAAATTACTGTCACTGTGAATGGGCAGCAACAACATTCACAGGTGGAACCCAGAATGTTGCTCGTACACTATTTGCGAGAGGATTTAGGCCTCACCGGAACCCACATTGGCTGCGATACATCTCAGTGCGGAGCATGTACAGTCCTTCTAAACGGAGATTCTGTCAAGGCATGTACAGTGTTGGCAGTACAGGCCGATGGCGCCGAAGTCACGACTATTGAAGGACTGGCACCCGAAGGGGGTCTGCACCCTATTCAGGAGGGCTTTTGGGAGAAACATGGCCTGCAATGCGGCTTCTGCACGCCCGGCATGATTATGGCCTCCGCTCAACTCCTGAAAAGCAACCCCAACCCCACGGACGCTGAGATTCGCAAAGCCCTCGAAGGCAACATCTGCCGCTGCACAGGCTACCAGAATATTGTGAGCGCTGTGCAATATGCCGCGGAACACATGCGTACAGGCGCTTCCGAACCGGTCGGAGCGGGCGAATAGCGTGTGGAAAATGCGATGCAACGAAGCATTCAGCATGCTTCATTCGCACGCGTTGAGAAAGGATAAGCAGACATTATGGGTATAGCAGCCTCAATTGGCACGCCGATCAAGCGGCGTGAAGACCCACGACTGATTACCGGTCAGGCGACTTACGTCGATGACATTAAGCTGCATGGTATGCTGCATATGGCGGTGCTGCGCAGTCCCTATGGCCACGCTCGCATCAACAGCATCAATACTGAAGCGGCGAAAAAGCACCCTGGCGTCAAAGCTGTCTACACATCCGCCGATATGGCCGGTATCGGCACAGTCGCTGTCGCCGTCCCCCTGGGAGAAATCGCCAACGGTATGGGTCTGCATGGCCCACTGGCCGAAGGAAAAGTACGCTTCTTCGGCGACCCCGTCGCGGTTGTCATCGCCGATGATCGCTATGTCGCTCGCGATGCGCGCGACCTCATCGAAGTCGACTACGAGCCACTACCAGCCGCTATCGACATTGAAGAGGCGATGAAACCTGGCGCGCCATTGCTGTACGAAAAGTTCGGCACCAATGTTGCCTTTGGCATGCACCCGCCAACCGACGAGATCGATAAGGTCTTCGCGCAAACCCTGACCGATGGCGGTATCGTCTTAAAGCAGCGCATATACAACCAGCGCCTCGCGCCTAACTCGATGGAAACACGCGGCGTCGTCGCCGATTATAACAAAGCCAGCAAAATGCTTACCGTCTGGTGTTCTTCTCAGAACCCGCACATCCTGCGCAATATCCTGGCCGCGTTGATTGGACACCCACAGCACCAGGTACATGTCATCGTCCCCGAAGTAGGAGGCGGTTTCGGTAGCAAAATCGATATCTATCCTGAAGAGATGATCGCCTCCGTTGCCGCGAGAAAACTTGGTCAGCCGGTGAAGTGGATCGAAGACCGCAGCGAAAACCTGGCAGTCGCCGTCCATGGAAGGGATCAGGTAGATTACGTAGAGGTTGCTGCTACAAAAGAAGGCAAAATTACCGGACTCAAAGTGCATGGCATCTCTGATCTTGGAGCTTATTGCCAGCTCTTTACCGATGTAATCATGATTGCCTTCGGCTTTCCGGTTTCCTGCGGAGCCTATGACATCCCGGTCATACACCTGAGCGCCGACATCGTCTTTACCAACAAAGCTCCCACCGACGCCTATCGCGGCGCGGGTCGCCCTGAAGCGACCTTTGTCACCGAGCGCGTCATCGATCTTGTTGCGCGCGAACTGGGCAAAGACCCGGCTGAAGTACGCAGACTGAACTTCATCCAGCCCAATCAGTTCCCCTATAAGTCTGCCGCGGGCGCTGTCTACGACACCGGCAACTACGAAGCAGCCCTGGACAAGGCGCTCAGCATATCCAACTACCAGGCTCTGCGCGCCGAGCAAGCGCAGAAGCGCGCCGAGGGCAAGCTGATGGGCATCGGCCTTTCCTCCTATATAGAGATCTGCGGCTTCGGGCCAAAGGGCAGCGCGCCCATTGGACTCTACGAAAGCGCGCGCATCCGCGTTGAGCAGAGCGGCACCGTCATGCTCTATACCGGCTCCTCGCCACACGGGCAGGGCGAAGAAACTACATTCGCGCAAATCGTCGCCGATGAGTTCAGTATCGCTCCCGACCAGGTCATGGTAATGCATGGCGATACCGACTCAACTCCTGAAGGGCGCGGCACCTATGGCAGCCGAACTACTGCCGTTGGCGGTTCCGCTGCGTATACCGCCGCCGTGCGGCTGAAGGAGAAAATGAAGCTCATCGCCTCCTTTATGCTCGAAGCCAGCCCGTCCGATGTCACATTGGAGGACGGCAAGTTCTCGGTCGCCGGTTCGCCCCAGAAATCCGTGTCTTTCGAAGATGTCGCGGCGACGGCCAACACCTCCAATACTCTGCATCCCAGCATCGAGCCAGGGCTTGAAACGACCGTCTTCTGGGAACCCGAAGCCTGCACATTCCCATTCGGCACGCATATCAGCGTGGTCGAAATCGACAAAGAGACCGGCCAGGTTGAACTCAAACGCATGATCGCGGTTGATGACTGCGGACGCCAGATCAATCCTATGATTGTGCAGGGGCAGGTTCACGGCGGCCTCGCGCAGGGCATCGGACAGGCATTGATCGAGGCCGTCGTGTACAGCAATGACGGCCAGCTCATGACCGCCACGTTGATGGACTATGCCATGCCGCTTGCTTCCGAATTCCCACACTTTGAACTCGATTCTACCGTCACGCCCACAACGGTCAACCCGCTTGGCGTGAAGGGTGTGGGTGAAGCCGGCACCATCGGTTCGACGCCGGCAGTAGCGAACGCTGTCATCGACGCGCTCGGTGTAGCTCACATCGATATGCCCTTCAACGCGGAAAAGATATGGAAGATCATCCACCAGAAGTAGTGACGAAATGTATCGCGCTCTGGGCGGAATTTATTTCGCCCGAAAGGAGATCGTAGTATGATACCAGCAGAATTTGATTATCATGTCGCGGGGTCGGTGGATGAAGCCATCGCGCTCTTGCAACAATACGGCGACGATGCCAAGCTCCTGGCGGGCGGGCATAGCCTGCTCCCGACCATGAAACTGCGCCTCGCGCAACCGGCTCACATCATTGATCTTGGCCGCATTGACGGATTATCCTACATTCGAGAAGTAGGCGACTCCGTCACCGTTGGCCCAATGACGACATACGTCACGCTCCAACGCTCGGATGTCATCAATCGCAACTTCCCCATGTTGGCGGAGGGCATCAACGAGATCGGCGACCAACAGGTGCGCAACCGCGGTACCCTCGGCGGCAGTGTCGCGCACTCTGACCCGGCAGCTGACACCCCCGGCATGGTGCTCGCGCTCAAGGCGACCATCGTCACAAGAGGCCCCAATGGTGCGCGCACTATCAGCGCGGACGATTTCTTCAAGGACCTCTTCGAGACCGATTTGCAGGCAGGCGAGGTAATTACCGAGATCCGTTTTGCTAAACCAGCCGGGCGCACCGGCGGTGCCTATGAGAAGATGGCCAACAGGGCTTCTCATTACGCCGTTGTAGGCTGCGCTGCCGTCGTCACGTTGGATGCCGGAGGGGTATGCACCGCCGCCAGCATCGTGATAACCGGAGCCTCGGTCAAAGCCACGCGCGCCAGCGCCGTTGAAGCCGCGCTTGTCGGCAAGACACTGGACGCAGCCACCATCGCGGCAGCAGCCAGCCACGCCGCCGACGGCATGGAAATGGTATCGGACATTCACGGTTCCAAAGAGTACCGCGCCCAGATGGCAACGGTCATGACGAAACGCGCCATCACCAGGGCCGCTGAACGCGCATAGCGTCGGCCAGGGCGACCGCGAGGGTCGCCCCTACCATATACGCGCTTCACAGTCGTTTCGTAGTATGGTAGGGGCGACCCTTGCGGTCGCCCTGGCTTTCGCCATCGCGCATGGACCTTGCGGTCGCCCTGGCTTTCGCCATCGCGCATGGACCTTGCGGTCGCCCTGGCTT
>DATLSI010000287.1:0-2141 GCA_035534255.1 Ktedonobacteraceae bacterium | reverse complement strand
AGCGATCCCAGCACCATCGTATAGTTAGGTATTCCCTCGTAGCTGGTGATACCCATTCTTTCAGCCGTCTGCAGGGCTGGTTGCACGCCAACTTTCGTCAGCAGTTTGACTGCCGGTATGTTGAACGAGTTTTGTAGCGCGTAACGGTAAGGGACCAGGCCATGGTAGCTCAGGTCATAGTTGTTCGGCGTATAAGGCGGCAGGCCGCAGCAAAGTTGTACACTGAACCGCGCATCCAGCACGGGCATGCCGGGACTCAAGCCCTCCGCGAAGGCGGTAGCATAGATAAACGGCTTAAAGGAAGAACCGGGCTGGCGATAGCCCTGGCTGGCCACGTCAAACTGGGACTTGATGGGGTCAACGCTGCCCAGCATAACGCGAATATCGCCATTGTGGAAATCGATCAACACCTCTGCCGCGTTCGACATGTTGTGAGGCTTCGCCAGTTGCGCGATATGCTGCTGCGCGATCTTGAGCACCTTGTTTTGTAAGGGCAAATCGAGCGTTGTGTACACCTGCAGACCCGCGCGTGCCAGGTCAGAAACTTTGACATGCAGCGTTTGGGAAAGCTCATTCAGCGCGTAATTCGCGTATTGAGGCGCGAGATCGTTATTGATGATGCCGTGATGCAGGAAGCCCGGCTGCGCTGCCTCGTACAGTGCCTCTTCTTCTTGCGCCTGGGTGATATAGCCCTGCGTGAGCATCAGCCGCAAGACATCGCGCATGCGCGAGTAGGCCGCGACGGGATGCAAATACGGATCGAGCGTCATCGGCGAACGCGGAATACCGGCCAGTGTGGCGGCTTGCGCTATATCGAGTTGCGAGGCCGCGCTGTGTCCGGGCTTATCCTGAAAATTGAAATAGGCGAACGCGGCGGCATCTACTCCATAGGCCTGCTCGCCATAGTAGATAGTATTGAGGTACATCTGTATTATCTGCTGTTTGCTATAGTAGCGCGTAATCTGCGGGGCCAGGATGATCTCCTGGAGCTTGCGAATAATGGTATCCTGATTTCCCACGATGGTATTTTTGATGAGCTGCTGCGTAATGGTGCTCCCACCTCCAACAATGCGATGGTTTGTAAGGTCGTCGATGGCAGCGCGGATGATGCCGGTGATATCGTAGCCGGGGTTGGACCAGAAGTATTGATCTTCCGTGGCGATCTCGGCATGCACGATGTTTGGAGAAATTTGTGAGAATGGCACGCTGGTTTGCAATCCCTGATCCACCATCTGGTAGATCATACTTCCGTGCATGTCATACATCTTCAAGCTGTCACCGGGCAAGATATCGGCAAGTGTGACGGCAGACTGCTGGTAACGCATCTGGGTTGCTTCCACAACAGCGGTCAGTGTGACCAGGACGCTGGCGAGCACAATCATGATGGCCAGCGCACCCAGAGCCATCGGCAGCATTGTTGCCTGCGTGCCGAGTCGATCAGTAGCGGCATATTGCTGGTTGCTGCGGCGCAGGCTCTTCCGTTTAAGGTAACGCCGCGTGCGCCAGCCGGTAGGGGCGACTTTGCGATGTGGAACAGGATAATACACGCCCCGTTCGGGTTTCTGCGGGGCATCATTCAGTTGCTGAGCGGCAGCAGCGCGGCTATGCGCGGGCAACTTCGCGGGCTTCGGTATATCAGACGCGCCAGGCGCGGGAATCATTTCATGCTTGTCTTCAGTTTTCAACGCTTTCCAACTCCACTCACACAGGCCACAACACTCCATACCTATTATATATATTGTAACACGTGTACAATTTGTAACGACTCACGCAGGAGAGTGGGTAACACCGTGAGAATTTGATGGGATATTAGTACACAAGTTGAAAATGCGCTGACAATAGTCTAGAATAGACTCCAATCTGAATAAATTGGTTGAGATTGTTGTCTAAGCGCATCCGTTGAGGATATATGATTCGCACACAAGAGAGCTTATGGACGAACGAGGCTTCCTCTACTCCTTCTAATCAATCCACTCGCATAGCCTCTTCTTCCGCGATGAGAATAGCCCTGTACGAAAAATTCCAGGCCAGGATTAGCACAAACCCTGTACTTGATAGAGCTATGGTCAGCTTCCAGGGGAACAAACATACACCATTTTCGAGCTGGTTCAAGTATCGAGAAGGATTCTCCGAAGCACTCG
>DATLSI010000286.1:0-20871 GCA_035534255.1 Ktedonobacteraceae bacterium | reverse complement strand
ATCTCGATAATGTTCAGATCAATTAGGTCGGATCTTGCGGTTCTCCGTCCTTCCGGGTGATTTGTAGGGACGCGATTTATAGCGTCCCTACAAATGTGCGTCCTTTTTCACCCGGAAGGACGGAGACCCACGAAATTTATCACTTGACGATATAGTAACTCTACTCTAGAATAGCAGATATGGACAATTCTACGCAACCGCTTCAGGTGACGATCAAACGTATCGATAAGACTTTGCCCCTGCCCGCCTACGCTACAGCGGGTTCGGTGGGTTTTGACCTGTTTTGCCGTGAAGACACGGAGATCGCGCCGCGCACTATCGAACTAATACCCGGCAACGTCATTGTGCGTATCCCGGAAGGCTATATGCTCTTGCTGACACTCAGGAGCAGCACGCCGTTGCGCAAGGGCCTGCTTATTCCCAACGGTGTAGGCATCATCGACCAGGATTACTGCGGTGAAGGGGACGAATTGAAGGTACAGGTACTGAACTTCCACGAGGAAGCGGTACTTGTGAGGCGCGGCGAGCGTATTGCGCAGGGTATTTTTGTTCCCATCAGGCGCGCGCTCTGGAACGAGGTCGATGAAATGGGCATAGGCCGGGGCGGTTTCGGCAGTACAGGCACATAGCCGCGAACAGGTATAAAATGCAAGATTATTACACAATACTCGAAGTTCCACCCACCGCGACGCAGGTGGAAATTAAACGCTCCTATCATCGCCTCGCGCGCCTGCATCATCCCGATCTGAATAAGCAGGCCCTTGATATCCATATCAAGCGTCTCAATGAAGCCTACCAGGTGTTGGGCGATCCCCAGAAACGCGCCGCCTACGATGCACAACGCATCGAAGCGCAGCGCCAGGCCGCGCGCTACCGCCAGCAGAAACGAGCCAGCCGCGAACCTGAAATGACCTGGATTGAAGGCGCATTCGGCTTTGTCAACGAGTTGAAAAAAGGTCTTAAAGAGGAATAATCCATACCGTGTAATCACTCGAAGAAGCAACATACCCTCCATCCGGCGACCATGCCACCGCGCGTATCCATTTCTTATGATCTTGATCAGATTTGATAGGCTCTCCTGTTGCGGTCCTCCATATCTGCACGCTCATGTCGTCACCACCTGAAACAATATGCTGGCTGTCAGGCGACCACGCGAGGGACTTTATCGCTTTTGTATGTCCTCTGTATGTATATACAGTCTTTCCAGTGGTGGCTCCCCATACCTGTATAGTACCATCCTGTCCGCCAGAGGCAATAAACGTACCATCGGGCGACCACGCTGTGGTGTATACTGGCCCGCGCCCCATATAGGTTAGTTTCACGTTGCCAGTTAAAGCGTCCCA
Organism: Ktedonobacteraceae bacterium; assembly: GCA_035534255.1. Taxonomy (GTDB): domain Bacteria; phylum Chloroflexota; class Ktedonobacteria; order Ktedonobacterales; family Ktedonobacteraceae; genus CF-113. Next base: position 19,528 of record DATLSI010000286.1, on the reverse strand, counting down.
TACTTGCACGCTGCCATCAAAACTGCACGTGACGATGTGTTTTCCACGCGGCTCCCATGCTACAGAAAAGATGCGGTACTGGCGCGTGTGCGTGAAAAGTAGCGTTCCTGTGAAGGCTTCCCAGACCTGGGCTGTGCTATCGCCGTAGTCTCCACAGGAAACTATGTATTGACCATCGGGCGACCACGCGATGCCACGCACAAAGCGTGTATGACCGCGATATGTGACAATAATGTTGCCAGATAAGGCTTCCCAGACGTGGACGATGCCGCTGGTATCGCCTGACGCGATGTATTGACCATCGGGCGACCACGCGACTGAAAGGAGACTGCTCCTGTGTGCGCGGAAAATGATGATATCTGCGGTTTCAGTGTTGGATTGGTTGATACGCCAAACCCGCACCGTGGTATCACGAGACGCGGAAGCAACACAAGCGCCATCGGGCGAGAAGGCCAGGGCAAAGATGTAATCGCTATGGCCGCGATAGATCAGGGGAGGTGTGTCGCTTGTATCAGTTGTATCTTCTGACATGGATTAATGCTCTCGCGGTCCCTCGGTCAAAAGGTTAATGGCATGGGGCAGCACAGGCAGGATACATTCCAGGCACTCCCTGACCGCTTTCGGGCTGCCGGGCAGGTTGATAATCAGTGTGCGCCCACGTGTGCCGGCTACACCGCGTGAAAGCATGCCAAAGGGGGTATGTTGCAGGCTGACGGCGCGCATGGCCTCAGCGATGCCAGGAGCTTCGCGCTCGATTACAGCCCTGGTGGCCTCCGGCGTGACATCGCGCGGTGCCAGTCCGGTACCGCCCGTAGTGAGGATGAGGTTGAGTTGCTGCTCATCGCTCCATTCGCGCAAAGTACCCTCGATCAGCTCGCGCTCATCGGGGATAATCGCGCCCGCGCTAATCACAGCACCGGGCATTTGTATCACCATCGCGCGAATATTTTCGCCGCTGGTATCCTGCCGAGCGCCGACTGCGCCGCTATCGCTGATGGTCAACACTCCGATGGTAATCATGTTCTCTATCCTCTGATGGCCAGTTCGCGCATAATGGCCCCGATCTGACGGCGCGCGCCAAAGAGCCAGACGGTATACTCATCGGGCAGATCTTCTACCTCAACCTGGCATTGCATCTCACGCGCCAGCTTGCGCGCGATGTGCAGTAGTTGCCCGCGTTCGGCATCGTTGCGGCTAAACGTATTCAGAGCCAGCCTACCCATACGCTCGTCCTGGCTCAAAAGGGGATTGATTACCTCGTTCAATTGATCCAGACCAAAGATAACGTGCAAAGGTGGTGTATCCGCGATTTGCAGGGTAGATTCAGGCGAAAGTGTATGGTTCGCAGTACCATCATTATTTTCACCGGTATCCTGTTCGGTATCGCCGACGATAGTATCGTAGGTGGTTTGCAGCTTATCAAGTATAAGCAGGCGAGCCTCTTCAGGTACGTCGCTGCGCGGGTGAACAAAGGCCAGCAGGCTATGCGCGGGGTCGGAGTAGATAAAAGGCTGCGAGTGGGCGATACGCCGCCCGCACGCCGGGCAGGTGGACACATTCAACAGGCCGACCATAACGGTATAGCGCAGCGCCGGGTCTTTCGCCACATTTACATAGTCATAAATGGGGCTGCTAAATTTCTCCCCGCAGGGACAGCTAAAATTGTAAGTGGTTGCGCGTGACATACGATTTCTTCTAGCAAAGAACGGCAATAACAAATGATAGACTGAGGAAAGTATATCATATTGTTGCTTCGCAAGACGAAAGCGAGGATGCAGTGCATTTGTTTGCGTCGGAAGATAGATCAGGGCGAATGAAGCGACGTAGTGCATTTGTTTGCATTGGAAGTTTTCCAGGGCGACCGCGAGGGTCGCCCTGGTCTATCTCCTCCGACTCTTGCTCACCGCTTTCCTCGAGAAGCTGAACTCGACGCCCTGTTTTTTCATGAAATCCTGGAAGTGGGCGTAGAATTCCATGCGGTCTTGTTGGCTTATCACGGCTGCGGCGTCGGCTGTTTCGATGGCGTAAGGGTAGCCGTTGCCGGCGATCACTTCGGCGCGCACGACATCCATGACTGGGTCGAGCAGACCGTCGTCGAGCATCCAGCGCGGAAATTCCAGGCGTGGGGGCGGCTGCGAGGCGGTGGTTTTCAGGTAGCAGAAGGCCACGCTTTCGCGGTAGTCACCATAGCCCTGTAAGACATCGCCGCGCGCGCAGATCATGGCGGGCGTGCGGTCTCCCCAGCGCATATGTCCCTGCCAGAGCAGCGAGTCGTGTATCTTTTTGGTTTCGCGCAATCGTGGTTGTGGCTGCGCGCTGTCCAGGCGCAGCAGCATGGTAATCATGTCGCGCGCGTAGCTGGTATCGATATAGCCGATCAGGGGGATGCGGCACTGCTCGGATGTTTTGAGCAGCGAGACTGCTGAAGCGATATAGCGTTCGCGGTAGGGGCTGGGCATAGTCAGGGCGAAGGACACCACCAGCGAGCCATCGAAGAAGACTACCGGACTGTGCGCGGCATCGCTGGCGCGCCGCTCACGCGCGTACTGCTCCATCTGGCTGCATAGCGTTTCAATTTCCAGGGTGTAGCGGCGCAGCGTGACCTCTATTTCAGAATAGGGGTAACTGTCAGGGTCTTTGTTCTCGGTGCGCGATTGCTCCATGATTTCGTTGGGAGAAAGCACCTCCATACGCACATCTTTGGTGTATGGGCGGCCCTGCGTGTGCGGGTTGGCGAACAACCCCACCTGGATCAGGGCTACTGGTATGGAAGCGTCCCGCCAGGGCAAAAGCTGGCTGCCATCCACGGAGATGGTGGTGATGCCCTCGATGCATTCCGCCCACTGGCGCGCCTGTTCGTGGTTGTCAAATTCGCGCCCGAAAGGGAAAAGCGGCGCGTGATACTCGCTGTAAGCAGCGTTGACCAACCAGTTATCAAACTCAAGGCTGGGGCGCGCACCCGCCGACTGCGCTCCATCCCTGTCCGGCGGCAAGTGATATTCCAGCTGCTCTGCCGACGCATAGCGCAGATAGAGCGTTTCCAGCGCGTCGCGGTACGCTTGCAGTTGATCGTTAAAAGCGGCGTTATCGGCAGTAAACTGCCCATACTTGGCGTTCAAGGCCGCCTGCAATTTGCCCTTATGAAGCATATATCATCTTTCCAGGGCGACCGCGAGGGTCGCCCCTACAATATACATTGCCGTTTACGCTTTATTCGTTATAGGGTAGGGGCGACCCTCGCGGTCGCCCTGGCCTCGATACCTTCCATCATCATAGCCTCCTCGTCGGATATCAGGTGCGTCTCGCCATCTTTTTTGCGCAGGCGCACGAGGCTATCAAGGCTCTGTTCAAAGGTATCATCGTGGCTGATGACAAACAGTTGGTCGAAGCCGCGCACGCGCCGGATTTGCTCGGCCAGGTTGCTGCGGCGCAGTTCATCCATATTCTGCGTTGGCTCATCGAAGAAGGCCAGGTTGAGCGTAGAGAGCTTCTTGAGCAAAGCCAGGCGCACGGCCAGCGCCGCGCTCATCTGCTCGCCACCGCTGAGTTGCGCGAATGTGCGGTTCACACCCTGGCGGCGCAGCGTCACTTCGTAGTCGTTGTCCCAGGTCAGTTGCGCGCCGCGATCACCCATGATCTCGCCAAAGATGCGGTTGGCCTCGCCGGAGATGTCGTTCAGCATGGCCTTCAACACGTGCGGCGCGGCATCGCGAATGAGCTTGCGGAACTGTTCAACCATCTTTTGCAGGTCTTCCAACGTGCGTTTTTCTTTCCGCGCCGCGTCTAGTTCGCGCAAGAGGGCTTCAGCATGTTCTATCCTGCGCGTGAGGTCGTTGATCTTGTCCTGCAAATTGCTCATTTCGATAGCCAGACCGGCCAGTTCATTATCGAGGTTCTTGATGTTCACCTCAACCTCTGTAAACTCTTGCTGGCTGAAAGCTGCTTCAGCCTCCTGATGCGCCTGCTCTGCCGCCTGGAGATCGTAGGTGGCCTGTTCAGCTTTATCGGTGGCCTCCTGATGAGCGCGCTGGCGTTCGGGCAATTGCCGCGCCACATCCTGGTTTTTCAGGTAAGTGTTGTATCCCGCCTTGCACTGCTCGCGCACGGCTTCCTGCTGCCCGATTTGCACGTCCAGGCCGCTGTATTGTGCCAACTGCTGCTGCAAGTTCTGCAATTGCTGCTCATGCTGCCGGCCCTGCGACTCTTGCGTGTGCAACTGCTGGCGATAGTCAGCTTCGCGCTTGATGATTTCTCGCTGCGCCTGGCTAACCGAGCGAGGGTCATTCAACGATGTAATCTGCTCATCCACCTGTTGCAGGTGGCGCGCGCTTTCACGCAGCTCATCAGCCTGTTGCGCGCACTCGCTCATTTCGTCGCCGAGCTGTTTGAGCATGGCTTGCAACTGTTCCTCCTGTTGGTACATGCCATCCAGCGCGCGCACCTGCTGATCTGCTGCCTGGCTCTCCTCTAGTTCAACTTTTGCCTGCGCGATTTCTTGATCGGCAAGCGCGAGCGCTTCCAGGTCTTCTTGCAGGCTGCCTACCTCGCGTTCCAGGTGCAGAATATCCTGCGCCGCCTGCTTTATGCGCTCTACAAAGCTATCACGTTTAGCCGTATACTCGCCAAGTTTACTCAACCCGTCCGCGTAGCGTTTCACTATGTTAAGGCGCTCGGTGAGCGCTGTATGTTGCTTGCTGAGTAGGGTCAGAGCTTCCTGATCTTTTTTTATCTCATCGTCAAAATAAAACTCCAGGCTGGCTATGCCACGCACCTTAATATTCTGGCAGGGTTCGTGTAGCAATGGACATAGCCCCCCTGCCGATTGCCTGCGTGACTTCTTATAGCCATCGATGTTGCCTTCGAGTCGATGCCTCTGTGCGCTCAGATCATCAAACTGGATTTGCAGCATGGGCAATTCTTCAGCTTGCTGGCGATTTTCTTCCAGTTTACCAATTACTTCCTCGGCCTGGTTTAACTTTGCGATAAGCTGCTCGCGCTCTTCTTCTTTCTTGCGTAATTGTTTGCTTTTCTCCTCGTATTGCAATCGTTTCGAACGGCGCTCCTGCGTTTTCGCCTGCAACGATGCCGTGCGCTGGATGCGCGCATTGAGTTTCTCGGCAAGTGAGCGCAAGGGTTCAATATCAGCGATGCGCTGTTGCAGCATGGCTAGCTGTTGCAGGCTATTGACCTGTTTCTGATCGAGGCGCTTCACCTCTTTGAGCAACCCCTGGTATTGTGTAACCTGCTGTTTATAGGTATCACGCTGTTTCTCTAATTCAGTTTGCTGATCGACGAGGGGAGCCAGATCGATTATGAGTTGGCGCGCCGCTTCTACTTCACGCAGGCGCGATTGCAGGTTGGCGATGTTGGCCTGCACGGTGGCGAGCGCGTTGGTATGTCTATGCTGTTGTTGTTGGAGTGCATTGCGCTGCGCTTCATCCTGGCGCAATTGTCGCAAAAGCGCGTCGGCATTCACGTAGCGTTCGTAATCAAGCTGGCTGTTTTCGACTGCCTGCTGCGCCACCTGCGCCTCACTCATCGATTTCAGGCTGCTCGCCAGTCGCTCCTGCGCGCCAGCATGGATCGTTTTCTGCTGTTCGTGGCGTGACTGGCAATGAAGCAGGTGTTCGCGGCGCTGTTTGAGCAGTTCCGCGCGTGCGCGAGCTGAAACGAGTTGCTGAGTGATTTGCGCGTTGCGCGCTTTTTTCTGTCCGTCTTCCTGCTGAGCGATTTTCAGGGCTGCGCGCCACTCGTCCACTTCGCGCGTCTCAATTTCGAGGCGCTGGATCTCGTCTTTCTGGCTTTGAATCTGCTCATCGTACTCTTTGCGCACATCTAGCAAATAATCGAAAGCGGTCTTGTAATCTTCGATCTGGAGCAGTGCATCGAAAGTTGGCTTGCGCCTGGAAGGGGGTTCCAGAAAAATAGCGGTGAAGGTTCCCTGTGGCACGCCCAGCGCGTCGCGAAACAGGTTGTCCAGCGGGCGTTCATGCTCAATTCCAAAGAGTTCATGCAGCTTATCGAGCACATCGGCGCGTTGTTCGACGCGGAAATTGGCCTCCTCGTCATGCACCATCCACGACGCGCCTGAGCCGCAGCGCCGCTCAACGACATAGGGTCGGTCATCGCTGCCGATCAGGTGAATGACCACTTTGCCGTACTTCTCGCCTTCGCGCACAAACTGATTTTGATTGCGGTAGGGAGAATAATCGAAGAGCGCGTAGCCGATGGCCTCGACAAGCGTAGTCTTGCCAGAGCCGTTAGGCCCACTGATAGCGGTAGTGCCGCGTCGAAAATCCACCGCGAGGTGACGATAACTCTTGATATTCTCCAGTTCGATACGGGTAATGAGCATGGTGAAGCCGCCTTCCCAACGCATACGTAGTGATTGAATCTCCCACTTCCCTTTTCTTCTTTACCCTCAGAAAAGCGGAAATGCACAGGCATTATAACATGAACAGCTACAGGGATGTTGTGTTTTTTAATCTGTATATTGCGGGATATTGCGGGATATTGCGGGAGGGCAAGCAGGGGTTCTAAGAATTTGAGGAGCTTTTAGTGCCTTTTTAGAAAATGCGCTTTATCAAGCAATAAGGACAGTTCTCGTAACATGTCTTCAAAAGCTTGAACGAGTAAAGAGAACTCGCGTTGAATTTCTCGTCGCTGATGTACAGCGTCGTAAGATGATGTGGGAGAGCCAGGACGAGAAGGAGGTATGAGTAATATCAAATCATTTAAAAGGGCATCTACTTTATAAATATTTCTAACGAGAGAAAAGCGTGAAGGGCTAAGGGATTCGGGCATACGAGCAGTTAAGTTCAGTAAATCCAACACTGCTGTCTGAATCATATGCAATGCGTTGGCAATGCGGTCACCTTGCGAAGGCAAAATACGAGCGCTTTGAAATACATCCCGGGCATACACTATGGAGTCGAGCATAGCCTTCATATCTGCCTGGCTGGCCCTGGCTTTATCCAAAAATACATTTAATGATAGCCTGATCCAGGGACCTTCTATCACCTTATCAGTCCGGTAGATCATGTTTTCTACCTTTCATATAGATGAACATATGTTCTATTATAGCACAGGGCAAGCAGTTGTCAAGCCCTACAACCTACGGAAACTGCTGTAATGCCTCCTGGATATATTTCTGTCCGTTGCCAAGGCAGGCATAAAAACGACGCCTGATAAATTCTATGTCTTTTGGTTCTAGTTTATGTTCCGTGTCAAGCAAATCCAAAGCCAGAATGAATTCCATAATCGCATCTTGGATATTTGAAGAGATTAAGCTGGCTTGATTAGCTAATTGGAGGTTATTATGAAAGTCGAACGCCTTGACTTTCTCGTCAATCATAGCAAGGTCTTCAATGAAAGAATTAATTACATTTTTATCCATTTCCCGTAATTTTCGTCCAGGTTTTAATGCGGCATCCAACAGATCGAGCGTCATCTTGTCCTCGTGTAAAATTTTTCCCCAGTCTATTGGCTTCATTTCTTCTTGTGAAGAAGAACTTTGTTGTGACATCTTGCGTCTTCTCCTATCCTGCTTTCTCGGTTGGATTATTGGGAACAGTATCTGGTATTTTTAAGACGACCGCTTTCTTCTCTGCATCCTTCAGCAATTGTCGACATCGCTCTACATTTTCCTGGAATAAGGCATTATTTGTATTTATATCTTTTGCATCTTTTTCAGCAACCTGGCCGTTTAATTGAATCCTATTAAACTCCTCGGCATTTCCCACAGCCATATTCAAATGTTTGATTGCATCCCGAATAAGGATATATATTGTTTCTATTGATTTTGCAAAAGTATCTCCGATAGATAATGGCAGATCGGGTGGAAGTGGCTTTTCCTTCAAGTCTTCTAAATGCATAAAGATTTCCCCAAGATCTCCTATATACATATCGATAGTATGCTTACCACCGGACACATTTAGTTTCATAAGCTCCCGTATACCCGGTCCAGGAATCAACTGCTTTTGTATATTATGTAATGTATCAATTATAGTATATAACGTTTTAATCTCTTCTTGACTTAGAAGCGCTGATTCATCGTAGTTAGAAGAGCTTGATTGCAACACAATTACCCTACTTTTTAAGCGCCTGGTACGTTTCTATCGATCAGGCAAAAATAGTTTACTCTAATCGAGCAGCCAGGTATCATCGTGAAACCTGATACATAGGTCGCTGAAAGCCTGTTTAACCTCGTCAATATTGTCTGAAAGTAGCTGAAATTTTTGCTGAATCTTCTGTCTCAGTGCTGCCCGATCTGGTCTGATAATAAGTGAACTCAGATCGGCTATTTCCGCAACAACTTTATCCAGGGCATCACGTAATGGAAAGCGCCAGGGCAAGATTTTCCCAGGCAGCAGTTCGATTGTTTCTAGCAAGTCGGATGGAGGTTTGTTTAACCTGCCCAGAAAATCAACCAGGCGATTGTACTGTAGATCTGAGACCGTTTTCCCATAATCAAAAAGGCTCGACGCGTAGAGAACTTCGCTCCTCGCATCCCAAATTTGTTTATAAAGTTGATTTGTTAATTTGATCTTATCGTTTTGTGATTTCGGTGATAATTCTAGAATGCTGCCTACCATCTTCATCTTTGTATCAACAGGAACAATCGTTTCCTTTGTTTGGGCAGGTTGGGCTTGCGTTATACTATCAGGCAGTGAAGATACCTCGTTGTCAGCAGTCTCCACAGACTGTTTATTTTCTTTTTGAAGAACTTCGCCGGTAGTGGGTGCTGCTGGCAACTCCTCATGTACCGTTGTATGAGGTAGAGAGGGTTGGGATGAGATGGAAGTACCCGTGTCCCCTTTTTCGGGTTTGCTAGAAGTATCGTTGGTGCCTTTAACATTTAAGCCCTGTAAGAAAATTTGAACAATCTGGTCAGCCTGTAAGATTCCCATTATGCCGAGTATAATTACTGCCAGTATTATTATGAGAGGGATAATGAAAGCAGAATTGAAGGATGGGGTCAGGTTAATAAAAAGCGAGACCGCAACCAGTAAGGCACCGATTGCAAATACACCCGAGATGATTTTTATAACCATAATGCTTAGAGACGCGCGTTCCTTCTCTTGCTGCTCTATGTTGGTTGTAGATTCTTGTTTCCTCTCTATTTGAGATTGAGATGGGGTGGAGACCTGTTCATGTAGCTGTCGAGGAGGAGATATTTGAGAGGCTTTGACCGAAGCTGGTTCAAATGGTTTTACCGGTTGGTTCCTGGAGTGTGAAATAATAGGACTGACCGTAGGGGCGCGCGATTCAAGCAGCGACTCGAGGGTCTTACAAAATGTTTCAAATTGACCAAAATGCCCGGAAATTATGAAATCATCGGGGTTATAACCACGCACCCTGATTATTGTGGTGACAGTATCGTTAGGCACATGCATATCTGGGAGGGCATAATAAATACTTCCTTTGCTGCTTTTAACTAACAGACTGGCAATATCTTTCTCTCTCTCAATGGAACCAATGATCACGGTATCCTGATTGATGTAGCGAGCCAGACCCCTTTTGATAGTCTCTTCCAGATCAATATAATCTGGATAGGCTTCTGAGAGTACTTCATCACGCAGGCTCCCGTGAAGTTTAATAATACGGATTTCACTAACTCCACTATCAAGCGCATTTACAATATGCTGATTCTTATCACGACCTACAACAAGTTCTCGATGCTTAGAAGGCGATTTCGATAGGATATCTTCTAAAGTTGAATCGAGGTTGGTGGTCAGAACCGTTGAGAAGTAACCTTTCTCAATCAAGCGAACAAGCGATTGATATCCATTCTCGTTTTGGTATCCGCTCAAATGACGTTCTAGCAGGTTGATCCGTTGATTATATGCTGATCTTCTTAGACGAGTGCTAAAATCACCCCATTGATCTGAGCCACAGATCTCTTTAAGAACTTCTGGAGTGAGTGAAATAGTCGAAGTTAGCAGTAAGTTATAAGGCGATTGAGTGTCCTTAGAGTCCTCGAGGCTTTCTGCCAGGTTCTTAAGCGCGATTGGAATCTCCATGCTTTTTACCTCTTTAAATACATCCCGGAGTATCTGACAGTTTGGTGAAAAGGAGATCGTAAGTATTATACCATATTGGAGGATTTCCAGAAGTAACTGCCCGCATCCAATGTAAAATTGATCTAAAAAATTCAAAATCGAATGGCTCTAAAATTTTAGATCACGCCTGTGCTGTTTTCTATATCCTCTCGCTCCCACAACTCGCGTTCTTGCGCGGCCTGTTCCCTGTCTTTCTTCTGCATCCAGCGCAGGAAAAGCGCGCTCATGATGATAATGAAGATGATGTTGCCCGGTACCCACATTATCAGGCCGCCCAGTTGCTGGTCGGTGACGGCTGAGATGCCCCACACGCGCGGCGCGGCAATGTAGGGCGCGTAAAGCGGGGAAGCGAAGGTAAGACCCGCGCCAAGCAAAACCACGGGCATGCCGCTCAGGAAAAGATAGAGGATTTGCCCGCCAATGGAGAGGCGCGGCAGATCTTTGGATGGGCTGAAAATTGGCCACCAGTTCAATACACCGAAAATGATGAATGTCAGGTGCTCCAATATGTGGACAGCCGAATTTCCCAGTGTCGCGTCATAAAGCTGGGGCGCGTGCCACAGGAAGAAATCGGCGTTAAAAAGCACGAAGGCTACGGCAGGATAGGTGAGGAAACGCGCTACCTTGAAGATCGACTTGTTACGCGTTATGGGACGCGTAAACCACTCTGGCGTGCCAAGCAGCAGCAGCGGCGGCCCCACGATGGTGAGGAACAGGTGCTGCACCATGTGCGCGCTGAAGAGGTACTCATCTCCCAACTCGTCCAGGGGCGATACCAGCGCCAGGAACATCAGGCCCATGCCAAGCATGAAAGCCACTACCTGCCCCTTACTGGCTGGCTCGAAGTGATGGCGTTTGCGCACAGGCCCGATGGCGTATAAATAAAGGCCGACAATCAGAACTGTACCGATCACAATCGAAGGGTCCCAGTTCCATTGTGTGAGCCAGAAATTAAGTCCGATGTTTACCATAACCCCGACCTTCCAGGTGCTTAAATATTCTGGGTAATACTATAGCAGCGTTGGAAGAAGAGGGCAACATGCCGCGTTTATTCAGGTATTTGTAAGGCGCGCCAGACACCCTGCAAGGAAGGTATCAGGCATTTCCATGACAATACAAAGCGTCAGCTTATCTTCTATTAAGGATGCCTGGAAACATGAAATATTTACGTCGCATTGCCTGGGTAGCGGTCGGATTTACGTACTTTCTCATCGCGCTCGGCGGTACCGTGCGCGTATCCGACTCTGGCCTGAGTTGTCCTGACTGGCCTCTGTGCTTTGGTAAGGCCTACGCGCCTGCCGGGATACACGCTTTCCTGGAACAGTTTCACCGCTATACCGCGTCGATTGTCAGCCTGCTGCTCATCACTACCACGATCCTGGTAATCATCTACGCGCGCAAAGACCGGCAGCTTTTGATACTGGCTCTGATCGCGCCTGTCTTCCTGGTAATCCAGATTGTTCTGGGTGGCCTGACAGTGTTGATGAAGTTGCCGCCGGAGATCATTACGGCACACCTTGCTACGGCGCTGGTGATCTTTGCGCTGCTGATCAGCATCGCTACGCTGGCGGGGAAAGTCAAACCTAGTATTGAACATCCCGTGAAGACACGCAAGTTCGCGCGATTGGCGGTTACGAACGCCATTCTGGTCTATGGCCTGATGCTCAGTGGCTCGTATGTCACTAACAGCAGCGCGGCGCTGGCCTGCCCCGGCTGGCCGCTGTGCGGCAATGCCCCCGCCTGGGCCGTTCAGCTACACCTCAACGATGTAAACATGTTTCACCGTATCGTAGCTACTTTCGTTGGACTCGTGATGATCTGGACGCTGATTTCGGCTTTTCGCAGGTACAAGGTTGCTCGCGGGCAGGCCATCGTCGCGCTGGTTGCGGGTATCCTCTTCGTCTGCCAGTCCGCCGCCGGTGCGGTGATCGTATTGTCGAAAAATCAGGATTTTGTGCAGGGGCTGCATCTCGCCCTGGCAACCGCCGTCTGGGGTATGCTGGTTGTGCTGGCGGCGCTGGCCACACGTCAGTTGCGCGCTGCTCCGCAGGGAGCCGAACTTGAAGCTCTCGAAGAGCAATATGAAAAGGAAAAGAAGGCAGTTGGTCCCGTTCGCGCCACCATCTCCAGCTATATAGACCTGATGAAGCCGCATGTCACCGTGCTGCTGCTGGGTACAACCGCAGCGGCGATGGTTATCGCCCGGCAGGGCCTGCCCCCGCTGGGCCTGGTGTTCGCCACTCTGCTGGGTGGCGCGATGTCGGCTGGCAGCGCGAACTGCATCAACTGCTTTATCGATCGCGATATCGACCAGATCATGGGACGCACGCAGCGCCGCTCGCTGCCGTCAGGCAGGGTGCAGCCGGTGCAGGCGCTCATATTTGGCCTGTTTCTGGGCGTCGGCTCGTTCATCATTCTGGCGGTTTTTGTGAACATGCTCAGCGCGTTGCTGGCTACTTCCGCCATCCTGTTCTATATATTTGTCTACACCATGTGGCTCAAGCGTTCCTCCGCGCAAAACATCGTCATAGGTGGGGCGGCGGGCGCGGTGCCTGTGCTGGTCGGCTGGGCAGCGGTTTCCAATTCGATTACGTTGCCGGCCATCTGGCTCTTCGCCATCATCTTTTACTGGACGCCACCCCATTTCTGGGCGCTTTCCCTGCTGATACAAAAAGACTACGAGAAAGCCAGCATTCCTATGCTGCCCGTTGTGATGGGCGAACGCGAAACGCGCAAGCAGATATTGCTCTATTCGCTCTTGCTGCTGGCGGTGACGATGGTACTCTTCGCTATGCACGCCATGGGTCTTTTCTACCTGGTGTGCGCTCTGGTGCTTGGTGGTATACTGGTGTACATGGCCGTGCGTCTCATACGCGATCAAACGAAGAAATGGGCGCGTACACTTTTCTGGTACTCGAACTGCTATCTCGCCATGATTTTCGCGGTCATGGTGGTGGATAGAGTCATACATTGATTGAGATCGGCGCTATCTGCGATCAAATCAGACGATGTGGTCTATGATGCCTCGACGCTATCTTTCGTGCCGGGCGTCATGCGTCGAAAGGACGAGACATGAGCATAAGCTGGCGTTTAGCTTCTCGACTATCAGTTGTCACTCTGGCATTGCTGGTAGTGCTTGTTGTTGCGATCTTCAGCCTGCGTAATAATACAAGCGCGCCAGCAGCGACCACTCCCAGCGTCAACGAGTCGGGCCTGCAGGGAACCGATCTCGGTAGTACACCCGCGCCAGATTTTCAATTGAAGGATCAGTTTGGCAAGCAAATTTCCCTCTCGCAGTTCAAAGGCAAACCCGTCGTCCTCACATTTCTCTATACGCATTGCCCCGATGTCTGTCCGCTCATTGCCGATAAACTGCACCAGGTGACGCTGGCACTGGGAAAAGATGCCGGGCATGTACAGATGCTGGCCGTCAGCATGGACCCCAAAGGTGATACGCAGAACGCCGCTGTTGCATTTTCCAGAGAGCATAAAATGCTCAACTCCTGGCACTATTTGATTGGCTCCCTCAATCAACTGGCTCCTATCTGGACAAACTACAGTGTCGATGCGCAGACCGCCACCAGCGCGAATCTCGTCACCCACAGCACGGCTATCTATGTGATCGATGAAGAGGGCCGCGAGCGTGTCCTGCTGGACAACGACTTCACCATCCCACAACTGACCGACGACCTGAAGATTTTGCTAAACCAGTAGGGCCGCACCCTACCCATCCATCTCTTCGTCTTCGTAATCTACTTCGAGCAGGAGCGCCACGGCCTCTTCGATGGTTTGCGCAGTACTCACTTTGACGATCAAATCCCGCAGCGTGAATGTATCATCCAGTTCGCGCGTCTGCTTGCGCGCCAGCCTCAGCGCCTGCGGAAAACGTATTCTGACGACCTTGAGCAGAGTTTGACGAAACTCCTGCGCCATCTCTTTGTGCGCCTGTTGCAATCCTTGCATAAATGCCTGCTGGAAACGCTGTGGCAGCTCAGCAAGTTGCTCGCCTTCCTCCGGTGTAAAATTGGGAAACTCCCGCGTCTCGCGCATCACATCTCGCAGCATTGGTCTACTCTTTCTAAGCTATTGAGCCGGTCGCGTATAATAGTACACATGTTCTATTGTCGTATTCTTTTTGTGACATGTCAATGCGGAAACGGAAAGTGGGGTAGGCGTCATTATGAAATCCAGTGTAACCTTTCTCGTAGGTATGAGAGAGATACTTTTCAAATTATCTTCTGAAAGCTATCAATCTACACATTTGGGAGGAACACCATGAAACAACGGTCTATTTGGCTGCTCGCGCCAACCGCGCTGGTTGGATTGCTGGCAGTCGCCCTGGCGATCATGCCCTCACTGGCGCTTGCTTCAGGCGGTTCATTCATCGGGCAATTTCACACGATTAGCACGGTCGCATCGACCGTCCCCGCTAATGGCGATGTCAATCCCTACGGAGTCGCGGTTGTTCCCGCTACCACAGGTGAATTGACGAAGGGCAACATCCTGGTCAGCAACTTCAACGCGGTCTCGAATCTACAGGGAACAGGCACAACTATTGTGCAGGTAACTCCTGGCGGCTCAATGAGCCTCTTTGCTCAGCTCAAAGCAGGTAAGCTACACGGCGTCTGCCCCGGTGGAGTCGGACTGACAACGGCGCTGGTGGCGCTGCGCAGGGGTTGGGTGATTGTGGGTAGCTTGCCCACGACGGATGGCACATCGGCGACGGCGAAGGCTGGCTGCTTGATCGTGCTGAATAGCTGGGGCCATCCAGTTGAAACCTTCTCCGGCTCGCCCATCAACGGTCCCTGGGATATGACGGCCTGGGATAATGGAGAAGATGCCTCGCTCTTCGTGACCAACGTCCTCAACGGCACGCTTGCAGCCGGTGGCAATGTTGTTAACAGAGGCACAGTGGTGCGCCTCAACCTCGATCTTCCCTGGCCCGGACACGGCATTCCACGCCTCACATCAACGACGGTGATCGGTTCTGGCTTCTCAGAGCGCACCGACCCTGCCGCGCTGGTAATTGGCCCCACCGGCGTAGGACTGCATAACCGCACACTCTACGTAGCTGATAGCCTTAACAACAGCATCGCTGCTATCCCCAACGCCACTGGGCGCGCAAATTCCGCGTTCACCGGCAGGGATGTTACCTCCAATGGCGCGCTCAACGATCCGCTCGGACTGACTATCGCTCCCAATGGTGATATCCTGACTGTGAACGGCAACAATGGCAAAATTGTGGAAACCACCCCTGGTGGAACGCAGATCGATAAGAAAGTGCTGGACAACACTGTGGTATCCGGTTCGCAAAACGGCGCTGGTTGTCTCTTTGGCCTGGCAATTGTACCCGGAGGCGCGGGCGTCTACTTTGTGGACGACTGCACCAATACGCTGAATGTCCTGCATTAGCAGGCTACTAATTCAACTATCAATTGATAGGGAGAGAGTGTCCTTGCGGGCATTCCTTCCCTATGTTACTATTAACATGTGACAATAAACGACACTCTTTTGTAGGGACAGCGTAAAGGATAGAAAGCATATGACAATGACATGACCGGACAGAGAAGCAAAGGGCCTATGCTCGCGCGGGTGTACCGGAATACTGGATCGCTGACCCCGCATCGCGCACGGTGGAAGTACTCGCGTTAGAGCATGGTACGTATCGTTCGCTCGGTGTCTTCGAGGGAAAAGCCACATTACCCACGCGGGTTGTGCCTGATTTTGTTGTGCTCTTTCTTATCTCCTCCCTACCCCCAACCCACTCTCCACGCCACTCACATCATACACCCCTCCCTTTTGCTCATACCCACCCGTAAACGGATCATCGGCCAGCAGCATAGGCGTGTCCAAATCAATATAGCGGAAGCCGCCAAGGCCGGCTACGAAGTGCGCGGCTGCGCTGGTTGCCAGGCGCGATTCCATCATCGCGCCGATCATCAACTGCGTGTGCGTGGCGCGACAGACGGCGGCGATGTCCAGCGCCTCGACGAAGCCGCACTTCATAAGCTTGATGTTGACCACGTTGCAGGCCCCCATGTGAATGAGGTGCGCGACATTGGCGGCGCTGTAGGCGCTTTCGTCGGCGGCGATGGGGACGCTGGTGTGCTGGGTGACGTAGCGCAGACCTTCATAATCTTCCTTATGCACTGGCTGTTCCATCATCAAGGGGCGAATGTCGCGATCATCCAGAGCTTCCAGGCACAATAGCGCCTCGTTTGCCGTGTAGCCCTGGTTGGCGTCGAGCGTCAGGCCAAGGCCGGGCGCGCCCTCGCGAATGGCCTCGACACGCGCCAAGTCTTCGCGGATAGCGCCGCCCACCTTTATCTTGAGGCAGGTAATGCCGCGCGCCGCCGCCGCTTTTGCCAGCTCGTAGCCGTGTTCGGGCGTGACCATGGGAATGCTGTAATCAGTTTCGATGGCGCTGCTCGCCCCGCCGAAGAAGATGTACAGGGGCAGGCCATACGAGCGGGTCAGCGCGTCGAGCAGCGCCATCTCCATGCCCGCGATGGCGGTATGCTGGCTAAAATACACGCTGTGCATCAATTTGGAGAGGACGCGCCAGTGCGCCGCGTCTTTGCCTTCCACCAGCGCCGCGCAACCACGCGCCGCCGCCAGCGCCGTTTCCTGCGTTTCGCCTGTGCTTGGCGAGAATGGCGCGCTCTCACCATAACCTACGCTGCCATCCTCAAGGGTGACGGTTATCAACACATTGTTCGCCTCACTAACGCCTCCTGTAGCGATGGTGAACGGTTCCAGCAAAGGGATGTTCAACGCTTCAACAGCGGCGGAACGAATAGTAGTGCGCGACATAACATTTTCTCCTGTGAACAACAAGCCGGGCGGGGACAAGCCCGGCCCCTACAGACTGGTGCGGTTGCGCTGCTGATCCTCGTGCCGTTCAATAGCTAGCTCGATCAGGCGGTCCAGTAGTTTCGCGTAGGACAGGCCGCTGGCTTGCCATAGCCGGGGATACATGCTGATGGCAGTGAAGCCGGGCATGGTATTGACCTCGTTGATGTAGACCTGGCTGCTTTCGCGGTCCAGGAAGAAATCGACGCGCGCCAGCCCGCTCAAGTCGAGCGCGAGAAAAGCCTGCACTGCCTGGCGGCGCACCTCTTCGGCTATGGACTGTGGAATGCCGGCGGGAATGATGTCACGCGATTTGCCGTCAATATACTTGGCGCGGTAATCATAAAACTCGTTGCTGGAAACGATCTCTCCCACCACCGAAACGACAGGCTCATCATTGCCCAGCACGGCGCATTCCAGTTCGCGACAGTTGATGTACTGCTCGATGATGATTTTGCGGTCGTATTGCGCCGCCTCGTCGATGGCGCTCTGCAATTCGGCGCGGTCGTGCGCCTTGTTGACGCCAACGCTTGATCCCAGGTTGACTGGCTTGACGAAGCATGGACAGCCCAGGCGCTGCTCGATAGCATCCATCACTGGCTCCGGCGCGCGCTCCCACTCACCGCGGCGGTAGACCAGGTAATCACCCACGGGCAGACCGACCCGCTGGAAGATCATCTTCATCTTTTCTTTATCCATGCCCAGCGCGGAACCCAGCACGCCGCAGCCCACGTAAGGGACATTCGCCATCTCCAACAGTCCCTGCAGCGTGCCATCCTCTCCATATGTGCCGTGCAGCACCGGAAAAATGACATCCAGCGCGCCCTGGTTGCCCAGGTCTTCACCCTGCTCGATGGGAATAAGGCGATGCAGGCGCGGATCGCCCGTCAGCGTGACAGCCGTTGATGCCTCCAGCCCGCTTGTCTGGTTCGCGCTCTGTTCGGCTGCCAGCAATTGCTGCGGCTGTGTGCCGAGCAGCCAGGAGCCTTCTTTAGTGATGCCGATAGGAATAGCCTCGTATTTCTCGCTATCCAGGTTCGCCATGATCGAAGTGGCCGATGCCAGCGAGACTTCGTGTTCGCCGGAGCGACCACCAAAGACGATCCCGACGCGGATTTTCTTTTTATGCGCCATAGTTCACCCCCTAAAGCATTGCTAACATCGTCTCAATTTGCATGCCTCGCGAACCTTTCAGCAGTACCATATCTTCGCGATGCACCTGCTGTTTGAGCAGCTCGGCGGCGGCGCGTTTGGCCGCTTCGAGTTCTTCGTTATTCTCAAGATCGACCTTAAAATAATGAGTGTGCTCCGGCGGCATGCCAGCCTGAATTGCTCCCTCTACATAGTAACGCGCCGAGTCGCCGATTGCCAGCAGGTAATCGACAGTATCCGCCAGGGACGCGCCGCTCGCCAGGTGTTCTTCACGCGCAAATTCGCCCAGTTCGAAAATGTCGCCCAGCACGACCCAGCGTTTCCCACCCGGCGCGATTGCGCTCGCCCGCATGGCCCGTGTAATGGCTACTATCGACTGGCGGTTGGCGTTATACGTATCGTCGATGAGCAGGCTGCCGTTGGGACCAACCTTGATCTCGCTGCGCCCCTTTGCCGGGGAAAGCAGTTCCAGCCCGGCGCAGATCTTCTCGATCGACATCTGCGCAGCGCAACCCACGGCAGCGGCAGCCAGCGCGGTTATCACGCCATGCTGTCCCGGCAGACGTAGTTGCACGCGCTGTGTCTGTCCGTGATAGCTCAAAGTGAAGCTGTATCCGCGCAGTTCGTCGCCCTGTAAATCGCTGCCTCGCACCTCAGCCTCTTCACTTAACCCGTAATAGAGCACGCGCGCCTTTGTCCTGGCGCGCATGGCCCGTACATTGGGGTCGTCATAGTTGAGTATAGCGATTCCATCTGCCGCGAGAGCCTCGACCAACTCGCCTTTTGCCTGCGCGACGCGTTCCTGCGACCCAAAATGTTCGAGATGGGCCGCGCCCACGTTGGTAATCAGCGACCAGTGAGGCCGGGCAATAGTATTGCACAGCCAGGTCAGTTCTCCCACCCACTGCGCGCCCATCTCCAGCACAGCATAGCGATGTTGTTCTTCCAGGCGCAGCAGCGTCAGAGGATAGCCAATTTCATTGTTGTAGGATGCATAGGTTTTGAGCGTCGGCGCTTTGCGACTGAGCACGGCGGCGGCGGCTTCTTTCGTGCCGGTCTTGCCGTTGCTGCCGGTGATGCCTATGAAAACAGTGTCTAGCTGCCGCGCTGCGCGCACGCGAGCCGCGCCATGCAGCGCGTTTACCACGTCCGGCGCGACAATTTGCAGGAAATCCGCTGGAACATCACGGGCGGGTTCGGCGCAGAGGACCGCGCCCGCGCCTGCTCGCGCTACAGCAGGGATGAAGCGATGGCCATCGACGCGCGCGCCCTTGATGGCGACATAAAGATCACCCTTGCCAACCTGGCGACTGTCGTGTTGCGCGGAGGGGAACACTTGCGCGGAACCGGGTGTGAACTCGCAGCGCAGGCTCAACTTGCCTTCATTGCCCTGCAGTATATCATCGAGGGTGAACATACATCTTCCTTCGTAGTCCATGTATTGCTGATGTTGTGTAAATTAT
>DATLSI010000285.1:0-22277 GCA_035534255.1 Ktedonobacteraceae bacterium | reverse complement strand
TGAAGGCACGCTGCTGGTAGGACGCATACCTCACTCACTGCGGGGTTACTTTGCAATGTACAGTGATAAAGTATAAAGCTCTTATATTCTTTCCCCAATAGAGTATACTACTATTAAATGGACTAAGAACTCAAAGGGGAGTTTACATGAAACGTCTCAGTATCATCGTATTTCCTTGCGCCATCTTCTTAACGCTTGCAGCCCTGTTCCTGACGAGGTGGGCAGGAGCATCCGCAATGTTGCCACAGCGTATGCGCAATGCCGGTGCCTGTGGAGTATGGAGAACAGTCGCCAGCCCGAACGTTGGTACGAGTTACAACACCCTCAGTGGAGTTGCCGCCATCTCTGCTTATAATGTCTGGACGGTGGGAGCATACGGCAACGGCAACGGCAGCTTCCCACTCGTAGAGCATTGGAACGGCAAAATGTGGAAAGTAGTCACCAGCCCAATTATTAGCGGCGGCTTATCAGGTATAACGGCTCTCTCCGCAAACAATATCTGGGCAGTCGGAAGCTACACCAATGCCTCGAATAACGGGCAAACCCTCATCGAACACTGGAATGGCACCAGTTGGAGCATCGTAACAAGCCCCAATGTCGCTATATTCGCTGATGGTCTCGCAGCTATCTCCGCCGCCTCAGCAACTGACATCTGGGCCGTCGGCAACGTTTCAGGGAACATCGGCTATCAATTGCTGTTTGAACACTGGAATGGCGCCAGTTGGAGCATCAAGTCCAGTCAAAGCGTGGGTTCACTTACCGGAGTTGCGGCGATTGCCTCGAACGACGTATGGGCAGTAGGCGCTGCTGCCAGCACAAACAACTTACAGACCCTCGTCGAGCACTGGAACGGCACAACCTGGAGCGCTGTGCATAGTAGCGGCCCTGGCACGGTATACAACACACTGAATGGAGTCGCCGCCATCGCCGCCAACAATGTCTGGGCCGCGGGCGACGATACGAATGGCGTTACTCCCTACGCGGATTACGCTCCACTCATCGAGCGCTGGAACGGTACAACCTGGAGCGTCGTGTCCATTCCGCTAACAGGCACTTCAGACCTCGTGAATGGCATAGCGGCAGTCTCCGCAAACAACATTTGGGCAGTAGGAGATTACCGCACCGGCCTTGATCCTAACGGCCCCTACTTCACCTTGATCGAACACTGGAACGGCTCCAAATGGAGTATCGTCACTAGCCCCAGCCCCGGCTCAACAGCGAGCGACCTGACAGCAGCGACCCATGTGCCTGCCACAAGTAACATCTGGTCAGTAGGCTTCACGATCGGTGACAGCAACAGCTATCAGACATTAACGGCATTTTATTGCTAAACCGTATCAAGAAAAAGCTGTACATGAATTCCTACTACAAATAGCAAAGGGAAAACGAGGTACTTAGCTATGAACCAACAGCATCTCCACTATTCAATGGTTATTGAATGGTCAGATGAAGATCAAGCCTATCTCGTCACATTGCCAGAGTGGGCGAATAGCGTTCTTATGCCAGCAACACATGGAAGTACCTATAGCGAGGCATTGCAGCGTGGCCTGGAAGTACTCGAAATGCTCGTGAACGAGGCAACCAAAAGCGGCGAACCGCTTCCTCCTCCAAAAGTATACGCCTGAGACGCATCATCTATCTTATCTGCCGCATAGATCAAAAACCGCAGGGTCGCTCAGAGCCACTTGACAAAAGCGCGGTAACTCGTTGATCTGCCATGCTATAATATGTCCAATTACACATCATTAACAGGGTTGTGGCAGGAGCAACGGCATGACAGACGATACAGCACATTTCCTGGTGCGTTTCTGGGGAGTGCGGGGCAGTTATCCCACCCCTGGGTCACAGACGGCACGCTATGGTGGCAATACTAGCTGCGTTGAAGTGGAGGTCGGCTCGCGGAGCATCATCCTGGACGCGGGCAGCGGTATCATTCGTTTGGGTGCTGAACTTTTGCGGCGCGGCGCGGGCGAGCAACTTGATATCTCCATTTTCATTACACACGGGCATGGCGATCATTTAATCGGCCTGCCATTTTTTAACCCGCTCTACGAACAACGCGCATGTATTGACTTCTTTGGGCCGCGCCTGGATGACCGCACAGTCGAAGAACTTGTAACCCCACTCATGTCTCAACCGTATTTCCCAGTGGATATGCGGAAATTGCCTTCACGGCGCGCATTTCACACGCTGGATGGGAATGAACGCATCCTGTGGCACGAGGACGCGAGAGAACCGGTCATCACACATGATGCTCAAAGGTCACGGCCAGATGACGTGAGCGTGAGGGTCAAGCTCACCAATAGCCATCCTTTGAACGGTGCGGCTGTCTATCGCATAGAATACGCGGGCCGCAGTTTAGTCTACGCGACAGATGTGGAGTGGAAGGAGCAGTGCGACCCGGCTTTTCTGGCTTTTGTTGAGAAGGCTGACGTGTTAATCCACGATGCACAGTACACGACCAGCGACTACCAGCAGGCCAAACAGGGCTTCGGGCACAGCACCTTCGAGATGGCAACCGAAGTCGCTCGCGACGCGCAGATAGGGAAGCTTATCCTGTTCCACCACGAACCGACCTATGACGATGACAAGCTAGACGCTATACAAAGCGAGGCGCAAGCGCAATTCGCGCGCACCTACTCCGCCTACGAGGGTATGGAAATCGACCTGTTAACGGATGGTCTATCGAGAGGTAAGCAATGATAAATGTAATTCTGGCGTTCATGATTATTATTTCGTTCCTGTTAGCAGTGGTTCTCCATGAACTTGGACATTCCCTGGTAGCGACGTGGCTGGGCGACCCAACTCCTCGCGCCGAAGGGCGTTTGAGCCTCAGCTTGCGCGCGCACCTCGATCCACTTGGTACCCTGTTGTGTGTGATTCTGGCATTCTTTCAAGTAGCAGCCGGGCCGGTAGGTCTGGGCTGGGGCAGGCCGGTCAAAGCTGACCCGTGGAAGTTGCGCGGCGGGCCAAATGCCGGTACGTTGATGGTCGCCCTTGGTGGCATTATCATGAACGTGATTGTGGGCGGAATCTTTGCCGTGCTGCTGCGATTTCTGCCAGCATCTCTCTACTCCAATGGCATTATTGCCCGTATTCCACAGCTGGTCCTAACTTTCGCCAGTGTCAACTTCTGCCTGGCCATATTCAACTTTTTCCCTCTCTATCCATTGGATGGCTACCAGATTCTCTATACGCTGCTGCCCAGCCGCCAGGCCGTCAGTTTCGCCAGGTCAGCCTCATACGGGCCTTTCATTATTCTATTAATCATCTTTTTATTGCCATTCCTGGGCCAAATCTCCGGTCTGGGCAGCTTTTTCTTGTTTCACATCTCGTACTATATCCTGCTCGGCTCGATGAAACTCGTCGGACTGATCAGCGGCGCTGATGGTAGTGCATTATTAGCCTTCTATGCAGGCCTATGAAATTTACGAATACAACAGCATATCGTCTCTGGCAGGTACGCCAGCAGCTTGGTTTTGTAGCGCCCTTAACGGCTGAAGAACGACTCGAAGTGGCTCGTTGGCTGACCGCGACAGCGCTGCCGCTCTTTCAAACGATGTCACGCGCCGACCAGCAGCACGCGATGCGTGTGTGTAAGGGGCTACAGGCGCGTGGGTGCGCCGACGAGGAGATGCTGGCAGCCGCCCTGCTGCACGACGTGGGTAAAGGCGGCGGACGCGTGCCATTCTGGACGCGTCCCGTGATTGTGCTCGGCAAATGCTGCACGCCGCGCCTGCTCGCGCGGCTGGCGGTCTATCCGCGCGCCGGGCTATCCAAATGGCGACGCGCGCTCGGCTATGCCTGGTGGCATGCCGAAATCGGCGCTGACATGGCGGCGGCGGCTGGTCTCTCGGAGCAAAGTGTGCTCTATATTCGCACTCATCATCAATCCAACGGCCCGGCGGCAGAATTACATATCGTAGACGAGGCTTCGTAGCTATGCTCAATCAACTTGAACAGGATAGGCGCGAGGAGTACACCGACAGCGCAATTGATGGACAGCAGATCAATTATGTTGTCCGTCTCCCCGTCTTCGAGGGGCCGCTTGACCTGCTCCTCCACCTGATCGAAAAACGCCAGATGGAGATCACCACCATCTCGCTGCTGGCTGTCACCGACCAGTACCTGGATTATTTGCACCAGTGGCAGCAAGAACAAATGCCACTGGCAAATATGGCGGCCTTTATCTCCATCGCTTCTCGCCTGCTCTACATCAAATCGCAAAGCCTGCTGCCACACGCGTCCAAAGAGGAACTGGCAGGCGAAATGGAAAGCGCGGCAGCGATGGCGGAGGAATTGCGCACCCACCTGCTGGAATACAAACTTGCCAAAGAGATCGCGAGCTACCTGCGCCAGCGTGAAGAAGCGGGACTGCAAACCTACGGGCGTTCCGGCCTGCTGGCGGGCATCGAGGCGCAGCTCACGTGGACGCCGCCAACGCTGATCGGCTTAGAAGTTGACATGCTGGCACAGGCATTCCAGCGCATCCTCGCACTGCGCGCGCGCGACGAAGCCAACAGCGCCACGCTGCTACCACTGGCTCGCGTGCGGGTCAGCGAACGTATCACGGAGATTGTGAGTTTCTTGCGCGCGCGCCCACAACTCTTGCTCGCCGAACTGCTTGAGAACGAAACATCGCGCCTGGTCATCATCGTCACCTTCCTGGCCGTGCTTGAATTGTGGAAGCACGCGCGCATCACCGTCGCGCAAAGCAGCCTTTTCAGCCCCATCATGCTGGAACGCGGCGAGCACTGGGAAGACGACACCCAGATTCCTGTGGAGGAAGATTTCTGAAGAGATGGGTGTAACTATACCGTTATCGCATACGTCGCCAGCGCATAATTCTGTTCCTCATCCACAGCGTAGGCCAGCAATGTATGCTTCCCCGGAGCAAGCACATTCAAGTCAATCGTTACATCTGCTCCGTTGAAAGGCAGGTTGCCGAGGCGATCAAGGAACCAGGTGATACGCACGTTGCCATCGTCCGGTTGCACTTGCGCGTGAAAGCTTAAGCGCCATAATCTCGAACTTGACAGTAATTGACTCAAAGTTTATACTGTGGACACAGTAAAAAGTGCATTATCGGATCATGCCGAATAGAGATAAGGAGATAGATAACCGTATGGAAGAGCCCCAGGAGAACCAGGAAGGGCAGGTCGACGTTCCTGCCGTAGAAGGAAGTACCAGTCTCGCCGAGCTAGAGGCCCGGCTCGCGCAGGCGCGAGCCGAAGCAGCCGAGTTCAAAGATAAATTCCTGCGTGAACGCGCCGAGATGGATAATTTCCGCAAACGGCAGGAGCGCATATCTCAGGATCGCGTGCAGCGCATGAAAAAGGATTTAATCCTGAAATTTTTGGGGGTCATGGACAATGTCGAACGCGCCCTGCTCTACCAGGAAACAATGGATCGCCAGGCGTTGCAGCAAACGCTGCGCATGCTGATGTGGCAAATGAATGAAGTGATGCGCGGAGAGGGTCTGACGCCGATCCCAACCGTCGGTGAAGTCCTCAACCCCTACGAACACGAGGCCATTGAGGTAGTTGAAAACAGCGATCAGCCGGAAGATACCATCGTGGAAGAAGTGCTCAAAGGTTATAAAATGGGTAATGAGACGTTGCGCGCTGCCCGCGTCAAGGTAAGCGCGGGGAATAAAGCCTCACAGATCTAAAAAGCGAGACGCTATGCTGCAAAGAGGGGCAGGATATGGACTATAAAGATTATTATAAAGTGCTCGGTGCCTCTAAAAGTGCCAGCACAGACGATATCAAAAAAGCATTTCGCAAGCTGGCGCGCAAATACCATCCTGACGTAAACCCCGGCGATAAGAAGGCCGAAGAGAAGTTCAAGGAGATCAACGAAGCCTATGAAGTCCTCTCCGATGCCGACAAACGCCGCAAATATGATACACTCGGCCCGAACTGGCAGGAGCAATTCGGCCCCCAAAATACGGGCAGGCGCGGTCCAGGTTATCGCCCTTCCCCTCTTGACTTCGAATCACCATCGAACTTTTCAGACTTCTTCGAGACTCTTTTTGGCCGCTCGGCCAGCAGTGGAGCGACAGCAGGTGGCTCGCGCGTGCGCGAGGATATGCGCCGACGCACAGGCGACAACATCGAGCAACCCGTTGAAGTCACCTTACAGGAAGCGTATGTCGGTGGCACGCGCACCTTTAATATCCAGTCTACAGAGGTCTGCGCCTTCTGTCGCGGCACGGGCGAAGTAACGGGCAAAGTCTGCGCCAACTGCGGCGGCCAGGGGCAACTGGCACGCAGCAAACGCATCCAAGTCAAAATACCGGCAGGCGTGGATAACGGCGCTCGTATTCGCGTCGCGGGTGAGGGTCAACCGGGAATGGGCGGCGGCCCACGCGGCGACCTTTACCTGGTAATCTCCGTCAAACCCGACTCGCTGTATGAACGCAAGGGCGATGATCTCTATCTCGATTGTGAGGTCGAGCTTGTCACCGCCATGTTGGGAGGAGAAGCACACGTGGCTTTACCCGATGGGCGTAAACTGGTGCTGACCATTCCCCAGGAAACACAAAACGGACGCGTCTTCCGGCTGGCGGGAAAAGGTATGCCACGCCTGCGGGATGAGGGTAATGGCAATCTTTTCGCCCGCGTCAAAGTAGTGCTGCCCATGCAACTGACAGAGAAAGAACGCGAATTGTTTGAACAACTTGCCCGCAGCCGGAGAGCCTCTTACGTCTAGCCCGTAATGATCTTTGCCAACCGAATTGGGTAATTATGTGGCCCGTTCTGTAGGGACAGGGACGCCGGGATTGGAACATTTTGTAATAAAGGAGGGTGATATCATGGACGAAAAAAGTGACGGCGCGTGGTATGTCATCAGTGTCGCGGCTATCAAAGCTGAGGTACACGAGCAGACGCTGCGCCATTACGAACGTCTGGGGTTAATCTCCCCTGCGCGCAAAGGGAGTAGTCCTCACAGCCCTCGTTTATATTCTGACAGTGACATCGAGCGTGTCACACATATCCGCCGCTTGATGCGTGACCTGGGTGTTAACCTTGCTGGCGTCGAGGCCATTCTGCACATGAAAGATCGCATGGAGCAGATGCAGCAAGACCTGGAGAACGAACTACAGCACATGCAAGAGCAACACGCCACAGAAACTCGCAGGCTCAAAGACATCATCGAACGCCTGCAACGCGGCTCCCAGTAGGGACGCCCCTACTGGCTCTCACAACCTTTTTTGGCAGATTACGTATATAAATATGAAAAACATACATAAAAATTGTCATGAAAACTGCTATATGTTATATTGAGCATTAAAATGAACGTCGCACAGACGTGTGTGAGGAAACAACTTATGCCGCTAAAATTAAAAGCCGCGCAAAAAACTGATGTTGGACGCCAGCGCGAACAAAACGAAGATTGCCCATATATGTATATCTCAGAAGAGCAGGAGCGAGGTCTGTTTATCGTCGCCGACGGCATGGGTGGCTATCGCGCGGGCGAAGTTGCCAGCAAACTGGCCGTAGACAAAATCAGCGAATCGCTCAAAAGCTTCATGGTACCCATATCTGAGCAGCCTACTATTAAATTGACACCAGTTGCTGACGAACAGACTATCAAACTCGACGCTGCAAAAGCAAGTGAGCAGAGCGCGAAGCTGCAAAAAACGCGCAAGCTCGCGGAAACTCCGAGCATTAAAAACATCGAAGATCAACTCAAAGCCGCCGTTCGCCAGGCAAATCGCGCAATTCTAAGCTATGGCGAAGAGCAGTCTGCCGCGCGCGGACTGGGGTGTACCGTCACCTCGGCCCTCGTGCTGGAGGATCAGGCGTCCATCGTAAACGTAGGTGATAGCCGCACCTACCTCTACCGCGATGGAGAGCTGAAACCGATCACCCGAGACCACTCGCTCGTGCAGCGCCTGGTTGAAGAAAAGCAAATCGAACCAGATGACGTGTATACACATCCGCAGCGCAATCTGATCTATCGTTCGCTGGGCGCGGGACACAAAACCGTGGACCCAGACGTTTTTCATGTATCATTGCAAGCTGGCGATACCCTGCTGCTCTGCACCGATGGCCTGTGGGAAATGGTGCGACGCGAGAAACTGGTGGATGTCTTGCAGCGAGAACATGACCCCCGCAAAATATGCGACACCTTGATCGATCTGGCAAACGCGAACGGGGGAGAAGATAATATCACTGCCGTAGTGGTGCAGGTAAGCTAAACAAGGACTATCGTATGCCTCTTCCAGAAGGTACTATCCTGGACAGAAAATTTAAGATCGTTGGTGTGCTTGGCGAAGGTGGTATGGGAACCGTCTACAAAGTTGAGCAGGTAGATAAGCCCGGCTATTTTCGTGCCGTCAAGGAACTGCTCATCAACCCGAACACAACCGAGGATGAACGCAAATCAGCGATTGAGCGTTTTGACAAAGAGATCGACCTGCTGTTCAATCTCAAGCATCCTCGTATCCCTTCGCTGGTGCTCAGCTTCCAGGAACGCGGCAACTACTACTTTGTGATGGAGTTCGTGCCCGGACGCAGCCTGGAAAAGATACTTGAGGATAGCCACGCGCCTCTTGAAGAAGATCGTGTCATTCGCTGGATGATGATGGTATGCGAAGCACTGACCTATATTCACACGCGCACGCCGCCCATTATCCTGCGTGACCTGAAGCCTGGCAATATCATGGTGACAAGCGACGATAATGTCTTCCTCATCGATTTCGGTATCGCGCGCCGCTTCGACCCGAACAAACGCACCAATACGGAGAACCTGGGAACCATTTCTTACGCCTCGCCCGAACATCTAGGCTCGATTACCGCGCCCGGTCAACGCCGCTCCGCGCAAAATCCCGGCAAGCTGGTACAGACCGACGCGCGTTCCGACATTTACTCGCTCGGCGCAACCATGTACCACTTGCTCACTAACCACGAGCCTGATCCCATACAGACGCCCGCGACTGGCAGCATTCTGGCGAAGAACCCGCGCCTGCGCACCGTGCAGATCAACGGCAAACTCATCAGCCCGGTGGAACA
This sequence comes from Ktedonobacteraceae bacterium, assembly GCA_035534255.1. Lineage (GTDB taxonomy): Bacteria > Chloroflexota > Ktedonobacteria > Ktedonobacterales > Ktedonobacteraceae > CF-113. Next base: position 13,257 of record DATLSI010000285.1, on the reverse strand, counting down.
GGTGATCATCAAAGCCATGCAGCAAGAACCGGCGCTGCGTTTTCAGAGCGCGGAAGCCATGCGCATGGCCTTACAGCATTGTTTACCAAACCAGCCGCAGGCCGCGCCGACCACCATCCAGATTCCCGCTATCTCGCCCAACTCGACGATAGTGGTGCAGCCCCTGGCTGTCGAGGTGATCTGTCCAAAGTGCGGTTATCGCAATCGGCCTGGTGCCAAGTTTTGCAAGCGCGATGGGCAGCCGCTTACCCACGGCGCGATCTCCGTGCCGCCGCAGATCAAAGCTTCCGCCGCCGCGAGACCGGCTGCGCCTCCCGCGCCTATACGCGCCCGGCCAGTCCAGCGACCAGGACAGGTCCAGGTCCAGCCCGTACCCTATACGCCAGCGCCCGTCAACGGGACTGCGAGTAACGATCCGCACACCGCCTATCGCCTGGGCTTGCAATTTCTGAATAATAAACAGTATGCCGAAGCGGTGAGCCAGTTCAAGCTGGCGCAGGTTCCCACCATGCCGGCCTACGATGTGCAATATAACCTTGGCCGCGCCTACCGCCAGTACGGGCAGACGCTCAAAAACAAGGATAACAACCTGTTTACAGAGCAAATGAAACTGGCGGCTGAACACTTCGAGAAAGCCATCGCCGCCAGGGCCGACGCGGTCGATGCTTACTTCCAGTTGGGCATGACCTATAATGAACTCGAATTATATGATAAAGCCACGACCGCCTTTACCAGCGCGCTTACGTATGCGCCCGGCGACTCTGCCATTTATTACCAGCTTGGCAATGCCGCGTCGAACAGAGGCTTCAGCCGCGAGGCCGAAGGGTATTATCTTGAGGGACTGAAGATCAACCCTGACCACGCTCTCATCTTAATAGCGTTGGGCCGCCTTTATCTCAGAACAAACCAGGTGCCATCCGCCATCAGTGTATTGCGCCAGGCCACACAGCGCGAGCCAGGATTATGGGAGGGCTGGTTCGAACTGGGACGCGCGCACATGAAGGCGCGTGAGTGGAAGGTAGCCCTCAGCGCCCTCGAACAGGCGCGCCAGTGGAATACCGACGCATCGGCCATTTACAGCGCCATGGCATCGTGCTACCTGCGCACGAATAATAAAACAGAGGCGCGCCGCATGGTGCGCGAAGCTCTACAAAGAAATCCGAATAATCCTGAAGCGAATCGCTTACAAAAACAGTTATAAAGGAGGGCAGCGCATGTACTGTCCATCATGTAATACACTCAATCGAGATGATGCAAAGTTCTGCAAGGGCTGCGGGCAGTCCCTGCATGCAACGCAGGCCGCGCCAGCAGAGCCGACAGCGGACGCGACGAATCATGCCGATGTTGAAGAAACGCAGAGCGCGCCAGTGGATGCAACAAATCACGTCTCCGCGCAACCGGCAGCCGTAGAAACCGGCGCGCCAGAGGCTCAATGGCCGGAGGACGATCCAACGCTTGCGCCTACGCTCATCCTCTCTCCAGAGAAAATGATGGCTTACCATCAACGACGCTGGCAAGATGCGCGCGAAGCTCAGGCCACGCCAGAACCTTACGCGTCTTCTACCAACATTTATGACGCGCCGACCGTCATTTCCGAGCCAATGCCCATGTCCGTCGCATCTGAGCAAGCCCAGAACGTCAGCAGCTCACCGGCATCTCCACTGCTTGCGCAAGACGAACAGGATGCAATTCCTATTCCACCCCCGCCGCCTCCTGAGAGCCTGGTTGCCGGTGCGAATGCTGAGACCGGTGCGAAAGCCGGAACTGATAACGCGACTGACGCGCAGCCAGAAGCCGCTCCGGCAGACGCACCAGATCAAGCCTCCGCAGAGCACGACCAAGATGATGCTGAAAATGCCGGTTATCCGGCCATGGAAGCGAGTGAGCCAATGCAAGATTCATCCGAGCATATATCGTTAGAGCAGGCAGAGCAGGCGGCACCGTCCGGCGATTTCGCGCTCCTTGCCACGGGCGTTACCCTGCAAGGACGCTACGAAATCAGCCAGGTACTCGCTGACAACCCACAGGAACACGTCTACCAGGTAATCGACCACCAGGGCTACCAGCGCTGCTGGAATTGCAGCTCGGAAAATAACGCTGCAGGCGATGATTTTTGCATTGACTGCGGCGCGAGCCTGCTCGATATCCCATACACCATGCACGAATATTCCGCCGAACAGAGCCAGGAAGATACGCCTGTCCTGCAAGGCAATATCGTGAATACCTTTGTCGATCAGGGACGCACTTATGTGATCGAACAGATACAGGCGGAACAAAACACGTTTCCCAATGGAGTACACCTGCTTGCCGCCACCAGTTCGGACGCGGGCAATGTGCGGCGCAGCGATCCCAACGAAGACAGTTCGTTGGTCCTGCAACTCCAACGCATCCACGAGTCACTTTCATCGCCGGTGGGCGTCTACATCGTGGCCGATGGCATGGGTGGTCATGATAACGGGCAGCTTGCCAGCCGCATGACAATCAACGTCATCGCGGAACGCATGGTACGCGACCTCCTCCTCGCTCCGCTCGCTGCTGAAAAAGAAGGCACTCCCGCCAAAGCTTTCGATGAAGAGGCGCTGATAACGCTGCTACACGACGCTATCGAAGAGGCCAATACCGCCCTCTGCTCAGTCAATACGCGCGATAAAACCGATATGGGTTCAACCCTCACCGGTTTTATGGTTGTGGGCGAGCACGCGTATATAGTCAATGTAGGTGATAGCCGTACCTACATGGTGCGCGGCAAGCAGCTCTATCAATTGACCACTGATCACTCGCTGGTGGGACAACTCGTCGCCAGTGGACTGATTGAGCCGGATGACGTGTATACGCACCCGCAGCGCAGCCAGATTTACCGCAGTCTGGGAGATAAGCCTAATACGCAAATTGACATTTTCAAACAGCAGCTGCACCCAGGAGATATACTCCTGAGCTGTTGCGATGGCCTGTGGGAAATGGTACGCAACCCGCAGATCGAAAGCACGCTCAATAACGCGCCCGATCCGCAGACCGCCTGCCAGCAATTGATCGACATGGCAAATACCAACGGAGGAGAGGATAACATAACAGCAGTTATAGTCTATGTTCAATAACTTTCTTCGCAAGAAATGGAAAGGGATTGCTGCCGCGCTCAGCACGCTTATGCGATGTCAGCTTCATTTCTAGAAACGATATGATATACTACGTGAAGCCCATACGAAAGGAGCTATATATTATGCCCGGTGAGGTAACGCTGGCGTACCAGGTTGGAAAAGATTACATGCCTGTAACTGGTGGCAGTCAGCTCGCATATGTTCTGTTAGAAACCAAACCAACTGAGATGATGGCGCAAGTGCGCATGCCGCTCAATTTTGCCCTCGTGCTTGACCATTCTGGCTCAATGAAAGGTGCAAAACTAAAGAACGTCAAAGAGGCGGTCAAGATGGTGATCGACCGCCTGGAACCAACCGACTATGTCTCGGTGGTCATCTTCGACGATACATCCCAGGTGATTATCCCCTCGATGCCGGCCAACGATAAACCAGGTATGAAGGCCGCCATCGATCAAATACGCGACGCCGGCGGCACCACCATGTCGCTCGGCATGATCCAGGGACTCAATGAGCTGCGCAGGTGGAACATCCCCCATGCCATCAATCGCATGATCTTGCTAACGGATGGCGTGACCTATGGCGACGCCGAACGCTGCCGCCAGCTTGCCAGGGATGCAGCCGCAGCGGGAATCGGCATCTACACCTTGGGCATTGGCTCCGACTGGGATGAAGACCTGCTTGACAACGTTGGACAAATGAGCGGAGGCATGCCTGCCGAGTTTATTCGCGACGCCTCGGACGCCCTGACCGTCTTCCAGCAACAGTTACAGAGCGCCGTCGATGTGGCCCTGCGCAACGCGACCCTGATCCTGCGCCTGCCTGTCGGCGTATCGCCCAAAAAAGCCGTACTGGTCTTGCCGATCATCAAAGACCTGGGACAGAGCGTGCTTTCTGACCGCCAGATCGTCATCCCCCTGGGAGACCTGGAAAAAGACAAGCCGCAATCTGTGCTGGTCGAATTGATGATCGATCCGCGGCCCGCCGGCCTCTTCCGCATCGGACAGGCAGAACTTACCTACGATGTGCCGATTACCAGCCTCGCGGGCGAAAGCATCCGCGATGATATCAAAGTGACCTTCACCACTGACGCGGAGCAAGCAGCAACGGTGAACCCCGTCGTCATGAACTTCGCTGAGAAGGCCAACGCGCACCGCCTCGTCACCCGCGTGCTAGACGAATACAAGCGCACCGGTAAAGCAACCACGCGCCTGGCTCCCAATGTGACGCGTGTGCTGGACGAAGAGACGCAGGCAGCGCTGGAGCAGATCAACCAGGGCCAGCAAATTTCGCAGGAGCAGGTGAAGTCGATAGGTAATAAAACGCGCAAATTGACTCAACGCCTTGATGACATTTTACCCTGATACAGGGTGGGTCAAGCCCTGCTACATATGAAAGTAAACAATCTGTTTTGTTTTTAGGAGGATAGCGTATTATGACAGTGCGATGTTCTTTAGGCCATGAAAATCCCGATGGCTCGGCCTTTTGTGATGAGTGTGGCGAGCCACTGGCTAGCAGCGCGCCGGTCGCGGTTGCTCCGCAGGCCGCCCCTGCCGCCGCACCCGATGCAGGTAGCCAGGTATGCCCATCCTGTGGCGCGCTAAGCCCGGCAGGCGAAGCATTCTGCTCTAACTGCGGCAGCATGCTCGGCGGGGCAGCCCCGGTCGCGACAGCTACAGCGGCCCCTGATTCTTCGCCGGTTCTGGCGGCTCCCGCGCCGGTTGCGCCAGTCGCACCCGCGCTGACGGCTCGTTTGATCGTCGAAGCCGATAACCAGGAATTTGACCTGAGCGGCAAAGACACTATTGTTATTGGTCGCGAAGATGCGGTGAGCAACATCTTCCCCGATGTAGACCTGACCCCTCATGGCGGCGAAGAAGGCGGCGTCTCACGCATGCACGCGCGCATTTTTGTCGAAAATGGTCAGTATATGCTTGAGGACGAGAACAGCACCAACTTCACGTTTCTCAATCGCCAAAAACTCGCCGGTAAAACACCGACGGCCCTCCATGATAACGATGAAATCAAACTGGGCCGCGTACTCCTGCGCTTCAAGGAAGCATAGGATGATTGCCTCCACAATTGACAGCGCGTAGGCTAAACGCTATAATCTACAGGAAATCAAAAGTGGAGGAGAAATAGGGTCTCTATGAAACGAACCTGGCAACCCAAGCGCATTCCGCGCAAACGTGAACACGGGTTTATGAAGCGCATGTCCACCCGCAATGGTCGCCGCGTGCTTAAAGCCCGCCGCGCCAAAGGGCGCTGGAAATTGACCGTCTAACGTACCATGTATTGTACGGGCGACCCTCGCGGTCGCCCTGGGATCACGAATGGCGACCCTCGCGGTCGCCCTGGAAGATCAAGAGTGGCGCTCAATCGTGCGTTGCGTCTACGCAAAAGCAGCGACTTTCAGCGGGTCAGGCAGCAGGGACGAAGCATAACGTCCCGGCTGCTAATACTTGCGTGGAGTCCAAACGATGTCGCGCGATTGCGCATCGGCTTTGTTGTGAGTAAACACATCTCAAAGCGTGCTGTTGAGCGTAATTACCTGAAGAGGCTGCTCGGCGAAGCCGCGCGTACTTTTTTACCCGGCCTGCCGCCCGGGATGGATATTGTTTTTAGTGCGAGAACTCAGGCAAGCGCTGCTGATCTCCGTATGCTTGAGAGCGATATGCGAGTGTTGTTGCAACGGGCAAAGTTGTTTTCGGTCGCAACTGGTATAAATACACCATAACGTTGGTTGAGGTACACCATTACGAAGCACAAAGGACATCGACAGTGAAATACATTGCACTTTTTCTTATTCGTCTCTACCAACACACCCTGTCGGTGGTATTACCCTCATCGTGTCGCTTTACCCCCTCGTGTTCGCAGTTCGGATATGAGGCCATCCAGCGTTTTGGCTTTTTTCGTGGAGGGTGGATGACCATAAAGCGTATTGGCCGTTGCCATCCCTTTTATCATGGCAATCTTTATGATCCAGTCCCAGAACGCCTGGCTGACTAGATCGAGGAAGACAGGAGATAACTCGTGGGTCAGTTAGGCTACCTTTTTAACGTCATCTTCACCTATCCCATCTTCAATCTGTTGATGTTGCTGGATCACGTGTTAGGTGATTTTGGTCTGTCAATCATCGTGCTGACTGTCTTGATTCGCCTGATTTTGTTCCCGCTGACTCTGCGGCAACTTAAATCCACCAAGGCCATGCAGGCTGTTCAACCGTTGATCGCCGATGTGAAGAAACAATATCCCAAGGACCAGCGCGCGCAGCTTGAAGCGACGCAGGCCATCTATAAAGAATATGGCATCAACCCGGCTGCCGGTTGTCTGCCCCTGTTCATTCAGCTGCCAGTACTCTACGGGCTGTTCAACTCACTGAATACGGTGCTGAGAAACCACCCGACAGTGCAATCTATTAACAGCACCATTTACCCGTTCCTGCCGCATATCACCAGGCTGCCGGATGCAAACCTCAACTGGTTTACATTCCTCAATCCGCACTGGTTCATTAACCTGGGCGCAATCGATCCAACCCACATTCTGCCGGTATTAGCCGGTGTGGCTACCTTTATCCAGTTACGTATGTCACAGCCGCGCACCAGTTCCGCCACAAAGAACGCAATGACGCAGCAAATGCAGATCATGCAATTTATTATGCCGGTCATCACGCTCGTCTTTGCCCTGGGCTTCCCCGCTGGACTGGCGCTTTACTGGACAACCACCTCGCTCTTCAGTATGGTGCAGCAATACTTTGTAACCGGCTGGGGTTCCCTGTTCGACAGGCCATCATTCATTCCAGGTGGAAACAATAGCGGCAGCAATGGGAAAAGCAAGAACTATACAGGCGACCAGCGCAAAGAGACGCGCGTTATCGAGGCCAAATCGTCAAATAACGGGACATCATCCACTGGCGGATCGGCGGGAAGCAAGCTATCCACCTATTCGAATGGCGCCAATGGTAACGGGTCCAACAGCGCGAGTAGCGCGTCTGCCCGCCGCCGCGTGCGGCCCGGCAGCGCATCTGCCCGCCGCAGGGGCAATGTCCCCAAGCGCAATCCGTCGCGCAGTTAGTTGACGCTGAAATGCCGTACATGCCTGATAGAGAAATAGAGGGAGGCAACAAACAGTGGAAAGTATAGAGGCCAGTGGCAAAAGTGTTGAGGACGCGGTTTTGCAGGGGTTAGCGCGTTTGAAAAAACGCCGGGATGAAGTTGAAGTCGTCGTCTTGCAGGAACCATCACGCGGTGCTTTCGGCATCGGCAATAAAGAGGCGCGCGTGCGCGTCAATGTGCGCTCAGCGAGTGCCGTAATCACCCCCGAAATGGCGGATGCCCTGCTCGGTCCGATGGAAGACGATTCCGAAAATGAGATATTTGAGGAGGACGAGGAGGACGAGTTTGAAGAGGATGTCGAAGAAGAAGATGGTGAGGACGAGGATACTGAAGAATACGATGAAGATGAGTATGAGGACGAAGAAGACATCGGCGAGGGCGAATTAGGAGCTGACCAGTTTTCTTCACCTCTGCCTACCGCCGCAATCGCGGGTATGCTGGCTGGCGTGGATGACATCAGCGTAGCCGAAGGCGAAATGCAGGAGGTCGAGAATCCCAGCAACGAAGATGTACAGATCACAGTCGATGTCTTACAGCATATTTTGCAATATATGAGTATTCGCGCTGTTGTTCAGGTACGCTCCACCAGCCCGTTGACCCTCAATATCCAGGGCATCAACGAAAACCTGGGACTGCTCATCGGTCGGCGCGGCGAAACGCTCTCAGCGCTCCAACTGCTGGTCAGCCTGATTGTGGGACACCGCACGAAGCATCGCATGCGTATTACTATCGACGCGGAAAACTACCGCGAGCGCCGCGAAGAAAACCTGCGTTCACTTGCTATGCGCGTCGCTCAGCAGGTACGTAACTACCGGCGTTCAATCGCGCTTGAGGCCATGCCGCCGCACGAACGTCGCATTGTTCACATAGCACTCGCTGACAGTAAAGACATCAGTACCGAGAGCATTGGCGAAGGTGACGAACGCCGCGTCGTCATTTCTTTGAAGCGTCCCGGTCGCTAGATAAATTATAAAGAATAGCAAGCGACCAGGGCAGGGACAAGCAACTTGTCCCTGCCCTGGTAGTGATCAGCGTTGAGGATGCCCATGACTTTAATCCAGCTTCCTCACACAGGCAACCCTCCTGATTTCCTCGCCCTCGGCCATGTCACCCGTGATATCCATCCTGATGGTACATTCGCGCTCGGCGGCACCGTAACTTTTGCTGCCCTGACTGCCTATCGCTTAGGATTTGCGGCTGCTATCATAACCTGCGCCGATGCTGCCTTTCTAGAACAATTACCCGCATACCTGCCGGGCATCGGCCTGGCCGGGCACACATCTAAGGAAACAACTACTTTTATCAACACCTATGACGAGGGTTTTCGCACCCAGTTTCTACAAGCCAGAGCCGATGAACTTAGCGGCGCGGACATTTACGAGGACTGGCTGAATACTCCCATTGTCTTATTTGGCCCACTTGCGCAGGAGTTTACTCCGGCGTTGGTACGTCACTTTCCACGACACGCCGATTCCATCCTGGCAGCAACTCCCCAGGGTTGGCTGCGTCGCTGGGACGCGTCTGGACGCGTCTGGCCCACGCCCTGGAAAGAAGCCAATGAGGTTTTGCCTATGCTGGACGCGCTTATCCTTAGTCATGACGACTTACTGCCATTCGCTGACGGGAACCGAGCCGACGCCGATGCGATACTGGCACAATGGAGCATGCTGGTGCCGCTCCTGGTGGCAACCGATGGCAGGCACGGCGCGACCCTCTTCCAACACGGTAAGCAAGAAAAATTCCCCGCTTATCCGGCCAATGAAGTTGACCCCACGGGAGCAGGCGATGTCTTCGCAACCGCTTTCCTGACACATCTTTACCGGCATCGAGACCCACGCCAGGCCGTCGATTTCGCCAACTGTGTCGCTTCCCTCTCCATCGAACAGGTAGGCATTACAGGTATCCCATCATTTGAATTGGTGCAACAGAGGATGAAAAAACGCCAGTAGGGACGCCCCTTGCGGGCGTCCCTACTGGTCATTCGACTTGCGCGGGTTTAATGCTCGTCTCACCTTCAACTATGAATACGATGCGCTCGCACACGTTTGAGCAGTGATCGCCGACACGCTCAAGTTTATGGGCAATCCACAGCAGGTAGGTCGCGCGTTGCAAGATGCGGGAGTCGCTTTGCAGGGCCGGAATGGCACGCCCCCCTTCGAGCATGGTCATCAAGTCGTGGCGCACGAGGTGGTAGCGCACATCTACCACGTCATCTTCTTCCCAGATAAAGCGAGCAGCCTCGGCGTCACGGCGCGCGAAGGCATCCATCGTTCCCTGCAAGACGCGCCGCGCTTCTTTGCCCAGTTCAAGCATACCATGCAATACAGACGTTTCGGTGATCTCATCCGTATCATGCGCGGTTGAGTTTGACGGTCCCGTTATTCCTGCTGACGCTCCATTAGCAGCCCGCAGGGGTGTCATACGCAGGATAATCTGCGCGATGCCCGCCGCGCCATCTCCGGTGCGCTCCAGATCGCCCGCGATTGAGAGAGAAGAGGTGAGAAAGCGCAAATCGCGCCCGCCAAGTGGCTGTTGTAAGGTTAAAAGGCGAATACTATGTTCTTCAATCGCGGCGCGCAAGCTATCAATGATGGCATCAGCCTCGATTACCATGCCGGATTTGGCAAGGTCGCCCGTCTCCAACGCTTCGAGAGCCGTCTCCAGTGCGTCATCCACCAGCGCGCCCAGCTTGATAATCTGATCATTCAGGTCTTGTAGTTCTTTATCTAAGATTGTTCTTGACATTTTTACTCCTTTGAAGTCTGCTTCGCGCAATTCTCCTGATCTAAACGGCTCGCTGCTCTAAACACAATGTAACACATTTTCCGCAGAAAAGATAGAGTTTTATCGTAAATACTCGTTCTATTCCTAAAGGATAAGTGTTATAGATAGAGCTATTTGACAGCCAGGCAGCCAGGATGTTACAGTAACAGAGTATCTTGGCATTCAAGACCAGACAAAAAAGGACAGAAATTTTCATGTCAACGAAACGACTCCTGGGCGTTTTTGCCCACCCCGATGACGAGGGAACGATGAGCGGCGCTCTGCTCCATTATAGCACGTTAGATATTGAACCGGGCCTGATTTGCGCGACTCGCGGCGAAGTGGGTGAAATCGCCGACCCCGCGCTGGCCACGCCGGAAAACCTGGGCCAGGTACGCGAGGGTGAGATGCGGGCGGCGGCGGAAGCGCTCGGCGTGCGTAACCTGTGGTTCCTCGATTATCGCGATTCCGGTATGGCTGGCACGCCGGAAAACCAGGACCCACGCGCGTTCGCGCAGGCCAGCGCCGCCGATGTGGTAGGCAAGCTGGTCGCCATTATCCGCCAGTTCAAACCACAGGTTATGGTCACTTTTGATGAAACCGGTGGTTATGGACACCCCGATCATATCGCCATCTATCGCCATACCACCAGCGCCTTTTATGCAGCGGCAGACGCCGTACAATATCCTGAACACGGCCCGGCGCACCTGGTCTCGAAACTTTACTACACATCTTTTCCTCGCAGCTTCATCCGTCAAATGGGGGAGTTAATGCGCGAGCAAAATTTCCAGGGATCGTTCGCTAATCTCGACCCCGAAAAACTGGGGCTGCCGGATGAACTTATCAATGTCAAACTCAACGTAGAACCCTGGTTAGAAACCAAGAACCGCTCGTGGGGCATGCACCGCACACAGATGGACCCCAACAACGCCATGGCGCAGCTTCCACCCGACATGCAGCGCAAGTGGCGCAGTTTTGAATACTTTCAACTGGCGGCGACGCGCGTTGGCTCCGATGTTGAGGGGGAGAACGACCTGTTCGCGCGGATATAAGCCAGCATAAACAAATTCAAGGTGGAGATGCGCATGGAAGGCGACGAGAGCAAGACGGAAGTAGTCAAGGCGCAACTTGATGGTGGATTCAGTATCAATATTGAAGCCACATCATTGGGCGGTGAAGAGAGAGTGGCTGCCGGCATACCCTCCTTCAAAGATGTCACCGATACCGTTGAAGGGCTGGCAAAGGCGATGGTCATGACACTGAAAAAGGTCAAGCCGCGCTCCGCCAGCGTTGAATTTGGCGTGCAGATAGGTATCGAATCGGGCAAACTCACGGCGCTGCTCGTCAAAGGAACCGGCAACGCTAACCTGAAGATCACGCTCGAGTGGGGTGAGATCAGCGATAGTGATGATACGATCACAACCGACGAAGTTGAGTAGCAAGGAGATGTGGTGAAATGGCTTCGTCGCTTTACGAACTGCTCTCTGACTGTACTGTGCGTGTCACTTCAAAAGGTTCGCAGGGGACAGGTTTTTTTGTGGCTCCTGGACTGATATTGACCTGCTCCCACGTGCTTGCTGATGCTTATAAGGCAAACACGACTATTGAGGTCTCCTGGAAAGAGCAGCTATGCTCCGCGTCGATCTATGCTTATCGCGACGCCCTCTATCCCGATATTGCCCTGTTGTCTGTAACCATCCCCGGCCATCCTTGCGTGCTGTTACATGGAAGCGCGCAGCCATTCAGCGACCTGTATAGTTACGGCTTCGCGGACAACGAACCGCAAGGCGCACCTACGACTTTTGCCTGCGAAGGCTCCATAGGACAGGCAAACGAACTGCTGAAATTCAAAGAGGGACAGGTACGCCCCGGTATGAGTGGCTCGCCCGTGCTCAACCGGGAGACTGGCTGTGTCTGCGGCATCGTACAAATCACCCGTGACCGTTCCAGCGCGTTGGGCGGCAAAGCCCTGTTATCACAGGTGATCCTGCGCGAGTTTCCCGAACTCGCGGAAAAACAGCAGCAGTTCCACCGTCAAGATAGCCGCTGGTACGATGCCATGTCGCCCGCACAGCGCAAGCAAGCAGGCATAAACGAGCCAGCAGAGCAAGGAAAGAGCGACAATACCATCGAAGTCTTCTACTCATACGCGGCTGAAGATGAAAAGATGGCGTTGAGGCTCCAGAAACACCTGATCTTATTAAAGAGGCAAAACCTGATCACAGATTGGTACGCCGCAAAGATCATACCGGGTGAAGAGCCATCCGAACAAATTAAAAAGCACCTCGATTCAGCCAGGATCATCCTTTTGCTCATCAGCCCTGACTATATGTTTTCGGAGCATCACGATACAGTTGAAGTGAAACGCGCCATGGAACGCTCTAAAAGCGGAGAAGCCGTCATCATTCCTGTTTTGTTGCGCAGTTTTGCTGATTGGACAGCAGCTCCTTTCGGAAAGTTGCTGGCTATTCCGCGCAACGGTAAACCCATTAACAGGTGGGCGGATAAAGACGAGGCATTTGCAGAGGTGGCGAAAGAGATAAGGGCGGTGGTGCATAATTTAAGGCCATAGTGCGTCCTACAACCTTCACAAGCCAGGAAGGCACAATACGCTCTCCTCTCCATCCTCCCTTTCAGCATCTCCAGGCCGTTCACCTGGCTTTTCTGTCCCTGCCCATCATAGGACGCTCGATGATTTGGTGCCTTGTATATACTGGATTTACCAGGGTCAATCGACTCGCCTTCGGCAAGCGTCCTGGCCTCCCCGCTGGGTGTTTCAGCAGGGCTGCCCAGGGACAAAGCAAGGCAAGGCAAGGATTGATCCCCTGACGTACACAGGAACAAGGGCGCGTCACGCTCCATGACGCGGCTCCTGATGCCATGGTTCCTGCTGCCCACATGTACGTGCATGATGCAGGCGTGTCCGTAGCGCCTCGTCGCATCATGCTGCCGCTCATCGGTCTTCGACCCGCCGGGATTCCTCACTTGATCTGGCTCAACAGGCAGTGCTCTGCTCCGTCTGCGGCAGGCCGGATGGCACAGAAATGGAGGAGACCGCATGACTCAGCGCACCCTACACTCGCACACGACTCCCGGTCGATCCGGGTTTGTTCCGCCCTTTCGCACGCGGTCTCCTCTGCTCCAGCTGCATCAACTCCGCCGACTCCTGCTCACCGCATTGCTGAGTCTTTTGCTGCTCTCGCAGGCGCTGGGTAATGGGATCGTGTCGCTCACTCCCGTCGCTGCCGCTTCCACTCTGGGCATACGTCCCAGCGCGCCCTCGCAGA
>DATLSI010000284.1:0-16596 GCA_035534255.1 Ktedonobacteraceae bacterium | reverse complement strand
TGGCTGTACCGGCGATTTTTAGAACTGGACGGAAATTTTGCCCAGCTATGCCGCGAGGTTGAGGCTATGCCCTATCTCTTTCCGGCGTTTGAAGATTGGGTAGATAAAAAAACGGTGAGCAGGTTCCACATGAAGCAAATTATTGATGGCTCCTACAAAGGCAACTACAAACCTGTTGGCAACGGCTTGCGAAGCATTCTTTCCAACCCAACCTATATTGGGTGGTGGCTGCCTATCGACGGCGGCGTGATAGAGCAGAACCACGAACCCATTATTGACGAGGTACTGTTTACCTACGCTCACAAGCGGATCAGCACGCACGACCTTAACGGACAGCGACAGAAGCCAGCGCGAACCGCCGTCCACAACGAAGTACCGGCAGTACTGAAAAAGGTTCTCTACGATGAGAACGGCAATCGCTATTACGCAGGACGACCGCATGGGGGATTGTATCGGTGTATCAAATACAAGGGCATGCGTTCGGACACGCTCTGCTCTGTCCCCATACGGACGATTGACGGCGCATTTCTTGAGAAATTCTTTGAACGGCTGCAAGAATGGAAAGGCGGCGAGGATTGGGAAGAGAAGGTCGCTCGCAAGCTGGAAGAGGAGGAAACCAGAGAAGCCTTGATTACCAAACAAATCAAGGAAGCAGAACTCAAATTGGCAGAAATCACCGATACGGTCAATACCCCAGGCTGCCCCAAAAGTATGAAAGCCGAGTTATTCCAGCAATACGAAGGGTTGGAACAAAAAAAGGCGGCGCTGGAAAAGGAATTGCCATCGAGCCGGAAGGCGGAGGAAGAACAAGATGAGGATGAGGCGCTGTTCCAGATCGGCACCATCCTTCCCCGCCTTCTAACCAAGTGGGATGGCCTCCCACTCAAAGAGCGACTGCGTTTTGTCGGCGCTCTTGTTCAGCATGTTATCCTCTCTCACCCCTCCCCTGGCTGGCTCAAGATGGAAATCGTATGGAAACGGCTTGACTGGCAGACCGATATCGCGTTCATCAGGCGAAAAGGGAGCGGCGAGCGTTGGACAATGGATGAAGAAGTGCTCCTACGAACGTTATACCCTACAGAGGACGCACGTGATATATTACGAGCGTTGCCAAAAAGAAATTGGAGAGCGATAAAATTAAAGGCAATAGAACTTGGTGTGAGGAGGTCACTGGCGGTGAAAAATAGCTTGATGGTGAGTTCCGATGTCGCAGACCTGTCCTTTGAAGATATCGCCTACGCTGTCGAAAACAGCCTTGTCTTATCAACCAAAAATTTGCAATGGTCGAACTAAAGGGCATGATTAGACAGGTCGGCAGTATGCAGTTTATTCTGGCGAGATGATTTCCTGGGAGCGCGCATGATTTACCTTGACCACCTGTTGAGCGCAACGGCTGGTACCCTGTTGTTTACGGGCAAACACACCCACTTCGACACGTTCAATCAAGATACACGGCAGCTCATGCCCGGTGAGATGTTTGTAGCGGTGCGCGATGAGCATGGAGATGGACACGATTACCTGCTCGAAGCGGCGCGACTTGGCGCGGCGGGGTTGTTGATAGAGGGACGCGCCGCCAATGCGCTCTCAGATGAACAGCGCGCTGAGCTTGAGCAGGCAGGTGTGACGATCGTGCTGGTCGAAGATACGCGCCTCGCCCTACAACACTATGCCCATGCTATCCTGCGGCTCTGGCACCCCACGGTGATTGCCGTGACGGGCAGTGTGGGCAAAACCAGCACAAAAGAGGCTATCGCGGCTGTGCTCTCCGGCAGTTTTGCCACCTTCAAAAGCTGGCAGAACTACAATGACGCGCTGGGACTGCCTCTGTCGCTTGGTCGCCTGGAAGCAAGGCACGAATATGTTGTGCTGGAACTGGGCTGCGATCATCCCGGAGAAATGAAGCAACTGTGTCAGATGATCCAGCCCTCGATTGGCGTTCTCACCAACATCAGCCCTACCCAACTTCAATACTTTGGTGCAGTTGAACGCCTGGCTGAGGAATACGGAGAATTGCTGGCTACGCTGCCCGCGCATGGGGCCGCGGTTGTGAATGTTGATGCTGTAGGGACGCGGTTTATCACCTCCACTGGCTGCACAGCGCCGCTTATCACCTTTGCGCCATCGATGGCGCAAAATACGCGAGTAGCGTGGGATGGCCTGGAGTGCGCGGTTTCGACTGTACGCCTCTCGTCCCATCTGCTGGGAGAGCATCATATCTCCACCATGCTGGCTGCCTGGACGGTTGGGAAATACTGTGGAGTGGGAGCAGTCGAGATGCAGCGCGCCCTGGCTTCTCTCTATCCTCTAGAGGGAAGACTCAATCCGCTCGCTGGTAAGCATGGCGCGAGATTGCTTGACGATACCCATAACGCGGCTCCGGCTTCGGTCGCCGCGGGCCTGGAAACGGCCAGGTTGCTTTCCGCCAATCAGCGCGTGGCGGTGCTGGGTGACATGCTGCGCCTGGGGGATTACGCGGAAGAGGCGCACCGCCTGGTGGGACAGAAGGCGGCGGAATGCGTCGATTTTCTGGTGGCGCGTGGAGAGTATGCCAGTGTCGTGGCCGAGGCTGCGCGCAGAGCAGGAATGCCGGAAGATTCTATTACGATTACTTCGACTCACGAAGATGCTGCCCGGGCCGTTGAGCGTATCTTGATGGCTGTGGAGGGCGAGGGTCGCGGTTGCCCTGGCTCCGATGAACAACCCGGTGTGGTGGTATTGGTCAAAGGTTCTGAGGAGACGCGTATGGAGCGCGTGGTTGAGAGATTGATGGAGCAGCCTGAGGAGGCGCGGGAATTACTGGTGCGGCAGACGCCCGGTTGGAAACAGATGGTGGTGACGCGCCCCCGGCGACCTACCTGGGTTGAGATCGATTTGAGCGCCATCGCGCATAATACGCGGCAAGTGGCGGCGCTGGTCGGGCCGAGGGTGCGCGTGCTGGCGAGCCTCAAGGCCGATGCCTATGGGCATGGGGCGGTCAAGGTTGCCCATGCAGTGCTGCACAATGGGGCGAGCATGCTGGGTGTGGCGACGGTGAGCGAGGCTATGCCGCTGCGTGAAGCAGGCATTCACGCGCCCATCCTGGTATTTGGCTACGTACCCGCCTGGCAAATGCGCGAAGCGGTCCACCTGGGGCTAACCGTTACGTTGTATTCAGCAGAGGCAGCGCAGGCGCTTTCGCGCGCAGCCGTCGCGCTGGGCAGAACGGCGCGGGCGCACGTGAAAGTCGATACGGGCATGGGACGCCTGGGCCTGCGCACAGAGCAGGTTGACGAGGTCGTCGCGCTGGTCAAGCTGGTGAGAGAACTGCCGGCGTTGGAACTGGAGGGTATCTTCACCCATTTCGCGATGGCCGACGCGCTCGATCAGTCGCATACTCGTATGCAACTGGCGCGCTTTCAGAACGTATTGCAAGTATTGGAGGAAGACGGAATCCGCCCGCCGCTGGCGCATGCTGCCAACAGCGCGGCTGCGCTCGCCCTGCCTGAAGCGCGTCTGGATATGGTGCGTCCCGGCATTGCTCTCTATGGCCTGCACCCGTCGGAGCATGTGCGGCTGCCTGAGAGCTTTCGCGCGGCCCTCTCCTTCAAAACGCAGGTGGCGCAGGTCAAGTTGATACCCGCCGGAGAATGCCTGGGCTATGGCTGCACGTTTTACACCGAGCGGCCAACAACTATCGCGGTCTTGCCCGTAGGATATGCTGATGGCTTCAGGCGCGCCCCCGCTAACTGGGGGTCTGTGCTTATCCATAGTCAAGAAGCTCCCCTGCTGGGACGCGTTTGTATGGATCAGTGCATGGTTGATGTGTCGCACATCCCGCAGACTCGTGTGGGCGACGAGGTGGTGCTGATTGGCAGGCAGGGAAGCGCCAGCCTGACGGCGGAACAGGTCGCGCAGCGCCTGGGGAGCATTAATTATGAAGTTGTGTCGGAAATTCTGGCGCGCGTGCCGCGTGTAGATTGATTGCGCACTAAGGAACCACATGCAAACAGATGACGTTACAGACCTATATTACGATCAGTCCGACCAGACCTCGCGTTTTGCTGTGATTATTGCTAACCCCGCATCGGGTTTTCTTCCCCAGCAGACAAGCCGTTTGCAAGAGACTGTCGCATACCTGCGCGCCAACGGCTGGAGGACTGATCTGTGGTTGACACACGCGCCTGGCGATGGGCAGGAACTGGCGCGTAAGGCTGTGAAGCAGCACGCGGAAATGGTGATCGCGGCGGGTGGAGATGGTACAATCAATGATATCATCCAGGGATTGGCGGGCAGCGAGACGGCACTGGGCGTGCTTCCAACCGGCACGATGAACGTCTGGGCGCGGGAGATGGGCATCCCGCTGGATTTACATGGAGCGCGCCAGGTGCTGCTCAACGGGCAGACGCGCCGCGTAGACCTGGGATGCATCAACGGGCGCTATTTCCTCTTGATGGTCGGCATCGGCATAGATGGGGAAATCACGCAGGCGGTCGAGCATAAGCCGCTGAAACGCCTGGGAGTGCTTGGCTATGCCCTGGCGGCGTTGTGGTTTGGCCCCGGTTATCGGGGCTTCCCGGTCGTAGTCAATAACAATGGGGTAATCGTCAAAACACGCGCCCTGCAAATCTTCGTTGGGAACACCCGCTTATACGCGGGAGCCTTCAATTTCACCTGGCAGGCGCGCTGTAACGACGGGCTGCTCGACCTGTGCATTGTGCGCAAGCGCAATCTTTTGGGCCGCATCATCGTCTTCTCTGACTTTATCCTGCGCCGCGATCAGCGCCGCATGTGGGTGCGCTACGACCAGTTTACCTCGGTACAAATCGAAACGCCCAGCCCTGTGGCATTCCAGATCGACGGTGATGCAGGAGGCCATACGCCAGCTAGCCTGTCGATTATGCCGGGGGCATTGAAAGTCATTGTGCCGCAAAAAACGCCGCCGGGGCTTTTTTCGGAAGTCTAATGCCTGTTAAACACGATATTGATCACCATGATGGTCAGGCATACGATACCCATACCGATCAACCCGGCCAGCAGCGTGAGGCCTCCTCCCGCTCCGAGAGCGGTTCCAAAGATGATCCCGGACAGCGGTACGAGCATCACAACAGAGACGATAGCCAGCGCCAGCCGTTGACCGGCAGTCAAGGTCTGGTTGTTTTGCGCGTAGGGCATCGAGATTTTTTGGCCAGATGCACCCGCGAAGGGGTCGCGATATGCTCCCGTCTGGTATCCTGCATCGTAGCTGTCGAGTGGTGGCCTCTGGCGTTCCTGTCCTGCTTCATCGAAGTGCATCTGTGACATGTTTCTTCACTCCCTGCTTGATTGCTTCTGTGTCGATGTGTCTGCTCTCTCATTGTACGTATAAATGCCCGAAAAGTTGCGCTATTCACTTCACCCATTGTGCTTGTTCACGATTGCGCCGCATGTTACAATGGGTCAAACAAACGTTGAAACGAGACAGGTGAAGAGAAAATACATGGAAGAGCAGGCGGTGGCCTCTGTAAATCCTCAGTCTGAAGCTGCAGACAGCATCGCAGCATTCGTCGCGCGTTACCCATTTCCCCTGGATGCCTTTCAGTTGGAGTCTATAGCCCATCTCGCTGCCGGAAGGTCGGTGATGGTGGCCGCGCCGACCGGCACAGGTAAAACGCTGGTGGCGGAGTACGCTATCTGGAGCGCGCAGCAACGGGGACAGCGTGTGATTTACACGACTCCGCTCAAGGCGCTCTCCAATCAGAAGTACCGCGATATGCGCGTGATTTATGGCGAAGGCGCGGTGGGGCTGGTAACTGGCGATATCGTGGAACGCAGCAGCGCGTCGATAGTTATCATGACGACGGAAGTATACCGTAATATGCTGCTGGAAGAGGGCGGAGATCGCTCTGTCGAAGACGAACTGGCGGTTCCATCGTCGCTGGCGGATGTAGGTGCTATCATCTTCGATGAACTGCATTTTTTGAGCGATGTTGGGCGCGGGCCTGTCTGGGAAGAGGCTATCATTTGCTCACCGCCGCACGTGCAGTTAGTCGGCCTGTCCGCGACAGTCAGCAATGCCGAAGACCTGGCAGATTGGATTAGCCGCGTGCATCGCCCGATCTCGCTGGTGGTGCATGAGGAACGCGCTGTGCCGCTGGAGCATTACTACTTTCTCGATAATAAGCTGCATCTTGTGCAGGATGCGGACGGCAACCGTATCGAGCATTTCCCCGGTGTGGGCGGTGAAGCGCGTATTGCTATGCTGAGTGGAAGAAATCGAAGCTATAGTTTTGGGAATGATGGAGTAGATGCTGAGGGAGTGGGCAAAGCCGGGGAAAATCACGCGAAGGATGAACATCGCGCAGCGCACAAGAAACATCATGCACATGATGCTGGAGTTGTCGGTGACGTGAAAGATGATGGCGGCGCGGATGTGGCGGCAGAACAACGCAAGCAGAAAAGGCCGGTCGAGCGCGGGACGCCTGAGCCAGGCGAGGTGCTGACAGCTTTGCGCGATGCTGATATGTTGCCGTGTCTTTACTTCTTGCCGGGGCGCAAAGTCGTCGAAGAGGCGGCTATGAGCGCGGCCCTGCACCGCTTCACCACGCCTGAGGAAGAGGCGCTCATCAGGGAAGAGGTAGGGGTGTGGCTAGAGCAACTGCCGCGCGAAGATCGCAATTTGCGCCAGGCACACGCGCTGGCTGATCTTTTGCCGCGTGGCATCGCGTATCACCACGCCGGACTATTGCCGGGCTTGAAGGTGCTGGTAGAAACGTTGTTCGCGCGCGGGCATTTACGCGCTGTGTTTGCTACCGACACACTGGCGCTCGGCGTCAATATGCCCGCGCGCGCCGTAGTGGTGGGCAGCCTGAGCAAATTTGACGGGCAGGAGATGCGCCTGCTAACACCCAACGAGTACCGGCAGCTCACGGGACGCGCCGGGCGGCGCGGTATGGACGTGCGCGGCGCGGCTGTCATCCCCTATTCACCCTGGGAGCCATTTGAAGAGTCCTTCCAGCGTATCACTGCCGAGCTTTTACCTGTGACCAGTTCGTTTGTTATTCGCTACAACTCGGTTTTAAACCTGTGGCGTCCGGGTGATGTCAAGCATTTACGGCGTATCTGCGCCTCAAGCCTGCGCGAGTACCAGCGCTATGTGTTGTGGGAACGCCGCGAACTTGAACGGCTGGAGAAACTGGAACAGCGCGCTCAGAAAGCGAAGAAGACAGGGGGGAAATCGGGCAAAAAGAAGGGCGCTGCGTCAGATATGGCGATCGAGGCGCTGGAGAAACGACGCAAGAAGATAGGAGCGTACCCGCTCAGCCGCGCCGGGGCAGCGGAGCTTGAGGGAACCATCTACGCGCTGCGCGTGCTTGGCTATATCGACGAGAGCGACCAGTTGACATTAAAGGGACGCCTGCTGCGCAATATTTTCCATCCCGCCGGTATCTTCCTGGTGGAGATGGTAACGCGTGGTATCCTCAATAACCTTTCACCCGGAGAGCTGGCGGAGGTGTGTAGCTGGTTCACCTTTGACCATGATCGCAGGCTCCATAACCAAAACGTGATGAACAGTAACGTGGCGCTGGTGCGCCGCGAACTCTGGCATATTACGCAGCGTGTGCGCGAGGTGGAGGGGCAGGCCAATGTTTCGCCGTCTCCCGGTATATTGCCCGACTTTCATGGTGTGGCCCTGTCGTGGTCGCGTGGCATGTCGCTCAGTGGACTGCTGCGACGTATCGACCTGGCGGAGGGCGATTTGCTGATGCTGCTGAACCAGACGATTGACCTGTTGCAGCAGGTGCAGTCTGCTGTAGGGCAGGCGCTGGACGCGCGTGATTTCTGGCTGGAGGTTGAAGAGGAAACACAGGTCAAGCATATGAAGAAGCGCGCCGCTCAACTCCAAGTGTACAGGGAGTATATGGAACGCCTGCGGCCCATGCTGGCGCAGGCGGCAGCCTCTTTGCTGCGGGGCATCATCATACAAAGTCGCACGCTTCCCTCGATGGTTGCCCAGATTGACGGCGAAGAGGTTCCCCTGGATGCTGAGGAAGACCTGGACCCGCCAGATAGTTTTGATGAGTAGGGACGCGAGAAATGGCGTCCTCCGCTTTTCGGCCTATTTCTCCTTCAAATCGTGTGTCGAATCCCGTTTATTGCCGGTATAGGATGCAATAGAGCGCGTCTGTGAATTGTTTGTGAAAAAAAATTAAGAAACATTAACCGGAGACCATTACTTTGGTCATGTTTTCGGGCTGTATCTGTTGCCAGCGGGCAAGAAATTGACTAACATGAAAATCGTAAGCTTGTATTAAAGAGTTTACGAACTCCAGCGCGTGCGCGTGGATTAAAAGCAACAGGACACGAGGAGAGGTCGTTTTAGATGAATGCTGAAGCTTTAGTAGGAACAGTACTGGGTACCTGCACACTCCAACAGCTAATCGGGCAGGGGGGCATGGGGGCGGTCTATCTGGCGCAGCAATCGCGCCCCCGTCGCCAGGTGGCAGTGAAGGTGTTATTGCCCGCGACGACTATGAAACCACAACACCTGGCAGCATTTCTGGAACGCTTCCGACGTGAGACTGATGCTGCTGCTTCACTGGAGCATCCGAATATCATGCCTGTCTATGAATATGGCGAGCGCGATGGACTGGCATACCTGGTGATGCCCTATATCAGCGGCGGAACGCTGCGCGATGTGATGGAACGTGAGGGGCAGATGATCTTGCCCAAGACCATCAATTATCTCGAACAACTGGCCGCCGCCCTGGATTTTGCGCACGCGCGCGGGGTTATCCATCGCGATATCAAACCCGCCAATATTTTATTAACTCCTGAAGGACGCCTGTTGCTGACTGATTTTGGGCTGGTCAAGATTCTGACGGAAGAGGGACAGGCCCAGGTACGTCTGACCGGGGCGGGTGCGCCTGTTGGAACGCCGGATTATATGTCCCCGGAACAGGTGATGGGTCACGAGGTTGACGGGCGAGCAGATCTGTACTCGCTCGGCATTATTCTCTTCCAGATGCTCACTGCTACGACGCCTTTCCAGGGAGAGACGCCCATGCAGATCGCCGCGCAACAATTGCACGCGCAGCCGCCCTCGCCGCGCCGCTTCCGTGGGGATTTGCCCATCGCCGCAGAACAGGTTATTTTGAAAACCCTCTCAAAACGTCCACAAGATCGTTATGCTAACGGGCTGGAACTGGCAACTGCTTTCCGCCTGTCTTTAACGATGACTGATACGCAATCAACCGCCGCTCAAACAAATTCATTCGCGGCCAGCAGTATTGGAGGCTCAGGGGTTTACTCGCGGCGCGGACTGTTTGATCCGAAGTGGCAAGCGGCATCATTACCATCTATGGAGAACGAGCGGGACAGGAACGCGACGGGTGGGAGCATACCAATTGCTTCCCAGGAAGAGCCAGCGCGGTCTTCAGGGTTGCTTTCGCGCACCGGCATGTTTCCCAGGGTAGGATCGGGTAACACGGGCGCGGTTCCGGCTGCGAGTTTTAGCCAGAATCCTGCCACTCCCACGAGCAGGTTATCTCCCGCGACTGGCGCGCAACAAATACCACCCTTAGCATTCCAGCCAGGCATGAGGGACTTTTATGGTTCGGCGAATGCCACCTGGGACAGTATGATTCCCACGACGCCTGTGGGGTCGCCTGACCCCTTTGCGCAATCCGAAATAAGCCAGATGTCTCCATCGATGCAAGTCAGCACCGGCGCGTTGATGGCCCCTCAATACGATCGAAGCTCGCAGACGGTCAAACTGACCGGCCCCGTCAAAGTGGTACAGGTGCCGGTTGCGCCTGGAAGATTTGTAACGGGGCTATTGCCTGTGCCTCAGTTGGCACCGCCGCGACCGCCAGAGAATCCGCGCGTCAAATTGCTCAAAAAGGTGGCTTTGCTGGCGGTAGTTATGCTGATCATGCTGGGTGGTACGTTTGGTTTCTTGCTAGTACGCTCGCATGTCAATCGAAGCGCGACATCTCGGCCGGGCACTGGCCCGCAGTTGCAGGGAACCCCCAATCTGGCGGCAAGTCAGGCGGCACAGGCAACCGCGATGGCGCTGTCCAATATTATTTTGTACGATCCTCTGAAGGAGAACATTCGCGATTTGCCTGAAGGAACCAGCGCGACGCACTCCTATGCCTTCAAAAATAATTCATACCACATCACCAACCTGGGAAAACAGGGCGTGGCTGTGGTTGTGCAGTACAATCTGCCCTCTCAGTGGGCCTACCAGCTCACCATGCAGGAGATTCGTGGAGACGACACCTCGGCGGTCAACTCCTTCGGCATGATCTTCCGCTATAACCAGCAGGCGAACGCGGCCAGCACGTTCTATAGCTTCGAGGTGGTCAATACACCCGGCGGAAACGGGAAATACTGGTTTTACAAGTATGACAGCAGTAAGGCCAATCCCTGGATGGCTCTCTGGAGTCAGACCTATGGCAGCGAATTTCACCAGGGGCATGCCGCGAATAGTATCAACACCTTCAAAGTGATCGCGAATGGCAGCAGCTTCTCCTTTATGGTCAATGGTAAGTTGTTGGGCAAGCCGGTTGTTGATAAGTCGTTTGCTACAGGAGATGTTGGTATGCTGGTGAACCTGGATGGGACAGAAGTAGCCTTCTCAAATCTGCTGATTACGACGATTACGACTCCTAAGAAGTAAATAACGCGAGGTTCGTAAACAGGTACTTTGGTCATATTATAAGGCGAATGCATTGTCAGATCAACCTTATTTAGCTAAGATACGATCATGGGGATTTTATCTGGCAGGCGGAATTATGCCTGCGTAGGGGCAAGGCGTCGTGAAGTTGATGGGTGTGGCCTTGTACTTGTCCGTTATGAGAGGTAGATTTTGATGGATGTTGAAGCACTGAGAGGACGGGAGTTTGGGGGTTGTACACTGCAACGTGTGATTAGTATGGGAACAATGGGCGCAGTGTACCTGGCTCACCAGTCACAGCCTTCCCGCCAGGTGGCTGTCAAAGTATTTCTGCGCGCCGATTCACTTGAGTATCAGCAGCAAGTAGATTTCCTGCAAACCTTCCGCCATGAGATCGCGCCTGTTGTCACCCTGGATCACCCGTCGATTGTGCGCATTTACGAGTATGGCGATATTGATGGATTGGCCTATATGGTGATGCCGTTTATCGCCGGTGAAACACTCGAGGACAAACTGGTTCGCGAGGGCGTGTTGCCTTTCACGGCGGTAGTTGACTACCTTGAACAAATTGCTGCCGCCCTTGATTATGCTCACGCGCGGGGAGTCGTCCATCGCGACCTGAAGCCCTCCAACATCCTGGTGACGCCTGAGAAGAAGGTGCTGCTGGTTGATTTTCAACTCACGAAGATGCTGGCCGATGGGAAAATAGCCCAGATGCGCCTCTCAAAGCCCGGATTACTGGATTATATGGCTCCTGAACTGGTAGTTGGCAAAGAGGTAGATGGACGCGCCGACCTGTATTCGCTTGGTGCGATCCTGTACCGCATGCTAACAGGCACTCCGCTATTCCAGGGACAGACGTTGATGAAAGTGGCGACGAAACACCTGAAGATGCCGCCTCCATCACCACGTGACTTACGCCCAGACCTGCCCACTGCTGCCGAACAGGTTATCCTCAAGGCTCTGGCGAAAAAGCCGCAAGAGCGTTTTGAAAACGCGCAGGATATCAGCATGCTTTTCCGGCAGTCCATCAATGGGTATAGCGCGTCACCGCTACTTACGCGAGAGAATCCACCTCTGCCACTGAGAGACTTTATAGACACTCAAGAGAGTAGCACGAGCGCCAACTTGATTGTGCCTCGCATGTTCTTTGGCCCTGGCTGGCGCACGGGTGTCATGACGGCGGTTGCCGCCGGACAGAGCAGCGGTTCGACCGGTGAAGTAAACCTGAAACGCGAAGAGAGGGTGTCGAGTGCATCTTTGACATCTGTTCCCTCTGCTGAAGCCTATTCCGCGCTGCGCGAACTGGCGCAGCCGCGCGAGCAGGTAAGCCCACAGGAAGCAGAAGCGACCAGGAATGCCATGAAAATTGACCCTGTGACGCCAATTTCACAGTTTATTCCCGTCGCCGCTTCACCAGCTTCACCCCAGACTGCAGGCCCTGTGACGCGCTTTCTGACCGCTTCTGAGAGCGACCAGGGGAATAGCGGCATAACCGGCACATTCAAGTTGACTGGGCCGGCCAAGATTGTGACGATACCGGTGGCGGGGCAGCCTGGACAATATGTGACAGGTATTTTGCCGAGTTTACCATCACGGCCCTTGCTGACGAAAGAACAGCCCGCGCCTGCACCCGTAAAGCCTTCACTGAAGAGTCGTTTGCGCGTTGCGGCTTTCGCGCTGACCGCGCTGCTGGTTGTATTTGGCTCGCTCACCTTCTGGTATGTGCATTCGACAGCGAATCACACGAAGAGAACGACGGCTACGGGTACTCCCAACGTGGCTGCTACTGCAACAGCCGCGGCGCAGGCAACACTGAATGCCAATGTCATCCTCACCGACACGCTGGCGCAAAACATACGTAACTGGCCGGTAACCTCCAGCGGTTCGATACTTTACCAGTTCACAGATGGGGCTTATCATATTACAAACAATGATGCCACGAGGGTCGCGCCAGCTATCTTGCCGGGCGAGACGCTGAAGCAACCTTTCGCGTACTTGCTGACGATGAAAGAAATACGCGGTGATGATACTTCGGTCAATAACGAGTTTGGCATGATTATCCACTTCCGCTCGCAGGCGCAAGGCGGTAAGCAGGTCGTGAGCTTTTACACCTTTGAAGTACTCAATAATAAAGGCGGCCAGTATCAATTCTGGAAATATGATAACAGTCAAGGCGTGACTGTCAGCCCCTGGAAACAGCTCGCGCATCACGCCTTTGGCAGTGAATTTCGCGAGGGACAAGGGCCAGGTAGTAGCAACATCTTCAAAATCCTGGTAAACGGGAAGAATTTCACGTTGACTGTAAATGGCAAACAAGTATGGACTGTCCAGGATAGCTCCTTAACGAGCGGGCAGGTAGGCATGCTGGTAAATCTGAAAGGAACTGAAGTGGCCTTCTCAGATTTGAGATTGACGAATAGTTGATGACCCGCTTCAGGAGGGCTGCTGGTGACAAATTTCTTAACGCATATCCTGGTAACTGTGACGTTGTGGGTGACAGGTTTCCTGTTTCTCCTGAATGTAGTCTGCGCAGCCCTCTTTCGCAGTAAACGCCCGCCTGAAATACTCTCCTATATTGGCGTGGCTTTGATCGAACTGAGTATTTTTATCTTCGCGCTGCTCTTGCACCTGGGTATCCTGACCCACATACCGTATAATTTGCCGCCCGGTTTGCCCTTTGATCGCGCCGAAATGGGCGCGGCCATCGCTGTCGGCATCGGTTTGTTTCCGGTGGCCTACTGGCATCGCGCTTCAGCATCGCATATGCGCCAGCGTATCGCAAAGGATACGTTGGAGATGCAGAACCACCAGGCTGGCGTGCATGTGCGCAGCAATGCACCAGGCGAGTGGATGAACTAATGCCAGGGCGTACCCTTGCGGTCGCCCTGGTTTTATAAGCCCCGCTTTCTCTCGTTGGGTCTGCATTCTTCCGCGTGAATTGTAGGGACGCGATTGATCGCGTCCGCGTGGGCGAGTGTCGGCGTGAGCGGACGCGATAAATCGCGTCCCTACAATCTACCGTATCTTTCACTCCGAAGGATATAGACCCCTCTCGTTCTTAATCTTGACAGGTATTGCGCGTTAATGTTATGCTTGCTATTGCAATTAGCTATATGTGAAGGCGAATATTTCACGAGTGCGCGAGATAAGGAAGGAAGAAAGAGGAGACAATCCATGTCGATGCAACATGAAAATCCGTTTCAATCTTCAACAGCCAACCTCAAGCAGCAATCTTTTCCAGAACAGACGCGAAATGGACAAACGATGCCCGCGATAGTGACGCACGATCTGCTGCGCGTGTTTGGTCAGAAGGCGGCGGTGAATTATCTCAATTTGACGGTGCAGCGCGGCGAATTCTTCGGATTTCTTGGCCCTAACGGAGCGGGGAAATCCACCAGCATAAAAATGATGGTCGGGCTGTTGCGACCCACGTCGGGGAGTGTGTATGTGGGAGGAGTTGATGTCTGGCATGAGCCGGTGCGAGCGCGGGCGCTGATGGGTGTTTTGCCGGAATATCTCAATTTGTACGAGCGGTTGACGGGCAGGGAATTTGTCACGTTCGCCGGTCATATGTATGGCGTGCCGGAAGCCGATATCCGGCGTAGGACCGAGGAGCTATTACACGTTCTGGCGTTAACTGACGATGCCGAGAAGCTGATTATCGATTATTCGATGGGCATGCGCAAAAAGATTGCGCTGGCCGCGGCCTTAATCCATCGCCCGCAGGTATTGTTCCTGGATGAGCCATTCGAGGGTATCGATCCTGTCAGTTCGCGCGCCATGCGTGATATCCTGCGCGATCTGACGCAGCATGGCACTACCATTTTCTTCTCATCGCACATCATGGAAGTGGTCGAGCGGCTCTGTACGCGCGTCGGCATTATCAACCAGGGTGTGCTGGTGGCGGAAGGGACGATTCAGGAGTTGCGCGAGCGGGCCAGCGGCGAGGATAAGGATGCCACGCTGGAAGATATCTTCCTCAACGTTATTGGCGCGCGCGACGAGGACCATAATCTGAGCTGGCTGGAATAGCGGAAGGAGCAGGCCATCATGGTTGTGCATAGCGATAAAATACGCTGGCTCTTCTGGCTGCGTTTGAAGATGTTGACGCGTGGTTTCAGGCGCAGCCGGGCCAGCCTGATCGGTTCGATTGTCTTCTTGCTGCTAGTTATAATAGGCGCTGGCTGGGCGGCTTTTGGCACTTTCGCGGCCTATCACTTCCTCTCCGCTCCCGCCAATTCCGAGGTATTATACCTGGTGCTGACCGGCCTACTGGCGTTGTGGATCGTTCTGCCCCTGCTTGAGTTCGCGAGCAATGAGGGGTTGGACCTCTCCAAACTGCAATTGTTTCCCCTGACACGCGCCGAAATGATGATAAGCCTGCTGTTTTCGACGCTGCTGGATATCCCGACGATCGGGCTGTTGCTGCTGTTGGGCGCGGTGGTGGCAGGCTGGGCTGTCTCGCTGCCTGTGGCGATCATGGTGGTGGTGACAATGCTGGTGTTTTATGTCCAGCTGGTGGCGATCAGCCAGCTTGTGCTGGCGCTTTTGATGCGCACTTTGCAAAGCAGGCGCTTCCGCGACTTGAGCATCATCATTCTCGCTTTGTTTTCCGCGTCGTGTTACCTGGCGCAGCAGCTAGCATTTGGGGGGTCGCGTTACCTGCAACTCTATCAAAATCTGCAGGCGGGTACTTATTCGCCCTACCTGCAATGGCTGCCGTCGGGTTGGGCGGCAAGCGCCGTTAAGCAGGCCGTGCTGGGTAACTGGGGCGCGAGCATCGCAGCATTAGGCCTACTGCTCGCATTAAGCGTCGTCTTTCTTTACCTCTGGCAGTTGGTTATCGAGCGCAGCCTGAGCGCGTCCGAAGCGGGTGGTTCGGCGCGCGCGCGCAATCAGCGCAGGCAGCGGCCCGTTGCCCGTCCTGTCGATTACACGCGGTCAATGCCGGCCAAGAGTAATCTTTGGGACAGGCTGCTGTCGCCGCAGGTGAGAGCTATCGCTGGCAAAGAGTTGAAATACTTCTGGCGCGATCCCCAATTGAAGGCCATGCTATTCCAATCGGTGGTATACCTGGCGATCTTTATTGTCTTGCCACTCTTCAATCAAGGCTCATCCGGTTTTGGCACGGGCAGCACCTATACCCTGTTTATCGCGCCATTTGTAGTGCTGCTTTATCTCAACACCATTTCGCTCAATACGCTGGGCCTTGAACGCGAAAGTCTGACGACGACCTTTCTGTTTCCGGTGGAACCGCAGCGCCTGTTATGGGGCAAGAACCTGGCGGTGCTGCTATTCGGCCTGGTCGAGCTGACCATACTGCTCGCTGTGGGCGCGTTCGTGTCGCGGGCCTGGAACCTTGTTCTGCCGATAGCAGTGCTGGGGTTAGCGGGAATGGGTGTCACGCTTGGTTGCGGCAACTTCACCTCTGTATTCTTTCCGCAATATGTGCGACAGATGCAGCGCGGTTTTCGCGCTACCGGCACTACTTCGCAGTCGGGCTGCCTGCGCGGGGTGATGTCGCTGGTTATGCTGCTGGTCGCGGCTGTGCTGGTTGTGCCGGTAGGATTGGCGGTTTTCTTGCCATACATCTTCAAGGTGGAGTGGATCTGGGGTATCACAATGCCCCTGTCGCTGATCTACGGTATCGCCTTCCACCAGATCGTGACGCGCATGGTCGCGCCGCGCATCGTTGAGCAGGGGCCGGAGATACTGGCGATCACGACGCGGCAGTAGCGGAAAGCCGCCTGCGTCCTGATGAATTTTGACGACCGAATGCAGAAATAGAGGGGCAGGACGTCGTTTTTCGTAGGGACAGGGGACGCACGCGTCCTGATGCGCATTCGGTTGGCAACATTCATCGGATTATTGATGACCTTTTCTCTCGTTGATGCTTATTGCTGTGGTTGTTTTACGCGCGCGTCTTATGAGAAAGATGATTGGCACGATGAGCAGCA
>DATLSI010000283.1:0-5422 GCA_035534255.1 Ktedonobacteraceae bacterium | reverse complement strand
ACTTACATCTAAACAACCCATCGATGAGTCACCCGTGAAGTACACAAAAATCAGGCAACTTGACACCGTTAACCTTGCAACTACCATTGAGTCCGATGAGTCACCCGTCCTTCGCTCCGCGTTAACAGGCGATTACTGGGCACTGGATGGTGCTGGCTCACAATCGATCATCGAGAAGATGAAAGCGCTAAGCGTGCCTCTCGGCGAGTATGTTAGCAACAAGATATTTTATGGAATTAAGACGGGCTTCAACGAAGCGTTCATAATAGACCAGCGCACACGTAACTGGTTGATCGCTGAAGACTCCAGGAACGCGGAAATCATCAAGCCATTTTTAGTTGGCGAAGATGTAAAGAGGTATGCTATTGACTATAAGAAGCGCTACATCATCCTCACCAGAATTGGTACTCCCATCGAACGCTATCCTGCCGTATTTGCTCATTTACAACGCTACCAGGAGCAACTTGAGAAACGTTGGGATAAAGGCCACCACTGGTGGGAACTGCGCTCCTGCGATTACTACGAACAGTTCGAGAAACCCAAGATCATGTTTCCTGATATCGCCAGGAGATGCCAGTTTGCCTACGATTCCGATGGATATTTTAGTGGAAATACTACCTACTTCATGTCGGCTGGTGATGAGCAGAAATATTTGACCTCGCTGCTTAACTCCTCGCTGGTAGATTTTTTCTTTCGTACTATATCAGCGTTAATACGGGGCGACTACTTGCGCTTCTTTACCCAGTACGTAACGCAAATCCCTATCCGTCGCATCACATCTACCACACCCGACGAGAAGCGCGCCGCGCTGGTTGAGCAAGGCGTCGCACACTACACATCGGGAAGACGCGAAGAGGTGCTGGCGCTTGTCGAAAGCTGCCTTGCCAGCCAACCGGAGCAGGGCGACGTGGTACATGACCTGCTGGTCTACCTGGCGGAGCAGATGCTTGTCCTCAACAAACGGAGACAGGAGAAAGTTGAGGATTTTAGCAACGATTTGTATAGCATCCTCACGACCGATCTTGCAAAAATCGCTCGACTCTGGACACCTATGAATACGGTTAAAAAGGGCGATGTGGATAAAGCGCGCAAGCTGGTGGAGGCACAAAATGAGCTTGGCACCCTGGCAAGCAGGCAACTGGACTTGCACAACGACATTGGCCTGCTCAGCGAATCGCAGTGGCGCTGGCTCCTTGTTCAGAGGCTAGGCCACAAAGCCAACCTGTCCAGGTCAATCAAGGTATACAGGGATCACCAGCCGCTCATCGTTGAACTTGATACGCGCATCGCCACGACTGACCGCCTGATTGACCAGCTAGTGTATCGTCTCTATGGCCTGACGGCGGAAGAGGTGGCGACGCTGGAAGCGCGGGTGAGGTAATTCAATCAAATGCGCGGCGGTCCCTGCTCGATACGCTTACGCATGCCCTGCGCTCCACCCTCCGTCTCAGGCGTTTTCCAAACAGCTTCCAACCACCATGTCATGCCTGCTTCGGTCAGGGGTTGCACAATCGAGGCGGCTTTTTCGGCATCGTCGCCGGGCGTCTCGCCTTCCATCACGATATCAAACGGCGTGGTCAACGTGCGCCGCTCATCGATGTACGTTTTCATAGCGCGTAGATCAGCGGGGGTCATATCGGCGAAAGATCCATCGTCGTTCATTTTCGCCGGGATAATGCCATCGTAGCGCAGCGCGCGCTGCATGGACTTCTCGCGCTGCCACGCGCCAACCACCCAGATGGGGATGCGCGGCAATTGCACCGGTGCGGGTAAGAAGGTCATTTCCTGCATATGATAGTGATCGCCGTCGTAGCTGAACGGCTTGCCGCTCCACAGACCATTGAGGATATGCAGGCTTTCATCGAGCATGCGCGCCCGTTTCTTGCGCTCCAACTCCTCGCCAACTTTGCTGAAGCCGCCATCGTTGGTTTCGCCCAATCCAACAGGCAGGATCAAGCGTCCGTTGGAAAGATGATCGAGCGTGACCGTCTCACGCGCCAGCTTCCAGGGACGCCTGCGCGAGAGCGGCGTTATCAGCGGGCCAAAACGAATGCGCTCAGTGCGCGCGGCGATGGCAGCCAGTAGCATCCAGGGATCGTGCGCCGCCTGGTCGCGCATGTTGATACAATCCCACACGAACACACCATCCCAGCCCGCCTTTTCCGCATTTACAGCGAGATCAGCGATGACGCGAGCATCATAATCGATATTTGGTAGCGTGATAGCGTAGCGCATAAACGTCTCCTCTTTCGATGGCATTTCGATGTTGCAGGATAATTATACACTGTTATTCCTGACATCTATTGTCAATCTTGCTTTTTGCCGCAAATGTGATAAGCTTTGCGCAGGAACCCCATTTGTCGCGCCATGCCCTGAAACAACCAGAAACATATCGATATATAAAGACATGTGCAGGGAGATAGTAATAGTATGGATTATCAGACATACCAGGTAGCACTCTCGCCCGACCTCGACATCACCCCGGAGGAATTCGCCAGCGCCTGGAACGAAGGCTCCGAAACGCGCGACCTTGCTACTGCCCATTTCTCGGAAGAGAATGCCTCGCAATTCATCGACCCTATGCTGGTCGCCGCGCTGCTCAGTATTCCCGCCACCGTCACCAGCAGCGTCATTTACGATCTCATCAAAGATGTCATCCAACGCTTGCGCCAGGGAAAAGGCGCGCAGGGACATAACGATCACAAACACATCCATATCGAACAAACCAAAAAACCGGACGGCACGCGGATTCTCGTCATCGATATCGACGAACTGTAGGGGAGGCGACACCTGCATAACGGCAGCAGCAGCAAGGAGACGCGGGCATGGCGCAACTCATCAGCATACAGGAGCGAAGCGAGCTAAGCGGTGAAACAGGCGGCTGGCAGGCGGTCGTCAGGTTTAACAACGGACCGGAGCATCCCATCACCATTGACAACCCTTTTTCAGTGGAAGAAGAACAAGAGCTTGCCTGGTACTTTGAGGAACACCTGGAATTTCCTTTCATGAATAAAGTGCGCGCGCAAAATGCCGCAAAGAGCATCACAGCCTATGGTGAGAAGCTGTTCAAGCAGGTTTTCGAGCAAAATACCAGAGCGCTGGTCGCCTATCGAACAGCAGTCCAGGCAGGGCTGAACGATGCGCAGATTGAGATTGAGGGCAAGCCAAAGTTTCACGCCCTGCACTGGGAAGCGCTGAAAGACCCTGAGCTGCGCGAACCCCTGGTCTTGCAGGCTACCATGGTACGCAAGAACCTGGCATCCACAACGATACAGGCAACGGTACGCCCTTCACCTACCATCAACCTGCTGATCGTCACCGCTCGTCCTTCCGTTAAGCGCGATGTGGGCTACCGCACCATCTCACGCCCATTAGTCGAGGCGCTGCGCCAGACATCTCTCCCCATCCAGATCGATATTTTGCGCCCGGGAACCTACAAAGCCTTAGAAAACCACTTACGCGCTATCACGGCCAAACATGGAGAGGGATACTACCACGTCATCCACTTTGATATGCATGGTGCGGTTCTCACCCACGAGCAACTGCAAAAAGGGAAACAGGCTGGCCGTATTGTCTATAATCAGCGTTATGCGCGCGAAGATATACAGCCGTTTGACGGCGTCAAAGCCTTTCTCTCGTTCGAGAGCGAACAAGAAGACAGCAGGTCAGATCTTGTCGCAGCAGCGGAAATGGCAGATCTGCTGCGCAAACATCATGTTCCCATTACCATCCTCAACGCCTGTCAATCCGGCATGCAGATCGGCGAGCGGGAGACCAGCCTGGGAAGCCAGCTTATGCAGGCCGGCGTTCAACTCGTGCTGGCCATGGGTTATTCCGTGACCGTCAGCGCCGCCGAATTACTCATGCGTAACCTCTATCAGAAATTGTTCGCTAACGACGATCTGAAAATAGCCATTCGCCATGCGCGCACCGAACTCTACAACAACAAGGAGCGCCGGGCCTACTTCGACCAGCGCATCGACCTGGAAGACTGGCTGCTCCCCGTCGTCTATCAAAATCTGCCGCTACAACTACAGCCGCGCGACTTCACGCCGGAGGAACAAAGCGCTTACAACAAACGCAAGCTGGCCGAGAAAGAATACGCGCCTTCTGAACCACAATACGGCTTTGTGGGCCGCGACCTGGACATCTTACAGATCGAGAAGCGCCTGCTGGCGAAACGCAACCTCTTGCTCATACGCGGCATGGGAGGCGCGGGCAAGACGACGCTCCTGAAGCACCTGCGCGCGTGGTGGCACGCGACCGGCTTCGCGCAGCAAACCTTCTACTTCGGCTACGACACGCAAGCCTGGACGCTGCAGCAGATTCTCGTGGAAATCGCCCGCCAATTGTACGGCCCTGCATACTACACCCACATCCAGCCTTTTCCATTGGACGAGCAGCAAAACATGATCGCGCAGCGCCTGCGCGCCGAACAGCACCTGCTCATGCTGGACAATCTGGAATCGATCACAGGGGCGCATCTCGCCATCCAGCACACCCTGCCCAAAAACGAGCAGGATGCCCTGCGCAGCTTCCTGCTTGACCTTGCCGGGGGCAAAACGCTTGTCCTGCTCGGCTCGCGTGGCGGCGAAAGCTGGCTGGCAACAGGCACTTTCGACGACAACATCTACGACCTGCCCGGCCTTGACAAAGAAGCCGCCTCTACACTCGCCGACCGCATCCTGGAAAGTAACAACGCGAAGCAATACCGTGAGTACGAGGACCTGCGCAAACTTATCAGAGTGCTGGACGGCTTCCCCCTGGCCATGGAAGTCGTGCTGTCGAATCTCAAACAGCAGACCCCCGCGGAAGTACTCGCGGCATTGCAGGCGGGCGATGTCAAACTCGATCTCGCAGAGAGCAAACAGCAGGGCAAAGACATCTTCGAGCAGAAAACCGAGAGCATCCTGCGCTGCATCGACTACTCCCACAACAACCTCTCGCCGCAAGCGCAACAACTGCTCCTCTGCCTCGCGCTGTTTACATCGGTTATCTGCATAGATAAAAACATAGTAAACAATTATATCAATAGACTGCGGCAGCAGCCCGCCCTGGCAAGCCTGCCCTTTGCTCGCTGGTCAGAAGTCATCCATGAAGCGCAAAACTGGGGATTGCTCAGCCCCGATCCCGCTATACCACGCTTCCTACACTTACAACCGACCCTCTCCTACTTTTTGCGTAACCGTCTCAACCAGCCAGGACAGGCCAAAGTGCGCCATGCTATAGAAACAGCCTTTCGCGAACACTATGACCAGTTAGGCTCAATGCTCTATGAGTTGCTCAATTCCAAAGACGCGCAGGAGCGACAGCTGGGGCAACTGCTGGCGGGCCTGGAATACGAAAATCTGCTGACAGCGCTGAAGCTGGCTCTGTCAGCACAGGTCTCAATTATCCAGCCTTACAACACTCTGTCTGACTA
>DATLSI010000282.1:0-16244 GCA_035534255.1 Ktedonobacteraceae bacterium | reverse complement strand
CATGGTCTATCAGTATCCTTTCAGTTGGGACCCGATTTATCGCGTCCGTTATGACACTCCTCCACCGGTACTACCTGGACTTCCCGGCGTTTTTACTACGCCTCGATAGTTTCTTCTTCAATAGCGGGTGGGATGTGCTCCATCTCCTCTGGGGAGAGCGCGATGGGCATTTCATCTTCGCTGGCGACAGGAACTGCTTCGGCGACAGGAACTGCTTCCGCGTCAACCTCGGCTGGCGCTTCTGCCTCAGGGGTTGCGCTCGCGGCCTGCGCCGCCGCTGCCGCCTGTGCTGCGGCACGCGCCTCACGCTCTTCACGTTCCTTCTGTGCGGATTTCGGATCGCGCCTGATGATGATATGCCGGAGTACTTCCTCTGTCACCTTGAGAGTTCGGTCCAGTTCAGAAACGGTCTCAGGAGTGAGAATCATATCAAAAAACACATAGAACCCGTCGCGTTGGTGCTCAATGGGATAGGCCAGACGTCTGCGCCCCCATTGATTGACGCGCACAACCTGACCGTCATGATTGGTGACGATCTGCTGAATGCGCTCTTGTATAGAGTTGCTTTGCTCTTCGTTGACTTCGGGGTTAAGGATGAAACCTAGTTCATAATCACGCCTCACGAAGCCACCTCCTTCCTCTGGGTTTGCTTCCGGTCAATCGCTCGCGTAGAAGCAGGGCGACTGCCAGAGCAGGTGGAGCATCGAACAGTTGTCGATGCGTTTACGTATGCCGCGCAAATTTGTAGCGGCGTTTTGCTTTTTACATGTGCTCGCTCTCCTCTTCAGGAGATGCCTGTTCAACACACCAGCCATCTCTGCGATAACAGGTGGTGAAAACACCCCGCTATTATAACACTGAACGCATTATCTGACAATACGGTAAAATTGTTTCGATTGGGACGTCCAACTACCTGTTCTTTATCTTCTTGCCAAAAACGGAAACGCATACTACTCACAGAGATTTTGTAACAGGGGATAATCGTCATTCGTTCGTTTTATTGACAGGAGTCGATGTTTGGCGCATACTGTATGCATTCGTCACCAACAAGGAATGTTGAGCGGGGCAGTTATGAAGCAGAATCCGGGCGAGGGCGCATCGCGCTCGCTACGCGCGCGCAGGACACAACCATCGCTGGCTGGGGTTACACTGCCTACAACTCCTGTCATAACTCCACAGTCGCGCAACGGCGTTCCACAGCAGACAGCAAAAAAACGACCCGCGCGCCGTGCTATGTGGAAACTGCTCTCCCTGGGACTATTGCTTACCCTGCTTTATCTCACACTCTACCCGCTTTTCGCCGGTGCTATCCTCGACCATCAGCCTGCTATGCAAGCGTTGCAGGGCGCGTTTCCCTGGCTGAAGCATCTCTACTGGACGACATGGACGCCTGCCGCCCATACTATCAATCACATCGCTTTCTTCAATCTGCACACTCCTGCTGGCTTTGCCAATCTTTTACTTGTCTGGCTTGCCTTGTCCTTCGCTATATTACTTCTGGCCGCGCAAGTCGGTCGCAAAGTGGCACGCGAGCATCTCATACCTGCCGACACGCGCATGTTGTTCTGGACTATCATGTCCCTGACCGCGCTTCTGTCCCTCATTTTCTTATTTGCTCCGGCAGTCTTGTGGCCGCAGGTGTTCCTCTATGGGCTGTATGGGCGTATGGTGACGGCCTACCATGTCAACCCCTACGCGGCATCACATGCCATCGTGCCTGCTAACCTGCTCTACAACGTGATCTCTTCCAGGCTGGTTGGACCAGCGCCCTATGGTCCCGTGTGGATGGATTTGACGCTGCCGGTAACATTGCTGGCTCGCGACAGTGTGGCCAACCTGCTGATCGGCTTCCGCCTCTTTGGATTGCTGGTTCACCTCGCCAATACCCTCTTGCTCTGGCAGATACTTGGACGACTGCGACCTGAGAGGCGCATCGTAGGTACCCTGCTCTACGCGTGGAATCCCGTAGTTTTGCTGCTCGGTGTCGCCGAAATGCATTACGATCTGGTAGTGATCCTCTTTATCCTGCTGGCCTCATACTTCTACCTGCGCAGGGCATTCCTGCTGGGTTGGGTATGTTTGCTGCTCGCCGTATTGATGAACGCCCTGTGCCTGCTCTTGCTGCCGCTCTACTTACGCGCGCTCTGGAAAGAATCTCGTGTTATGCAGGGCGGTTCGCGCGCTCTCTGGTGGCTGTTGCTGGCCGGATTATCGGCGATAATCGTGACACTGGCCTATTATCCCTTCTGGCCTGGCTGGGGCGCATCTGGTTTGGGCGCGCAATTGCGCCAGGTGTTCGCGCCTGCTGCTGCCCTCAATTCGCTGGATGCAGCCATCCAGCACCTGCATATAGCCTCTCCGGCTGCCATTGCCTGGATTGCCGCGCCGCTCACGTGGACTATTCTGGCGGCTATCGCCGCGGGAAGTCTGCTGCTGCTTGGTATCTGGCTAGTCGAAAACCTGGAGCTTTTCTTGCTTTTCGCGTGCTGGGTCTTGCTGGTAGTTTTCATGCTTTCTCCCCAGGTGTGGCCCTGGGGCGTACTCCTGCCATTGGCGCTGGCTATAAGCACCGGAAGTACGCGTACAACCCTGCTGGCGTTTTTACTGGCGATAGGCGCGGCCCTCTCATACTACTTCTGGCTCTGGCAGGACATATGGGCGGGTCTGGCGCTCGCGACCATCGGCCTGCCTCTGGTGATCTGGGGTTGGACACTCTTCTTCGCCTCAACCTGGCGTATGACTCGCGGCAGTAACTCCGGGCAGGTTGCGGCGGTGCGCCCATCCGGTGGCCCGCGCCTTTCACGCCCATCGTGGCCTGCGCCTGGCCGCAAATAGACGCCTGTCAGGGCGTACTCTTCCCGCTCCAATCACCCCAAAAAAACTATTGCGCAAACCGGGCAGGCATGCTATAATCATTGCGCATGCGGGGGTTCGCTCCTGAAACAGGCTACTCTGCGCCTTCGACGGAGCATTCAGGGTGGATTGAAGCGCAATCACCTCAATCATCACCTGGCACTGCCTCTTTCGGGTGTCTCTCAGGCTC
Source organism: Ktedonobacteraceae bacterium (assembly GCA_035534255.1). Taxonomy (GTDB): domain Bacteria; phylum Chloroflexota; class Ktedonobacteria; order Ktedonobacterales; family Ktedonobacteraceae; genus CF-113. Next base: position 13,201 of record DATLSI010000282.1, on the reverse strand, counting down.
ACCTTGATAGATGTGCAGTTTTTTTGTTGAACAACGTACCTGGCCCCGCCCTATAAAAGAAAGAAGCGTCATGAAGCAGAAACTGAAAACACACAAAGCCATGTCGAAGCGCGTCAAAGTGACCGGCTCCGGCAAATTCATGCGCCGCAAAGTGGCCATCAGCCACCTGCGCCGCAACAAATCACCCCAGTCCGTCCGTTCCGCTGATAAGGGCGTGCAGATGGCTACCGCCGATACGCGCCGTTTGAAACGTCTACTCCCCTATGCTTTTTAATTAATACAGGGTCATGAAGCGAATGGAAGGAAGGAAACTACTATGCCTCGAGTGAAACGTGGGGTACCAGCCCACAAGAAACATAAGAGACTCTTACAAATGGCGGAAGGCCACCGTGGAACGCGCAGAAGCCTCTATCGCCCCGCGCATGAATCTGTCATGCACTCAATGTTCTACATGTATCGTGACCGCCGAACCCGCAAGCGCGATATGCGCAGCCTGTGGATCACGCGCATCAACGCGGCTGCTCGCATGCACGGTGTCAGCTACAGCAAACTCATGCATGCCATTCACACTGCCAATATCGATGTCGATCGCAAGATTCTCGCCGAGATGGCGGTCAACGACGAAACCGCCTTCACCGCGCTGGTGGATGCAGCCCTGGCAACCATCCAATAAAAATTGCGGGTGCCGGGAGCGAAGCTCCCGGCACCCGCACAGATAAAAAAGCTATGACACTTATCACCAGTCCATCAAACCCGCGTATTAGCAGGGCGCGCGAACTGCAAACATCGAAAGGCCGCAAAAAACACGGTCTTTTTTTAATGGAGGGGCCGCACCTGCTGGAAGTTTTGCTGGATATCGCCATTATACCGGCGGAGGTCTACTATCAGCCCGCGTTGCTGGCACGCACTGCTCAGGGGCGCGCGCTCCTGCATCGCCTGCTGCACACCAGGGCTTTGCCTGCTGATAGCCAGGTAGAGGTAAGCGAGCGCGTCATCGAGTCGATGAGCGAAACGCAAACCTCGCAAGGCGTGATTAGTCTCCTGTCTCTCAGCGCATTTTCGCCGCAGCACACCCGCGCCCGTCGTCCTGCCTCTTCCCGTCCCGCTTTGCTCATACTCGATGGCGTAGCCGATCCGGGCAATATGGGAACCATCATGCGCACAGCTCTGGCAGCCGATGTCGCGGAAGTGCTTTTAACGCCTGATTGCGTCGATTATTTTAGCCCCAAAGTAGTGCGTTCCGCCGCTGGAGCGCATGTCGCGCTGCCAGTCGCAGTCGATCAAGCGTGGGATGCCATTGAGGAACGCATCGCGAGCCATTGCCGGGGTGAGCGGCGAGTGCTGTTGGCTGAAGCAGGTAGCCCTCACCGGTACTTTGAGCAGGATTTGCGCTCTCCTTTTGCCCTTATCACCGGCAATGAGGCGCATGGACCATCACCTGAAGCGCGCAAGCGAGCTACCACCACCGTTTCAATACCTCTGGCAAACAATGTCGAGTCCTTAAACGTGGCGATGGCAACAGGCATTATCCTCTATGAGGCTGTAAGGCAATCTCAAACCAGCGCATAGCCGTAATTACCAGCGGGTACCCATCTCGCGGGGGAGAACGGTTTCGTGAGCCAGGGTAACTTCTTTGCCGCAGCTTTCGCACTGCGCCGGGGCGGAGCCGCTATGTACCATGCCACAGCATTCGCATAGCCAGCGATAAGAAATGGCGGTTGGACGCCGGGTGAGTAATGTAACAGCCGCCTGCACAGTCGCATCATCGCTTTTCACAACATCCTTGTTGGTTGGTTTTCTCTGTGCAATCATTGGAATGTCTCCTTTGTAATATATAGCAACGCGCTTATTGAAACATTTAGGTAAGCATCAAGCTTCTACGTCAAGTCTAACAGCCCCGCGTGGCTTCTGTCCATATATTTGGATAGGTATAATGGATACTACCCATAACTGTTTGGTTATGGGTGGACTGGTACAAACAAAAAGGGCGACCCGCGCGGGTCGCCCTTTTTGTTTGTACCAGTTACTGCCATTCGGGTGGGACAGGTGGGCGTTGTTGTGGTCGGCCTTGCGAGCCATTGCCTTGCTGCGCGAAATTGCCATTGCTTTGCTGCGGGTAGTTGCTATTGCCCTGTTGCGGGTAGTTGCCGTTGCCTTGCTGCTGGTAAGGTTGTTGATAAGCTGCATAGCCAGGGTATGAAGCCGGAGGATACGAGGCAGGAGTAGAAGCTGGCGGCAACGCGTTCAAATTGCGGCTTTGATCGGCAGACTGGGCTGTAGCGGTGACTGTGCGGAAAACGCCGCTGACCGTCAGATAGTTATCATGCTGCTCTTCCGGCGTGATGGTGACGTTAGCGGGCGCGTAATAGTTGAGGTTGTCGCGCAGTTTGAAAGCTTCGACCGATGCCAGCAGTTGTTCGGCCAGGCGCGCCAGGCGTTCCATGTTTTGGGCGGCTTCACGCGTGCTATGGCTGCTGCGCTGGGTTGAATCGGAGACGCTGTGCATGATTTGCACAACCGTATTGGAAGATCGTAGTTGCTGGGTTGCCAACTGGTTGATGCTTTCAATTTCGCGGCCCTGGCGCTCAACAACCGAGAAAATCGATTCCAGGGAAGCGCCTGCTTCCTGGGCCAGTTTCGTGCCAATCGATGTTTCGTGTTCCGTATCTTTCATGGATACTGCCGCCGCGCCAATATCTTCGCGAACGCTGCGGACGATACGCGCGATCATGCTGGCCTGGTCTTTGGCGCGTTCCGCCAGGCGACGGATGTCTGCTGCCACGGCGCCGAAGCCCTTGCCGTTATCGCCAGCCATAGCCGCTTGAATGGCGGCGTCCAGCGCGAGGCGGTTCGTCTGGTGCGCGATGTTCGCGATCACAGTCACGATATTATCAATTTCTCGTGAGCTATCACCCAGCGTCTGCACTTTCGCGGCGGTGTCCTGCACGTAGGTGTTGATGCGATCCATGCCTTCGACCGTCTGAAGCACCGACTCGCGTCCTGTTTGCGCGGTCTGACGCGCCTCACGCGCGACGGCGTACAGGGATTGAGCGCGGTCCGCCACCTGCCTGCTCGAATCTGCCATGCGCTCGACTTCGACGGCTGCCGCGCCGATCTGCTGGATTTGTACATCCGCGCTTTCGACAAGCTGGCTCATGCGCTCGAAGGTCATCGTTGTGGAGTTCTCAACTTCTTGCGCCACCATCTTCACGCGTACCACCAGGCTGCCCAGTTCCTCGACCATATAGTTGAAGGAGTCGGCCAGCACGCCCAGGGCATCAGCCGTAACCTCCGCTTGCACGCGCAGGTCGCCTTCACCAACGCCGCTCACCTCGCTGACCAGCTTTTCCACCTGCCCCTGCAACGAGTCACGCTGGGCCTGCGCTTCCTGGATCAGGTGTACGATGTTGTCCAGCATATTGTTCATTGCGGTTGCCACTTTAGCGATTTCGTCACGGCTGCTCACCTTCGCGCGCGCATTGGTATTTCCCTTCGCGATACGCTTGGTGAGCGCGTCCAGTTGGCGCAACGGCTGCGTAATCGTGATGTTCACAATCCAACCAGTTGCGATAACCAGCAAAATTGTCAGCGCCAGGGATATCGCAGTCGCTACCAGAATTGGCTGTGTCTGCGATGGGCCAACCGCCGTAACCGCCTTACCCATGGAAACAGATGTATCCACTACCTGCTGCCAGTTATTCTTGAGATCGGTAAAGTAATTAGTTGCAAGTGCTACTGTTTCATATTGTGAATTGTATAAATTGTTGATCTGGGTTGTGGACAGTGGAGTGGTGCGGGGGTTTTGTAATTGATTCTGTATGGTTTCAAGATCGGTTAGCTCTTTATCCTGCGCCTGTTTGTACTTAGGCCACAGATTTATAACGAAATTGAGCGCCTGTTGTTGGGACTGAATAATGGAGTTGCCATTTGCAGGATTGTCACTCAACAAAATGCTTTTTATCGTGCTCATATTAGCAGAGGTCGCCAGCTCGTAATTACTTTGATAGTTCGCGAGTGCTTGATCGAACTCTGCTTCGTCGTGACGCACTTCCTGCCCTACCAGCGCGCCGGAGGAGAAGTATGAGGGGTCCTGAATGACATGGGTCAGACTTCCGTATATCTCATAGTGGAAGGCTTCCAGGCCTGCATTCATACGCTGCAGATTGGTCTCTTCCTGCGATGCTGTGCTCTGCGCGTCAAAACTGGTGCGTACCGCCTGGCCCTGTGTCGTCAGCGAGCTGACATAGAAATTACCGAGCGACACAATCACAATACCTGGTATGAGAGCCGCTATCGCAAACGCTATGAAGAGGCGGCGGAAAATAGGCACATTGCTAATGAATCTAACCATGTCAGCTTAATCCCTTCTCATGCAGCAAGCGATTACACCTGTAGCTCCTCTTGATATGCTGCGCAAGCCTTCTTATTATGCAGAACAACCCCCTGTAGTGTACATCACTACAGCAAGAAACGAAACTTTTAGGTAAGAGACTCACCTGAAATTCCTAGTAGCGCTCTATCAACCTTCATCAAATGGGGTGAATTGTACCTTTGTACCTTATTCACCCTGATGGATGTAGACCCCTTTAAAAAGCGTACTTACTATACTCCGGGTTTTGCGCCGCCACTGATAAAGGATAAACCGGAATAAGCTGCCCACTCTGCCATTGGAACAGATACGCCAGGGATTGCTCGTTGTGTCCATCGGCAGCAAATTTTGCTGTTCCCTGCACCGTATTGAATACGCTGGTGTCTTTGTGCAGGTAGTTGATTAAGATGTTGCCATTGAGGCTGCGGGTTTGTTCGACGGCCTGCTGCAACACCTGGCCCGCTGAGTATGCCTCGGCCACGTCAGCATTGACCTGGTCTTCCGGGACGTTGTACTGCGCTATATACGCCTGCACCATCGCGGCGTTCTGGAAGTTGTCGGCCTGTGGATACCAGCCGTTCGGAACAAATATGCCTTCTGTGTATTTCTCGCCGCCAATAGCATTGATGAAGTCTTGCCCCAGGTCTGGCCCTGCTGTCGCGATGATTGCCCTGGGACGGTAATGCATTGACTTGAAAACCTTGATCTCTGCTTGAATATCGGGCAGCAGCGTGCCGAGAACCACGACTTCCGCTTTGGATTGGACAACTTTTATCGCGTCAGCCGTAGCCTCAGCCGTGGCGTTGCTATCACCCTCACCGTATTGATAAGGGTTGGTGTTGTTGGGATAGACTGTTTTGATATTTCCTTGCTCCAGCAATTGTCTTGCCCTGACGACCTGCGGAAACGTGAAAGGGTCGTCCGAACTCAGGTAAGCGGCTGTTGTGGGTCGCTGCGAGAGTGGCAACGAGAGGATGTTATAGACAAAGGTGTCCAGGTTGAATTCAACCGGGACCGAAGCGCCGAAAATATTGTTCCACCCGTTGCCATTAAGCCCGTTACTGGTCGTCGCAAAGACCGAGGGGCCACCACCCGCGCCCTCAACCAGCGCGTAATTCTGGATTCCTTTTGCCTTCTCGGCATCTTTTGTCAGCAAGGTGGAGAATGGACCAAGTATCAGATTCACTTTATCTGTATTGATCAATGTACTGTAGTTATTTGCAACCTGGGTCTCGTCGCTCTTGTCGTCAAGAATAATCAACTTGACCGGGTGACCAAGTAATCCGCCACTGTTATTGACCATGTTTGCCCAGAGTTCGTACCCTTGCTTCATCAACACTCCGTCGCTTGAAAAGTCTTTTGTCAGAGAGAGCGAGATGCCGATGGTAATTGGGGTCGAATTGCTAAAGGTAGGCGTAGAGTTTTGGCCCTGCGCGCATGCGCTCAAACCAGCGAACATCATGACCAGGCTAAAAACGATGGATAGCCATGTCTTACTACTTACCATATGTGCTTTGAACACGTCTTTCTCCTCTTTACTCACTCGAACTGCGACGTGATGTATTGCTACCAGGAAATTGCGGCGATACATGTATCTCTATCAATTCGTTGTAGGACAGAACACCCCGAAAAAGTACTGCCAATCTACTTTACTCTACTTTTGCGGAAAAGCATACTTTTAGGTAGCTGACTCACCTGATTTTCCTAGTGCCTGTGCTTCGAGACGTGCTATACTCTTATCCAGAAGACCGCATTTTGATACCTGGAGGAGCTTTTGTATGCAAACGTTCTCTGTAGCCGACTGGCCTTTTCAGAAGGTACTCATCCCCAATCGCGGAGAAATCGCCGTGCGTGTTATTCGTGCCTGCCGCGAACTTGGCCTGACTAGCGTGGCCGTCTATAGTGATGCTGACCGTCATGCCCTGCACGTGCGTATGGCCGACGAGGCGTACCATATCGGCCCATCTCAGGCGGCGAAGAGTTATTTGCATATTCCTACCATTATCGAAGTGGCGCAGCGCGCGGGCGCGCAGGCCGTTCACCCCGGCTATGGTTTTCTATCTGAAAATGCTGCCTTCGTCGATGCCTGTACCGCCGCCGGGCTGATTTTCGTCGGCCCGCCCGCCAGCGTGCAGCGCGCAGTAGGAGAAAAGACCTCGGCCCGCCATGCCGCCCACGCGGCTGATGTACCCATCGTGCCAGGCGCGATGCTCGATGAGGTACCTGATGACGCGATCTCCGCGCTGGCCGAGAAGATCGGCTATCCACTCTTGCTCAAGGCCGCCGCAGGCGGCGGCGGCAAAGGCATTCGTTTCGTGCGCGACCCTAAAGACCTGGCCGCTTCATTACGCACGGCGCGCAGCGAGGCCAAAAGCGCCTTTGGCGATGATCGCGTCTACCTTGAAAAAGCCATCTCTCCCGCGCGTCACATCGAGGTGCAATTTATCGCCGATACGCGTGGCAACGTCGTCCACCTTGGCGAGCGCGAATGCAGCATTCAACGCCGCCACCAGAAGCTCATCGAGGAATCTCCTTCGCCCGTGCTGGATGAAGAACTGCGCCAGCGCATCACCGGTTCTGCCGTCAATCTTATCCGCAGCATTCACTACGTCAATGCTGGCACCGCCGAATTTCTGCTTGGCCCCGACCGCAACTTCTACTTCCTGGAGGTGAATGCGCGTATCCAGGTCGAACATCCCGTCACTGAATGGGTGACAGGCATCGACCTGGTGCAAGAGCAGTTCCGCGTGGCGGCTGGCCTGCCGCTCTCCTTCACACAGGACCAGATCGTCCTGCGCGGCGCGTCCATCGAGGCCCGTATCTCTGCCGAAGACCCCACAAACCGCTTTTTGCCGGCCACCGGCACCGTACAGGCGTTGCAAGAACCGTCCGGTCCAGGCGTGCGTGTCGATAGTGGCATGTACGCGGGTTTGCAGGTGCCGCTCTTCTATGATCCGCTGCTCTCAAAATTGATCGTGTGGGGCAAGGACCGTCAACATGCCATCACGCGCATGCGCCGCGCCCTCGATGAATACCAGGTATTGGGCGTGCGCACCACCTTGCCTTTCGCGCGCTGGCTGATGGACCATCCCCGCTACCTGGCCGGAGACATGTCCACCGATTTCATCGCCGAAGAGTGGGATACGCGCAACAGTGGAGCGCAATCGAGCGCGTCTGATGCGTCCGAAACAACCGGTGATACCCTCACTCCTGAACAGATCGCCGCGCTGGTGGGCGGCTTATTATTCAACCAGCATATCGAAGAAGAGAAACTGCGCCGCAAACCAACCAACGAAAATGGAGCCGAGACGAATCGCTGGCGTGACGCGGCGCGTAGAGATGCGCTGAGGCGCGTGTAGATTTATTTCCTGCTGGAAGAGCCAGTCACCAGGTTGATGATCGCCAGCAGTATGATCGCGCCGATGACTGCCACGATAAAGGCCGTCCAGTTCCAGCCCACCAACAGCGGATGACCCGTAATCAATGAATAGATCCATCCACCGAGGAATGCGCCAACCACGCCTACCACGATGTTGCCCAGACAGCCCAGGCGCGAGTTGCCCCCGGCAACCAGACTGGCCACCCAGCCGGCCAGCGCCCCGAAGATGATCCACGAAAACAGGCCAAGATTAGATGTAATGACATCCATGCCCTGATACCTCCATTATTATTCAAAGCCATAACAAGATTGTCCCTACCATAATACGCTTCACAAGTCGTTTCGTTGTAGACTCTGTTGGGGAGCCAGGCTTTACTGGTGAACTGCCGCGAAGACGTTCGGGTAATCAGCTAGCAGGCCGAAATTGCCCACGTTGAATGGCCAGTAAACGAATGTGGCTTTGCCGATGATGTTCTGGCGTGGCACATAGCCCCACTGGCGCGAGTCTGAGCTGTTGCCGCGATTATCGCCCATTACAAAGTAGTCATTTGGGGGGATTATGCGGTTGACGATGGGTATATAGGGATTGAAGGGGTCGTTCGGGTTGATGTAAGGTTCGTGCAGCGTGTCGCCATCAACGGTAACTTTTTCTCCTACGATGCTGATGATATCGCCAGGGATGGCAATGATGCGCTTCACATAGTCTATCTGGGGATCGAGCGGGTACTCGAAAACGATCACGTCTCCCCGTCCAGGCGCGTGAAAGATATAAGCCGCCTTATTCACGATAATAAATTCCTGGTTGTGCAGGGTTGGCTCCATACTCATGCCATCTACGCGGAAATTTTGCACGGCAAAACGAATGACCAGGAACATAAGAAGGGTGAGCGTGATCGTTTCGATGATTTCGCGCAGTAAACGGTAACGCTGCTCAAAATCTTTTCTCTGGCTCAAGTCACTTCTCACAATCCATTCAAAGGCTCAAGTTTTCTGCTAGATATTTTACTTCTCGGAGACGGGCGGTGGCAATTCAAACGTGGGAGGCGTCTTGCCGCGCCGTTTCGCCGCCTCGGCCTTCAGCCGTTCAACTGCCTGGTAAGGCACGTGACGACCGCCCAGGGGTGTTGGGTGCATGCCGGGTCCGTGAAAGTCGCTGCCGCCGGTGGGGATAAGCTGGTATTGGTCGGCCAGCGCGCGTAGCGCCTGCTCTTGCTCCTCTGTGTAAGACCCATAGTACGTTTCAAGTCCCACCATGCCAGCCGCGCATAGCTCAGGGAGCCAGTCGCGCAGTTGGTTGAGACCGGGCAGATCGACCGGGTGCGCTATGACAGGCAGCCCATTGGCGCTGGCGATCAGGCGCACCGCGTCATCCGGCGTGAGGCGATAGCGCGGTACATACGCCGGGCAAGTGGAACCAATATATTTGTCGAAAGCCTCGCCTATAGTTTGCACATAACCCGCTTCCAGCAGCGCCTTCGCCACGTGCGGGCGACCTACCGCCCCCTGCGCGATTTCGCGCACGCGCTCCCAGGATACATTGATACCCTGCTCGTTCAGCAATTCGACAATGCGCTGCCCGCGTCGCTCGCGCGCATCGCGCAGCACTTTCAACACCACCTGGAATGCTGGCCGCTGGAATTCAGGGAAATAACCCAGCACATGCACTTCACCCCCGCTCACATCGGTATTGATTTCGATGCCGGGAATGAAGTCGATATCCAGTGCCGCCGCCGCTTTTGCCGCCTCTTCCACTCCATCTGTCGTGTCGTGATCGGTCAGCGCCAGCACGCGCAGCCCCACTTCGTGAGCGCGGCCCAGCAGTTCGGTCGGCGAATAGATGCCATCCGACGCCGTCGAATGGGTATGCAAGTCAATATAGTTGGTCATAGTATTTTAGCGCAAGAGTCCCGCCCTGGGACTGGTTGCCCTCCTATGGTAGATTGTAAATTGATAGTTACAGGTAAATTAGCGCGCGAAATCAACTGACCGCGTCTCCCGCACAACAGTCACTTTGATCTGGCCGGGATAATCGAGGCTTTCTTCGATTTTGTGCGCGATATCGCTGGCAAGCTGGTTGGCGGCGTATTCATCGATCTCTTCAGGCTTGACAATGATACGCACCTCGCGACCTGCCTGGATGGCAAACGATTTTTCAACACCCGTAAATGAATTGGCGATAAACTCCAGGGCTTCGAGGCGTTTGATGTACAGGTCAATCGTCTCGCGGCGCGCTCCCGGTCGAGCGGCGGATATGGCGTCCGCCGCCTGCACAATGGCCGCCTCAAGGCTCTGCGGCTCCGATTCGGTAGCGTGGTGCGCGACCATGGCGTGGATAACCCTGGGCGATTTGCCGAAACGACGCGCAACCTCACCGCCGATAATGGCGTGCGGCCCCTCGACCTCTTGATCGATACCTTTGCCGATATCATGCAGCAGCGCTGCCATTTTACAGATATTAACATCGGCTCCCAGTTCGTGCGCGATAGTCCCCGCCAGGATGGATACTTCGACCGAGTGCGCCAGTACGTTCTGCCCGTAGCTGGTGCGGAAGTGCAGCCGACCCAGCAATTTGAGCAGGTCGGGCTGCAAGCCATGCACATTGGCCTCCAGCGCCGCCCGCTCGCCCTCTTCGCGGATGATGATATCCACTTCCTGCCGCGCCTTTGCAACCACGTCCTCAATGCGCGCCGGGTGAATACGCCCATCCAGTATGAGCCTTGTCAACGCCAGGCGCGCCACCTCGCGGCGCACAGGATCGAAGCCGGAGAGAATGACCGCTTCCGGCGTATCATCTATAATCAGATCGATGCCTGTCGCGGCCTCTAGAGCGCGGATGTTGCGCCCCTCGCGCCCGATGATGCGTCCCTTCATCTCGTCGTTGGGCAGCGGCACCACCGAGACTACCGCCTCGGCTACCTGGTCAGAGGCGCAGCGTTGAATCGCCAGTGTGATAATCTCACGCGCGCGGGCGTCAGCTTCTTCGCGGGCCTGTTCCTCGATAATGCGAATACGCCGCGCTGCCTCCACGCGCACTCGATTTTCAATGCGTTCAAGCAACACATCTTTAGCCTGTTCCTCAGTCATTTGAGCGATACGCTCAAGTTCTTTGAGATGTTCCAGTTTGATGACTTCAACCTCTTCGCGGGTCTGTTCAATGCTGCGTTCGCGCGCCGTCAGCTTACGCTCGCGCTGTTCCAACCCATCGATTTTTCGTTCGAGCGTCTCTTCCTTCTGCTGCAAACGCCGTTCCTGGCGCTGCAACTCCGCTCGTCGCTCGGCGTTGTCGCGTTCCAGCGCTGCGCGGAAACGCTCCGACTCCTCGCGCGCTTCATGGAGCGCCTCGTGCTGCTGCAATTGGAGTTCCAGCAAGCGCTGCTCGCTGGTCTCTTTCTCAACACGCAGGCGTTCCGCGATTTGTTGTTTATTTCGTGTCACCCCAAGGAGATATCCGGCATAGAGAGCGACCCCCGCTCCTACTACCAGTATAACCAGGGCAAATACGATGATACCTGATTGCACGTCGGCCTACCTCCAATATAGTAAAGGCGAACAGGCCTTTATCGCTGTTAAAAAGGGTATAATAATGCATATGTGTCCATGTGGCATGGCGCCAGGAGTGTACTATATGCCTAGCCTACTATATAGGAGTAGTGACTCTGCTGTCAAGCATACAGCAGGTGCAACAGAGATGGAAGCAGTATTAGATCATAAAACAGGAGCATAGACGATGAAACAAAATTCATCCTGGCAGCCAGGACAGCCTCTGCGCGAAACACCCGTTGTCACGTGTTTCCTTACCCGCACGGATGGCGCGCAATCACTCCTCCTGCTCGTGCGCAGGAGCCAGCGCGTCGGCAGCTATAATGCGCGTTGGGCAGGTGTGAGCGGCTTCATCGAGGTCGGCGTACCACCCGATGAACAGGCATTTACTGAGATTCGCGAGGAGACCGGCCTGCAGCGCGAACAGGTGCACATGCTGCGGCGCGGCGTGGTCGTAGAATACGTTGATGCCTCGCTGGGCCGTCACTGGTTCATCCATCCCTACCTCTTCAAGGTACGCGCGCCAGATGCCATCCAGCTTGACTGGGAGGCGACCGAGATGCGCTGGATCGCTCCATCAGAACTGCCAAATTTCGAGACCGTGCCAAAACTGATGGATGCGTATGCATCGGCTGTTCGTGGAGAAATAATAGCGTCTGTGTAAAAACTGTGTTGCATACAACACATTTTTTACACAGACGCTGTTCCTGTTTTGCGTTGGTGCGCCAGCGACACAAGCACGACTCCCGCCAGGATCACGATCATGCCAACCACTCCGGTGGGAGTGATACGGTCGCCCGCGAAGACGACACCCAGGCAAACGGCCACCGGTGGATTGATGTAGGCATAGCTGGTGGCGAGCGCGGGGCGCACGTGGTTCAGCAGATAGCCATAGGCGGAATAGGCCACCAGCGAGCCGAACAGGAGCAGGTAAAGCAGCGCGAGCAGTGATGACGCTGTAATATGTCCCGTTGGTCGCTCGCCGACTAGCAATCCAAAAAGGACAAGCATCGCGCCGGCCACCAGCATCTCCGCTGCGCTCGCCATTAGCCCTTTGGGCAGGACGAGTCGATGGCTCCATGCTGAGCCGAAAGCCCAGCACATGGGTGAGAGTATCAGTATCACTCCGCCCAGTGGGCTGGCCCACAATCCGCTGCCCAGGTTCAGTAAGATGACTCCCACGAAGCCAACTACGAGTCCTAACCATTCAGCGCGCATCGGCCAGCGTCCCCACAGGCCCATGAAAAGCGATATCCAGAGTGGTGTGGTCGCGATGCAGAAGGCGGTGACGCTCGATGCTACCCATTGTTCCGCAAAAGCCACACTGCCCATGCCTCCGCCTATTAGCAACAGGCCTACGCGTGCCGAGCCTGCCCACTCTGCGCGCGTGGGAGCAGGTGCGCCGCGCAGGCGCAGGATGATGTAGAGGATAATGCCCGCCAGCAAAAAGCGTATACCCGCCATCAGCAATGGCGGAATACTCTGGATAGCAACGCGAATAAAAAAATAGGTTGACCCCCAGATGAGGTAGAGTGTTAGCAATGCCAGCGCAACGCGCAGCCGGTCACTTGATTGCGCTGTGGCTATGCCTGTACTTTCAGGTGGGATGGTCGAGCCTTCATTGATCGCGCCGATGCGTGTCTGTTCTTCCATAATGTGATCTGCTTGTCCGTTGCTATGATGAGACGATACTAGTATTCATGGTAACAGACATCAAGCATGGATGCTACAGCCAGCTCGGTCAGAACAAGCGTGATTGGCTGGTCTCTCGCGTTTGACGTTCTGGCTCACGCGTACTATGCTTAATATGTAATTCTGTCACGAAAAATACCGGTAGGGACGCGATTTATCGCGTCCAATTATCGCGTCCAACAATATATTCAGGATAATGCCATATGATGCAGAGCAACAGC
>DATLSI010000281.1:0-12201 GCA_035534255.1 Ktedonobacteraceae bacterium | reverse complement strand
GGTGCATGTGAAAGTATCCAGCATGGATGGGCAAGATGAGATTGCGCGTTTAGAAGGGATTGAGGCGCGTGTGTTGATCAGTATGTGGGAGGAGCTATAATGTCCAGGGCCGAGAGTGCGAAATTTTGCGCGTCATGGGATAGTTCCCGATTTTCCGACATGCTCTCAACCTAACTACAGGTTTAGCAAGCAAGCATTATTCTCATGGCGAATTCTCCCACCAGCGAACCGGAGCAACCAACCATCACACCCCACTGTATTCTCTTTCCTGCTTGCCGTATAATTCCCGTAGCACAAGAACAAAGCGTATTTTAAGCATGAAAAACGTATGGAGCGACAACAGGTGGGGGGGATGCGCCCCAGGCAGATCGCCAATATCGTCGCTCTCTGTCAGATGAGCAGGTATTACAAACAGCTTGAACTCTCATCCCAAAAATACTGAAGCCGAGTTCATTCCTGAAATCCGATATGTACTCGGCTTCTGCTCGCTCCTCCAGATCGTGAAAGTCTAAGAGTCATAAGGAGGAGTGCATCCTGGTTAGTAATCCCTCTACGCAACTTTCACTCACGTAGCGGATGTAACGAAGATGGCCTTCAAGGTGGGACTCGTCTTTTGGACTCGTCTTTCTTGAGACACCTCTAGTATAGCTCCTGAATAGCTTTCGATCAAGGCCTCAAGCCCCTCTAGCGTCACAGGCCCATCACAGAGCCACGCCTGTTCCCTTTTGACTTTTGACAGCCTGCTTGCTACTCTCTTCTCACCGGTGAGCTACCAGAAAGCTTTGAGTGCGAAGTTTGTTTTGTAGCACCTTTCAAAAGAGTCTCAGGCCTGCTGTGCAGCACGAGCCACGAGTTGCTCAGTCACTTCCCAGAGACGCAACCCGACCGTTTGATCGTAGGAGCGGCTGGAAGATTTTTTCTCTTGACTCTTCACAAAGTATTTGCCAGTCACCCCTTCCACCTGGGGCGAAGTCGCCAGGTAGAGCGGGGTCTGAGCGCCCTGCTCGACCGTGAGCAGGAACGGCTTGAGCAGCTTCATAGACCAGGCGGCTGGGCCGGTCATCCCCGCCGCAAAATTACTGGCAGTGACACCAGGATGCAGCGCGTTCACGGTGACCCCTGTTCCCTCAAGTCGGCGCGCCAGTTCATACGTCCAGAGCAGAAGCGCCAGCTTCGCCTGGCTATAATTTCTCAGATTGGCATACTTTTTCTCGCCTTGCAGGTTGTCAAATTCAATGCTGACATTGGTGTGCGTCGCGGAACTGACATTGACAATGCGCGCTGGTGCGCTCGCCTTCAGGGTATCGAGCAGCAGCTCGGTGAGCAGAAAAGGGGCCAGGTAATTGACCGCCAGTGTCGCTTCAAAGCCCTCGGAGGTGAGAGTGCGCGTCGGATAAGCACCACCAGCATTGTTCACCAGCAGGTGCAAGTGGCGATGTGTTTGTTGAAATTCGGCCGCCAGGCGGCGCACGTCTTCAAGCACACTCAGATCCGCGACCAGCAGCTCCACCTGTTGGTTGCCAGTCGCCTGCTTGATTTCGGCCTGCGTCGCCTCGCCTTTTGCACGGCTGCGGCTCACCAGCACCACGGTTGCGCCTCTGTTGGCCAGTTCTCTGGCCGTGACTTTGCCGATGCCCGAAGTACTCCCAGTCACCAGGCAAATCTTTCCTTGCAGACGGTTCTCTGTCATGTTTGCTCACTCTTCCCCTTATGCACTTTTTACTGAGGCCTTCTCTTCAACCTGCTCCCCGCGCTCTCAAGAATACTATCAAACAGGGCAAATGGCAAGGTTTTTGGGGTCTCCCTCAATTTTAGAGATTGCTGAAAGTGGGTAAACTCACCGGACACCAGCTAGCCAAAGGCATGCCCTGGAAGGTATATTTAACTGAAGAAGATATTACACGGTTGCAAGAATGGCTTCGTCGAGCAAGACGAGTAAGAAAGGAGGAAGTCCTATGACCGCACCTGAACGGAAAGACACATGGGCCAGTGGTACCGCCTATGAACCGTACGTGGGCCGTTGGAGCCGACTGGTCGCTCGCGAGTTTCTGGCGTGGCTTGCAATACCACCAGGCGCTTGCTGGCTCGATGTTGGGTGTGGGACAGGAGCACTCAGTCAGACCATCCTTGAGGTCACGTCTCCCCAGTCAGTACTAGGAGTAGACCCATCATCAGGATATCTTGCGTTTGCCCGTGAGCAGATCCAAGACGCGCGTGCAGATTTTCTCCTGGCAGATGCACAAGCACTCTCTGTCGAGTTAGCCGCCTATGATGCCGTCGTCTCTGGACTCGTACTCAATTTTGTTCCTCTACCAGGTCAAGCGCTCAGAGAGATGGTTCAGGCAGTGCGCAAAGGCGGAACCGTTGCAGCATACGTATGGGATTACGCAGGCCAGATGCAATTGATGCGCTACTTCTGGGATGCCGCTGTGGCGCTCGACCCGGCAGCATGCACGTTAGATGAGGGGCAGCGCTTCCCTCTTTGCCAACCAGAGCCCCTCCGACAGTTGTTTCAGACTGCCCAGCTCGGAAAGGTAGGAGTCCGCTCCATCGACATTCCCACCACCTTCCGCGATTTCGACGATTACTGGTCCCCGTTTCTGGGTGGCCAGGCTCCCGCCCCTGGCTATGCCATGTCGCTTTCGGAAGAACGACGAGTTGCCCTGCGAGAACAGATTCGGGCAACGCTTCCCATCGCTCCTGACGGGTCGATTCACTGCATCGCTCGTGCCTGGGCTGTCCGTGGAGTGCGTTAAGAACGAGAGACCAGCCTTGGAGCAATGCAGTTCCCTGGTCATGTCGAGTAAGACGATTAAACCGAACCTCCCCTGGACGAGCCATCGTAATTACATCATTTAAGCGCCAGCATTCTCTCCAGCGCCACTTTGGCCCAATGGGCGGTTTCTTCACCCACTTTGACCTGGTTGATTACTTCGCCGTTGACCAGGGCTTCCAGCACCCATGCCATATACGCGGGGTGGATACGGTACATGGTTGAGCAGGGACAGATGACAGGGTCGAGGCAGAAGATGAACTGGTCGGGATGTTCCTGCGCCAGGCGGTGCACCAGGTTGATCTCGGTGGCAACAGCCCACTGGCTGCCTGCCGGAGCTTTCTCAATCTGGCCGATGATGTATTCGGTTGAGCCATACAGGTCAGCTGCTTCAACTACCTCGTGACGGCATTCGGGATGTACGAGTACCTTGATTCCAGGATATTCGGCGCGCGCCTTCTCGATTTGCTGAACGTTGAAACGCATGTGTGTGGTGCAGTAGCCCTTCCAGAGAATGATTTTCGCCTGCTCGATCTCTTCGTCGGCGGTGTTGGATGCCATGGGGTCTTTGGGGTTCCAGACGAACATCTGCGCTTCTGGAATGCCATATTTCAGGGCGGTATTGCGACCCAGGTGTTCATCCGGGAAGAACAGTACGCGTTTGCCCTGGCTGAAGGCCCACTTGACGACGGCTGGCGCGTTCGACGAGGTGCAGACGATGCCGCCATTGCGCCCGCAAAAGGATTTCAAGTTGGCCGCGGAATTCATGTAAGTGACGGGAATGATGCCCGCGTCATCGCCAAGAATGTCCAGCAGCATCTCCCAGCATTCCTCGACCTCGGCGATATTCGCCATGTCGGCCATCGAACAGCCAGCCGCCGGATTGGGCAGGATGACCTGCTGGTGCGGCCCGCTGAGGATATCGGCGCTCTCCGCCATGAAATGCACGCCGCAGAAGACGATGTAATCAGCCTGTGGCCGCGCCGCCGCCAACTGCGCCAGCTTGAACGAATCGCCACGATAATCCGCGTACTTGATGATCTCGTCGCGCTGGTAATGATGCCCCAGGATCACGAGTCGCTCGCCCAACGCGGCCCTTGCCGCGCTGATACGCTGGTCAAGTTCCTCGCCGGACATCTCGGCGTAGCTCTGGGGGATGCCATCTACGCGCTTTGCCTGCTCGTGACGGGCGCGCCCGGTCGGCGTGAGTAGTGGCAAGATGCGTTCTTCTTTACTCGACGCGCACGCAGTTTGTAAAGCCATATATTTTCTCCTCTTACACAAATTCAAGCGATACATCGAAATTGGGCGCGGAATGGGTGAGCGCGCCCAGCGAAATGAAATCAACGCCGGTCGAGGCGACGGCTGCCAGTTTTGAGGCATTGACGCCGATGCTGCCCGATGCCTCGAGTAAGACGTTGGGCGCAACGCTCCTCACTACATCTACCGCGCCGCGCATGGTCTCAACATTCATATTGTCCAGCAGAATCACTTCCGCGCCCGCCTCCAGAGCCTCGCGCACCTCTGCCAGCGTCTCGCACTCGACCTCGATTTTGAGCAGGTGCGGAGCGTGGCGACGCGCCGCCCTGATGGCCTGCGCGACGCCCCCGGCAGCTTTGATATGATTATCTTTAATCAGGACGCCATCATTTAGCCCGAAGCGGTGATTCTGGCCGCCGCCCAGGCGCACTGCTTCTTTTTCGAGGGCGCGCAGTCCCGGTGTGGTCTTGCGCGTATCGAGGATGCGCGCGCGCGTTCCCTCCACGGCCTGCACGCAGCTCGCGGTGAGCGTAGCGATGCCGGAGAGCCGCCCCAGGAAGTTGAGCGCGACACGCTCTCCACTCAGGACAGCGCGAGCAGGACCGCGCAGGGTCGCGATTTCCTGCCCGGCCAGTACAGACGTGCCATCTTCTAGCAGCAGCGTGACCCCGACATGCGCATCAAGTTCGTGGAAAACGGCGGCAGCTACCGGCAATCCGGCGATCACCCCCGCCTGGCGCGTGATGATGGTACCTCGCACCTGCTGTTCTGCCGGGACGGTACTCAGTGTGGTGATATCGGCAAACGCGCCATCCTCTTCCAATGCTGCGCGAATCAATTCAAGTGGTATGTGTGACATGGGTATATTACCTCCAATGTTGGTTGGGATTGTGTGTACGCGCGCTTCCACCGTTTTCGCGTGTTGTCATGGCGTTCGTTTTCATAATCGCGCCTCTATGGGTTTGGCATTGGCTGCGGTCACTGGCGTTTTTACGGGTTGCAAGACGTAATGGGAATTTGTCAGCGTTGCATCCAGAAAGTTGTGATCGCTGCGCCAGTGGCTGCCGCGACTCTCGCGGCGGTGCAGGGCGGCGGCGATTACCAGTTCGGCCACTTTGAACATGTTGACGGTTTCGTACCAGGCGGGGGCGACGACCTCATGCTCGTTTATCGTATGCTGTGTGGTCGCCAGCAGGCGCTGTTCAAGGGCATTGACGCGCGCCCGTGCTTCCAGCAGTCCCTCCTCGTCGCGGCGCAGCGAGACAAATTGCCACATTACCTGGCGCAACTCGCGCCGCGCTGCATCTATATGCTCGCGCTCAGGTCGCAGGCGTAACAGGGCTTCATAGCGTTGGAGGTCGTCTTGCACAGGCACCTGGATGGCGCGTCGAGCGGGCGGCGCGACTGCATCGAGCGTTCCGGCCAGACCATCGGCCAGGCGCAGTCCGAAGACAAGTCCCTCGAGCAGTGAATTGCTGGCAAGTCTGTTCGCGCCATGCACGCCCGTACAGGCCACTTCACCAACGGCATACAGGCCCGGCAGCGAGGTTTGCCCACGCGTATCGGTCATGACGCCGCCCATGCAATAGTGCGCGGCGGGCGCAACGGGTATGAGATCGGTCGCCAGGTCAAGTCCATAGCCACGACAAATGGCGGAGATGGTGGGGAAACGTTCATACACGCGTTCAGCAGGCAGGTGGCGCAGATCAAGGTACTCGCAATCGACGCCTTCGGCCAGCATTTCGCTCAAGATTGAGCGCGCCACTACATCGCGCGGGGCAAGTTCAGCAAGTTCAGAGTAGCGCGGCATGAAACGGTCGCCCGCGTGGTTGCGCAGGTACGCGCCCTCGCCGCGCACAGCTTCGGAGATGAGATGCGAACCCCCGCCGGCAACCAGCACCGTGGGGTGAAACTGCATAAACTCCAGGTCGGTCAGGGCCGCGCCAGCCTGCCAGGCCATAGGCAGCCCGTCAGCCGTTGCTCCGGCGGGATTAGATGTGTGCAGCCACAATCCGCCAGCGCCGCCATTGGCCAGAATGGTCGCCCGCGCTGTGATAGTGGATAGCTGGCCGTCGCGATTGCGCGCTACCAGCCCGACGCACGTACCCTGCTCGACCACCAAACGCTGCACGTAGTTCTCTTCATACAGTGTGATGGAGGGACGCTGCCGCAGCGCCGCCGTCAGTGCGCGCTCGATTTCCGCGCCGGTGGCATCACCCCCGGCATGTAACACCCGCCAGCGACTGTGCGCGGCCTCGCGACCAAGCAGCAACCCATCGGCAGTGGCATGTTCGCCGCTGCCAGGACGCGCGCGATCAAAACGCGCGCCCATAGCAATCAGCCAGCGCACGGCTGCCGGGGCCTGTTCAGCCAGCAGACGTACAGCCGTCTCATCACACAGGCCCGCCCCGGCGGCGATGGTATCCTGCGCGTGGAGTTCGGGCGTATCGTCATCTCCCAGGGCTACCGTCAGGCCGCCCTGGGCGTAGCGTGTGTTACTCTCACCAGCCTGGCCTTTCGTCAACAAGGCCACGCGCATGTGGGCGGGCAAGCGCAGCGCCACCGATAAGCCGGCGATACCACCTCCAACGATAACGACATCATACACCTGGCTGCTTGCCATTTATTCAACTCCCTCGTTGTAGTATAGTGTACTATGTACACTAACATAAGTGTAAAAAAAACACTTTGTCCGCAGACAAATAAAAAATCAGTGTGAAGTGTACACTAACTGTTGTGGAAAAAGCATACCACAGAATATTATTAAATTCAAGGTCAGTGCCTGTCCCCGTCCCTAATAACCCTGCTTGCTGATAACTTTACTCATCTGCTATAGTTGTTGTAGCTCGTGGAGCCATCATCGTAGAAACCAGAATTTTATTGTTGATATGAGGGGAAATGAACCAGAAGAGAGACAGCAGCCTGCTTCCCTGGTGGCGTCTACCGCCCGTTGGCTATATTGCTACGTTTCCACTTGTTGGACTGAGCCTCGTGATCCCATTTGTTTTACGACACCTGCATGTTTATAACCCGTTCCTGGACACTCCTACCATACTGGTAACGCTCATCATTGCGATAATCTGGGGTACCGAGCCTGCTGTGCTTGCCCTTCTGCTGGGGACGGCGACATTTGATATCTATTTTCTACCACCCTATGACACGTTTGCGCTTGAGTGGCCCTCGCTGCTGCCGCTGGCTACCTTCATCGTTGCTGAAATTATCATCGTGTTTCTCGCTGCTCAACGCGAGCGGGGTCGGCGCCATATACAGTTCGCGCGCCAGGAGTTAGCGCTTTACGCAGGTGAACTTGAACAGGTCAACCAGGAGCTTGCCGCGTCCAACCAGGAGCTTGAGAAAGCCAATACGCTCAAAGATCATTTTCTTTCGATGGCATCGCACGAACTCAAAACCCCGATTACGAGTATTCGCGGTCAGGCGCAGTTGGGCATGCGTCGCGTAGCGCGGCAAGGCGAATTGCCATCCGAGCTTGCACCGCTCAGCACTGTGCTAGAAAGCATCAACCAGCAAACCCACCGCCTGCAAAGCTTAGTCGATAACCTTTTAGATTTGAGCATCCTACGATCGGGCAAAATGACGTTGCGCGTTTCCCCGTATGACCTGGGGGACTTGTGCCGGGAAGTCGTGACGGAACAACAAACCCTTGCGGGCCGTACAATCGAGTTGGAGCTACCCGCAACCCCTGTAGTATTGCAAGGCGATAATGAGCGGCTTAGCCAGGTCGTAACGAACCTGGTAGCCAATGCCATCAAGTATTCACCGGATAACAGCCCGGTACAGGTGAGCATCAGCCAGGCGGGAGAGATAGCCTTGATACAGGTACATAACGATGGGCCAGCCATCCCTCAAGAGCAGCAAGCAAACATCTTTGAGCCGTTTTACCGCACTCCTGACGCGCAAAGCTCGTCAAAGAAAGGCTGGGGACTTGGCCTGGCGATCAGTAAACAGATTGTCGAGCGGCATGAAGGGCATATCGGGGTCGAGTCTTTCGAAGAGAAAGGCACGACGTTCTGTATTGAACTGCCACTTGTTCTGCAAGAAGCTTCTGAAATAACAGCAGAGTAGAGATGTGCCAGGCTACCCCCTTTAATTAGGCTTGTATACGAAATTGCTCTTGATACGTGTAATGAATAGGTTAAACGTAATCTGATGATACATTATCTTCAAGCGCGTTTACGAAGGAGATACGAGTATGACTATCACATTTACTAATCTGATTATCTGGCTTATTATCGCGGCTATCGTAGGCATTTTAGGCGAATTGATCGCGAGACGACGCGCGCCCGATGGAATACTGGGGGCCATCATCGTCGGATTCCTGGCCATTTTATTGATCGTCGGAGTCCTCCACTTCCATATCGCGGGCGAGCCAACGATAAATGGTGTACCGCTCATCAGCTCTATTATAGCGGCGGCTATCCTGGTTTTCCTGTGGAGCGCCTTCGCCTATCGCTCCTACCATCGCTATGCTTCACGCTATTACCGGCGCGGTGGATATGCCAGTCGTCCAAGGCGGCGTCTGCGTTTGTTCTAATGCGATAGACGCAAAAGAGCCGTAGAGCGTTGCATTTTGAGCAACTGCAGCTGACCAGGGCGGGGGCAAGGCCCGCCCCCGCCCTGGTATCTCGCGCAAAAAGATGACGGCCACCCGACGCACATTTGTAGGGACGCGATTTATCGCGTCCGCACACGCCGACGCGATAAATCGCGTCCCTACAATTCAGCCGGAAGGACGGAGAACCAGGAGAATTATCAGGTCAGTACACGAGGATAAATTGAGGCAAGGACAGGTCAAACTAATAACGTTTGAATCGCTTCTAGCAGCTTATCCACGTCAAATGGCTTTTTCATGAAGGCCATGCGACGCTTTCTTATTTCTTCTAGCGGTGCGTTTACGCTCAACATAAGCGCCGGTATCTGCTCTTCCCCTTCAACAGCGCATAACCTGTCATACAGATCAGTACCATAGGTGGTAGGCAACCAGTAATCAAGGATTAAAAGGTTCGGTTTGACATTACCGATTATATCCAGCGCCTGAGGGCCATCTGGTACAGCGAACACATGATGAGGAGTCTCTTGCAGGATCATCTGTACGAGTAATTCAGCTATTGCAGCATCATCCTCAACGAGAAGAATGATTTTGGTGGTGTAGTGAGTATTTTCAGTATTTTTATTCTGATATTCTGGCATTCCGCTACTCCATAACATCTAACTAACTTTTCGAGGTTCACACGTTCTAAAAAGAAGTAAAGTTTCAAGGCGTGGATAAGAAATGGAGGACAAACAATTACCAGAGCGGTCATTCGTATGCTATTATAGCATGAAACGTGGCTGAGATATTTTTCGTGCATTATTTTCGTGCATTAGTTATGGGTGTCAGGGAGATGCTGTGCAGTGAGCTATTTACCTCACAAACCCGCTGAGAGAAAGGGAAATCAATGGATGACGACAATATTCTACGCGTTATGAATCAACAAATGGCCGATTTAATTGCACTGGCCCATGATGCTATTATTGTACGCAACCTTGCAAGCAATATCGTTTCCTGGAACCAGGGCGCGCAGCAAGTCTACGGCTGGTCTGCTGATGAAGCTATCGGCCAAATCAGCCACGAATTACTCAAGACGCGTTTCCCCCAGTCTCGCGATGCTATCTTTTTATTGCTGGAACGCCAGGGGCAGTGGAAAGGACAGCTTATCCATACGCATCGCGACGGCACGCAGGTGATCGTGGAGAGCCACCAAATGCTGGTGCGCGATGAGTCAGGCAAGCCTACCGCCATACTGGAAATCAACCGGGACATCACCGAACGCGAGCAGATGCAGCGTCAACAAACCGAAGCCCACGCGCGCGAGATGGCTCTGCGTGAAACGCAAGAGCGCATGGATGAATTTCTTGGCATCGTCAGCCACGAACTACGCACCCCACTGACGACGATCAAGGGCAACATCCAACTGGCCAGGATGCGGCTGAGCCACGCCAGACAATACGCGCCCGCGGACAACGAGGCCCTCCTGGCCAGCTTTGATGAAATTAAAATGATGCTTGATCGGGCGGAACGGCAGGTTAACGTTCAGAACAGATTGGTCAGGGACCTGATGGATGTCGCGCGCATCCAGGCAGACAAGCTGGAACTGCAACCGGAGCAATGCGACCTGGTGGCAATCGTGTACGAGACCGTCGAGGATCTGCTAAGCGCCACGCCAACCCGTGCCATTCATTTAGATGTGCCTGGTTTGCCCGCGGGAGAAACTATACAGGTTTTCGCCGATGCCGAACGCATCGCGCAGGTCATCAGCAACTATGTAACAAACGCCCTGAAATACTCGCCAGAAGACCGCCCGGTCGAAGTTCGCCTGGAAAAAGCTGACGGCAAGGCACGCGTCTCGGTACGTGATGAAGGCCCTGGACTTTCACGTACCGAACAGGAGCGTGTCTGGGAACGATTCTACCGCGTGGAGGGGGTTGTAAGACAGCGCGGTTTTGGTGTTGGTATGGGTCTGGGACTGCATATCTGCCGCGCCATCATTGAACAAAACCAGGGAGAAGTGGGCGTCGAGAGCGTCAAAGGTGAGGGATCGACTTTCTGGTTTACGCTGCCGCTTAGATGAAATCGTCCTCGAACGCCTCACCCGCTCGATAGACCGTGGCCTGACCGCCGCGATAGATGGTGACGGCTCCCTGACCATAGACTCGCCAACCGCGTTTGCGGCCCGCGTCGCCATCATCAAGCATGCCGGTGTGTTCGTCAATGCCCAGCAAGACCGCGCCGGGAAGCTCCTCTGACAGGAGAGGCGCCCAGCGCTTGCCAAAAGTGTTGTGATGAGGCAGCACACAGCTATTCGGCACCAGCCCCAAACCCTCGACCACCTGGCCCTTACGCGGGTCCGAGTAGTACTGGCACATCACCATCGCGCCCGCGCTGCTGCCAGCGATTACCGCGCCCCTGTTATAGGCCTCAAGCATGGCTTGAAAGCTGGCGCTGCCTTTGAGCGTCTCACCAAGATAGCTGGTGAAGCCACCGAGCATGTAGACCAGGCGCGAATGTGCGATAGTGTCGGCAATGCTCGCATCATTAGCCGAGACCTTATCGATGAGCGGCAGCCACGCCACCTTGGTCGCATCCAGGCTCTGAAACCAGTTGACGCCGTTATTGCCCGCGCGGCGATAGTTATTGTCGGGCGCGGCAGCCGTCGGGATGATGGTGATTTGCGCATCGTTGCCACCCGCGAGGACGATGGCGCGGCGATCCGGCTCGGACATCTGGCCACCAAATTCCGCGCCACCCTCCAATAAAAGATAGCCTGTCATATTAAACACCTTGCACGAGAATTATCCGTGAGACGGTCGAACGGTGGCGTATGCCCGCGATGGCCAGGTACTCCGGCGAGTTGTACCAGACTTTGGCCTGCTCGACGCTCGGAAATTCGATGACGACGACGCGCTTCGCCTGCCAGTCTCCCTCTATGGTTTCGTGTTGGCCGCCGCGCACCAGGAATTTGCCGCCGTACTTATCGAGGGTACCCTGCGTCTGCTGCGCGTATGTCCGGTACCCTTCCGGGTCTGTAACGTCGATATCGGCTATGATATAAGCTGCCATGATGATCTCCTATTTTTCTGTCATGCCATGCAGGTAACGCTCGAAGAGCCAGTCCAGCAAGACCTTGCTAAATTCCGGGTCGTCGTTGACCTGTTTGTAAAACTTGAAATGTCCATCTATCATATCTTGCAGAAGATCATTCACAACAAGGTCAAAGGTTAGACGGGCATTTTCTGGCGGGTTCACGAGCACGCTGGCCTCAAGCGCGGGATTACCGGATAACCGTTGCTCCAACTCGCGAATACAGAGCTTATCTTCTTCGCTGAAATCGGTGCCAAAGTGCTCGTTCAGTTCCTGGATAATTTGTGAAAGCGGCTCCAACTCATCGGGAGTAAGGCTATAAATCTCCTTTGAACCGATGGGAGGAATCTCATTTACTCCACGCGGCAAGCTGATCTTTCCCTTACTCGTTTGCTGTACGCGGTAAGACTCGATATCAATGTTCTCCTGGATTTCGACGGGTAAACGCTCGTAAGTATTGGGCAGGCGGCGCAGCAGCAAACGACCGAAGACATACAACTTTTCCAGGTCGCTATCTATGAAGGTCAGT
>DATLSI010000280.1:0-20146 GCA_035534255.1 Ktedonobacteraceae bacterium | reverse complement strand
ACGAAGCTATCCGCGACCGTCTGGCTGTCGGGTGTGATGGTGACTGTAGCGTTTACCTGGGTTGAGCCGGTGAAAATATGAGACACCACATTCTGTCCCATCGGCGACGCAAAGGCTATTCCTGCCAGTAGCAGCAGGGTGAGTATGACCAGCAGGATGGCAAGCAACTGGCGTGACCCGCTGCGTGAAGAACCGCCTCCGCCGCCGCCTGGGCCGCCTGCATTGCCCCTGGTTGGCGGCGGTCCACCACCAGCCGCCGGCGCGCTTCCAGTAGCCGCCAATGCTGCGCCCGCGCCTGCCGCTGCTGCGCCAACTCCGACAGCAGCGCGTTTGCCCGTATTACCACTTCGTTTAGGGATGGTAGTTGCCGCTCCCGCCCCGGCTGCGCTCGCGGCGGCCAGTTTGGCGGTTGTCCTGGGGCGCGGCAACGGCGGCGCAAATATGATAGGCTCGGCTTCGCGCTGTGTATAGACTGGCTTCGCGCTGCCATTCCCCGCCGCGTCTGTACCATTGTCAACATGGGATACATTCCCATTTGGCGATGAAGAAGGCGAAGTAGCATCATCAGGTGGAAGAGTCGGATTGGGCGCGGGTGCTTTATCTGAACTATCGACAGGTACGGGCACGGGTAGCGGCGAGACAGGGAGCGGCTGCGCACTTCCCTTACCGTTCGGCTCCTCGACTCGAGAGGTGGAACCTGTGGGCCTGGGTTTGCGCCCGAATAACACCAGCCCCTTTTTGGCGTTCGCGTTGTCGGACGGTTCGGAGCGCAGAGCCGTGGTGTAGCTCTCCAACGAGGTATAGACGCTAAAACGTCGCTGGCGCGCGAACTCAGCCGGGCCAGGGACGCCGGGAGCAATGAAGATAATTTCGGATTTAAGACCACGCCGCAAATTTTTCATCCCATCGAAATCTACCGAGCGTTGAAAAGCCCGGTTATTCTCCGGCAATACAACGGCTATCTGTTTGCGACCAAGCTTGTCCTGCATAAAAATAGCTTCCAGGACGCTTGATCTATCATCGGTAGGAGCCACATAAATGATACCTATTGATGCGCTGCGGGGGTCATTCGCGCCCAGCAGATCGGAGCCGTCACCCTGTCTCATAGCTCATTCCCTCTTTAACCCTGATAATCACGTATTATTCCCGATAGTGGCATATTGATGCTGATGTTGACATTTTACACTAAAAGAGAGAATTCGCAAGAGGAAATCTGGCCCGTCATGTGAAATAAACGGGAATCAGGCGCAATTTGTGTAATTGCTTCGCTTTAGCTGCCTCTTACTCGTACCAATTGTGAGGATTAAAAGAACCAGTGCCGTTTCTTTTTTACAGGGAGGCTACTTGCGGGCGGCGTTGCTGAAGGTCTGCTGATGGTATAGGTATCTGGCGAGGCTACCGGCATTGAGAAAGTTCCAGGCGATGGCTGGGAGCGCGAAGGTGTGTAATCAGTAACAGGCGGCAGAGCTGAAGGTGTGGGTTGCAACGGTTGTTTCGGCGCTTCGGCGGCGTCATGCGCGCCAGCGGATGGTATATGCTCGATCTGTATGGCCGGTGGCCGAGCCGCCATCTGTCGTATTGGCTTTATTTCGACCGGCAATTCTGCCTTTGGCGCGAGATTACTCGCCGGATAGATGGTTGGCTCGCTATTATTCGCCGGATAGATGGTTGGCTCGAATGATTGAGCGGCCTGATATGCCTGTCCCAGCGCGCTGGCAAAAGCCTTTATGCTGGCAAAACGGCTGCGATAGTCCTTCGCCAGCGCGATCATAACCACTTGTTCGACGGCGACTGGCAGATCAGGCACGCGCGCGCGCAGCGATGGCGGGAGCGTGGTGAGATGCTGGCCGTGGATTTCGGCGAAAGTGCCGTGAAACGGACGATCGCCACAAATCCATTCGTAGATCACGATACCCAGCGAGTACTGGTCGCTGGCCGGGCGCGGCTTTCCCTGCATTTGTTCGGGAGACATGTATGTGATGGTGCCAGCCTGATCGCGTAAATCCAGCGAGGTCGCGGTCTGCGCGATACTGGCTATACCGAAGTCTGAAAGCAAGACATCCCCGCGCTGTCCCACTAGCATGTTGTCCGGCTTGATATCGCGGTGAATCACGCCTTCACCATGCGCGTATTGCAGCGCATCCGCTAGCTGCGCAACGTAGGAGACAATCGTTGCGAGCGGGAGTCGGGTGCCCTTTGGATATCGCTGACGCAGCGAACCACTGGGGGCATACTCCATGACAAGGTAGGGGAAATCATCTTCCAGCCCAAAATCGAGAATCTGGATGATATGCGCGTGCTTGAGCCGGAACGAACGCGCCTCGTTGAGAAAGCTCTTGAGGTTGTCTTGCGCCAGCCGCGCGTGCAGCACTTTGACGGCGGTCAGCGTCTTACGGCGCATGTGTTCGCCCAGGTAGACATCCGCGAAACCGCCCTTTCCAATCAGACGGACCAGGCGATAATCCCCAAATTGCTGCCCGACGCGATCTGCCATATTCTGTCCCCTATGCGTAGAATTTACGCCCTCATTCTACCGCAAAGGGGGGAGCATGTAAACACAAGAAGAAGCGAGGAGTCTGCATCCTTCCGTGTCATTTGTAGGGACGCGATTGATCGCGTCCGCTCCCGTGGACGCTCGCTCCCGTGGACGCTCGCTCCCGTGGACGCGATCAATCGCGTCCCTACAAATCACCCGTTTGTCGATAGTTACCTGGGGCCAGCGTTGCGCACATCATCTCCAGGCAATTCAAATTGCGTAAAGTTCTTTTTGAAACGCCCGGCCAGATCTGCCGCCGTGCGATCATACGCTTCCTTATCAGCCCAGGTGTTGCGCGGGACCAGCACTTCGGCAGGCACATCGGGACAGGCAGTGGGAATTTGCAGACCGAAGATTGGATCGGTAATCGTCTCAACGTCATCCAGCACGCCACCGATAGCCGCTCTCACCATGGCGCGCGTGTAGTTAATGTTGATGCGCTCGCCTACGCCATAAGGACCACCCGTCCAGCCCGTGTTGAGAAGATAGCAGCGCACATTGTGCTTCTCGATGCGCTCGCGCAACAAGTTGGCATATTCCCCAGGGCGCAGGGGCAGGAAAGGCGCGCCGAAACACGAACTGAAGGTAGCTTCCGGCGTGGTGACACCCTTCTCCGTGCCTGCCAGTTTGCTGGTGTAACCTGACAAAAAGTAGTACATGGCCTGCTCAGTGCTTAACAATGAGATAGGCGGCAGGACGCCAAAGGAATCAGCCGAGAGGAAAATGACCGCCTTCGGCTGGCCTCCCATGCCCGACTCGATCACGTCATCGATGAAATCCACAGGATAAGCGGCACGCGTATTCTCAGTGAGTGAGTCATCGGCATAATCGGGTTCGCGCGTCAGTGGATCGAGTACCACATTTTCGTAGACCGCGCCGAAGCGAATGGCATTCCAGATTTGTGGTTCATATTTCTGCGACAGGTTGATGCACTTGGCATAGCAACCGCCCTCGAAGTTGAAGACGCCGTTATCACTCCAACCGTGCTCGTCATCGCCAATCAAGCGGCGGCTGGGATCAGCGGAGAGGCTGGTTTTACCCGTACCTGACAGTCCAAAGAACAGTGCTACATCATCTTGCGGGCCGACATTGGCCGAACAATGCATGGGCAGCACGCCCTCCGAAGGCAGGATAAAGTTTAGTATGGTGAATACTGCCTTCTTCATTTCGCCGGCATACTGTGTGCCAGCAATCAACACCAGACGTTCCTCGAAATCGATAATGATAGCGATATCGGACCGTGTACCATGCGCGCGCGGGTCGGTATGGAAATTCGGCACGCACAGGATAGTGAAGCCCGGTTGCTTGCTGCTCAAATCGCTCTCGTTGGCGCGCAGGAAGAGCTGGCGCGCGAAGAGGTTGTGCCAGGCATACTCGGTAATCACCTGGATGGGCATACGATAGTCGGGGTCCGCTCCTGCCGCGGCATCCAGCACGTAGACATCGCGTCCCTGCAAATATGCAGAGAGATTGAGGCGGATATTTTCAAAGGTCTCCGGAGACATCGGGTGGTTTATATCGCCCCACCAGATTTTGGCGGCGTATTCTTCGTTCGCTACAATGAACTTATCTTTAGGGGAACGCCCGGTATGCACACCCGTCGTCGCGGCGAATGCCCCATTGGCTGCCAGAGCGCCTTCTTTTCGCGCCACCGAGTGCTCGATAAGCACAGCAGGCGAAAGATTCCAGTTAATAGTCCCCAGATTTACCAGCCCGTATTCTTCAAGGGCTTTACGACTCATCATGATTGTCATTAATTCTTCTCTCCTTCAGGGTGCGTCGGTAACAACACTGTTTCCGTCTGGACGTATGTACTTACTTACTACGTACCTTGCAACGCTTGATTCCTTTATTTTTTTAAGTCTACCAGCTTTAATACTGCTGCGCAAGTTGACGAAACCGCTAACATTGTGCGAATTGGCAGCTATTGCCGCCTGCTAGCTTACATGTCTCGCGCGGCTTCACATCCTACTGGAGTGCCTGCTAACGTTCATATTTTAGTGTAATAATCCAGGCCCAGGCCCGACAAGGGGATGAAGAGATACAAGTCTGGGGTTATATATAAGCAAAGAAACTTGAATAGCTCAACGCCTCACAATACCTGGCTAAAAGAAGTGGATAAGGTCGAAGATGAGGAGTACGAAAAAACAACCGCGCAGTTATGAGATTGGCACCGGGTTCTTCATATACAATCCAACGAAGATGCGCAAATAGCCGCCGTCATCATCGGGGTAGATACTCGTATGGTAGTTGCATAGATTACACTCGTAGCTACTTACAGGGGTGGGATTGGTCACGCCGTCGTGCATCGCGTCGATATTCATGGTACCACCATTGCCAGGCCCGAATAGCACCGCGATCACACCCGCGGTCGCGAAACTGGACACGTTGCCCAGGATATATTCGGCGCGATTATCCTGGTAATGGCCGGGGGTATTGTTCATGGTGTCGAAGTACTGGTTGCCCATCGGCACCTGCCACATGACGATGCGACGATGCGTCTGCTGGCTGATATCGCCAATGAAGGTCAGGTAACGCGCAAAATTGGGGAAGGTTTGATTGTAGCGGTCCCACCACGAACGCCCACCGGGCTGCGCTGAGTCGAAATCAGCGACATCGCTGGAGATCACATCCCAGGTAGAAACACCGGCGGGATTGCCAACCAGCCCCGCGCTATTCAGAAAAGTGGCTTCGCTGTGAGCCATACCGGCTACATCAAGCCCCGCATCGGTGCTGGTCGCAATATCGTTCCCCGACGCCCATGTCGATGCGTGCAAAGTAAGGGTGGCGTTGGGAGCATACTTATCGCGCATGTGTAGCAAGGCCCATGCAAAACCCTGCGCGTTATTGGGAAAACCGGTGGCATCGGCAAAACCCGAAGCACTGACGCTGGCGGGAATAGTCGCGGCGTTATCGCTGCCATTTGAGGCATTCTGCAAAAATCCCCACAGGTCCGGCTCGACAATAACCAGTACAGGTTTACCAAAAGCCTTGATTTTTTGTAACATTAAGACCCAGTTGCTAAAATACGCGTTCATGGCCGACGCGCTGGCAAGGTTCGCCGTATCCTGTTGTATATTATGGCCACCGCAATAACTGGAGGGGTGCGGGCCATTGGTCAGGCAAATTTCATAATACACGAACGTCGGTATATAGCCATGCTGGGCGCTCTCTTGCATATAATATGTGGCGAACTGGCCTGCCGGTTGCTGCCAGGTCTCCCACCCACGTCCGGTATTAGCGCCGCCGGTCAGATACTGATAACGAAAGGTAAAAGCAGCTCCATTCGTGACGCGCATATTGTCGAGCGCCGGGGCTGTCGCCGGAGGACTCATCACGCCAAAGCTGAAGTAGCGTGGGAATGCGGTGGGTATCGGTCCACTGCCGGTAGGCACCGGGCCGGAAGTCGAGCCAGAATTCAATGTACCTGTTGTTGTAGTCGCGCCCGGTGTGGCAGAACCAGCATTATGGGGAACTATTTGCAGCGGAATGGAGCTAGGGGTTGCCGCCGAACCACCGTGTCCCTGTGCCGGAATGAATAGAATAGAATTGCCGCTCGATTGGCCCGCATTATTCGCGCAGGCCGTGACGAACAAGAGTAACACAACACACATGCATGCAAACAGTTTCTCCTGAGACTTCGCGCGGCGCTGAATCCTCATAGTGTTTCCCCCCAATGTTCATTAACCCCGGCTGTATTATATACAATCGACCGTAATCACTGTAGAAAAATAGGATATTTGGGGGAATTTTCGCTACTGGAGGGTTCGCACGTAGGCTACAAACTTGTCACCGCGGTCAAACTCGTTGAGGAACATACCAAAGCTGGTGAATCCAGGCGAAAAGAGCAGCAAATCACCCGGACGCGTGAGCGATACCGCGCAATCCATAGCCGAAGTGAAATCATCAAACACGCCGCGCAGTGGATCAGGCACACCAAGCTTATCTGCTTCTTCCTGCAAAACAGGCAGCAGTTCAACGGTACCCGTCCCTGCGAGCAGAACCACGTCCCGGCAGCGTTGCGCTATCAAGCGTGGCCACTCTCCCAGCGGGAGATGCTTGGTGTTGCCGCCGGCTACCAGTACAATGTGTTCTTGAAACGTCTGGAGGGCAACCTGCCCGGCAACCGGCATAGTGCTGGCCGAGTCATTGATATAGCGGACCCCGTTGATAATCGCTACTTCTTGCAGGCGATGTGGCACGCCGCGAAAAGTTTTCACTGTTGCAGCTATGATCTCGTCAGAGATGCCGAGTAATCGTGCTGTAGTGGTGGCAAGCAGGATATTCTCAAGGTTATGCCTGCCGGGTAAGGGCGTATCTGTGAAAATAAAAGGGACGATGTCAGAAGAACCACGCGCAAAGCTGCCCCCGCGCTCCAGGCTGGTGTACCATGTCACTGACGTGGCCTCTTCACCCAGGCGGCGTGTGATGGCATTATCATAGTTAAAGACCGCCAGGTCATCCGCTCTCTGGTGGCGGAAAATATTGGCCTTGGCAGCGATGTACTCTTCCATACTATCATAGGTATCTAGATGGTCGGCATACACATTGGTCATCACAGCGACCGAGGGACTCGTAGTGTACGGCTCCAACCCGTTTAACTGCCAGCAGGATAGCTCAAGCACTACCTGCGTCTCAGGTGTGATGGCCGGCAACAGGGAAAGCGTCTCCACGCCCGAAACATTTCCGCCAAGCACAACTGGCTGACCGGAGGCACGGATCATTTCGTAAATCAGGGTAGTGGTAGTAGTTTTGCCGCGCGTGCCGGTAATACCGATGGTACGCCCCGCGCAGGCCTCGAAAAACAATGCGATCTCCTGCACAACCGTCGCGCCATGATCGCGGGCGATGCACAGGTAGGGAGAGTTGCGTTTTACGCCTGGCACAGGGATTACGATTTCAGCCCACCGAAAATCTTCCTCACGGTGGTGCCCCAGAACATATTCAAGCGGCAGCCCTGCCAGCGATGAGATGCTGGGTGCCAGCAGTTCAGCCGGGCGCAAATCCGTGACACGCACGATCGCATCGTGCTGTGCAGCGTAGCGCGCGGAAGCAATACCCGATCCATTCACGCCCAGGCCCATAATGAGCACGCGCTTACCCTGAAATTCCATCTACCGCTCTCCATCTATTTGACCTGTTACTCAATCACCTGAACTATGATAGCAGTTGACATCCTCCCCATGCATGAATGCAGGGGACTCCCACCCTCACGAGCGGGGTTTCCTGTTTCAACGAGATGCGCCTGTGCGAGCTTTCGCCCGTCCAGGTCTTACCATCTCTCCGCAGGCATCGAATACCGTCAGTCCGGCGGCATGTATGTTCTTAGCAGCATTGATGTCCCTATCATGGACACTCCCACATTCAGGGCATGTCCAGACACGGATCTCAAGCGAAAGCGAGTCCAAGATATGACCACAACTAAAGCAACGTTTGGAAGAGGGGTAGAACTTGTCGATCTTGACAAGCGTGCGTCCGTACCAGTTGGCTTTGTACGCCAACTGGCGCACGAACTCACCCCATCCTACATCGCTGATAGCCTTCGCAAGCTTGTGGTTCTTGACCATATTCTTCACCTGCAAACTCTCGACACATACGACTTGGTTCTCGCGTATGATCTGAGTCGAAAGCTTGTGCTGGTAGTCCCGGCGTCTCTCGGCAATACGAACATGGATACGGGCAACCTTGAGTTGTGCTTTTGCCCGGTTCCTGGAGCCTTTTTTCTTCCTGGCATATCGTCTCTGCGCTTGTGTTAGCTTCTTTTCGTCACGTGCGAAAAATTGGGGATTGCCGTAGGTGTGTCCGTCGCTGGTGACAACCATCGACTTCAAGCCCAAATCCAGCCCGACTTGCTTGTTCACCACGCGCAACGGCTTGATATCCTCTTCTACCAGGAGAGAGACGAAGTAGCGATTTGCGGTGTCTTTGGAGACAGTGACGCTGGAGGGTTTGCAGCCATTGGGCAAGGCGCGCGACCAGACGATAGGGAGGGCTTCAGTCATCTTGGCAAGCGTCAACTGCTTCCCGTCCCACTTGAATGCGCTCGTGGTATATTCTGCCGATTGCATGCCCCGCTTGCTCTGAAACGTCGGGTACTCAGCGCGTCCCTCGAAGAAGTTACGAAATGCCCTATCCAGATGGCGCAAAGCTTGTTGTGGAGGAACACACGATATCTCATTCAGCCACAGGTGATCTTCTTGCTGTTTCAATTGAGTGAGTTCAGCAGAGGTAGCGTGGTACGAAATGCGCCGATGTTCCTGGTAGTATGCATCTGTCCTGAGGCGCAAGCCCCAGTTATACACGTAACGCACACAGCCAAAAGTACGAGCAAAAGCTTGCTTTTGCTCATCGGTTGGATACATCCGGTACTTGTATGCACGTTTCTGCTTCATTCCTTACATGATAGCACACACTGTGTGAAAAGTCAACAAGGGAAGGGAGAATGGCCAGGAGTGCGCTGCGGCGCGTGGCCATTCCTCCCCGGCGCTGAAGCGCGGGGTCTCCTTGCCACATTTGATAAGCGACATGCACAGCAACAGGGAGTAGCGTTTACGAAACAGAAATCTTGACAAAAAAGAGGTATAATACTAACAGGAAACAAACCCTTAAAACTTGCCAGGTCGTGGCTGAAAAACTGTGCGTGTTTACCCATAGCATCACACCTAGAAACTATATAACTATGGAGCCAGAGCAATCTGCGCCACTTGAATACATCCTTGCGCATGTGTCGATTGGTCTTGCCATTCTCGATGCTGACACGTTGCGCGTGCTATACATTAACCCCTATTGCTTATCTTTACTGGAAGAGCCGTGGCGCTCCCAGGGAGCAACAAACCACGCGCTTCAAGAAGTGCTTCCATCCAGCGCAATATCGCCGGTTGAAGTGCAATTGCGCCGTGCAATCGCGGCGCGGCAAACATTACATTTCAACGATGTTCCCTACGAAGGCTTCCTTGAGACGCGCGGACGCACCTACTGGAATGTGGAGATCACACCAGACTGGAGTGGTTCACTGAATCCTTTATTCAGCGGCCAATCGGCTTCAGACCAGGGCAGACCCACGCAAACAGTGCTTATCACTCTTGAGGATGTCACCAACAAAGTGCGCGCGCGCATGCACATCGATGCTATCCACTACATTTCTTCGGCCATCGCCGGGCCATTCGCGCTGCCCCAGGTGCTCGACCGCATTCTCCAGGCGGTACAGGAACTGGTCGGCTCAACGCGCTGCGCAATCTTGCTGCTAGAAGACTCTATTTCTGGCAACGAAGCAGGCGGAGTTGGCGGGCCTGGTCAGGACAGGATGGAGCCTGAGTACAAAGAAAATACACCCTCCAGGGCCACTATCGCCGCGCAAAAAGGGCTGCATCTCAGTTCACAGGGCTGGCGACCCCGGGTCGGTGAGCATCTATTGCTGGGCCAGGTCATGCAAATGCGCCGCTCACTGGTAATCCCCAATACTAATCTGCGACCAGAAATCGAATATCCTTTACTGGACGACAACGGCACACCTCGTCGTCCCGGCTCTGTTCTCTGCGTGCCTATTTTCGAGCCAGTTGCGGGCAAGAATACACGCGTAGGTGCCATCCTGGGAACAATCGAGGTCTATCACCGGCGCGTGCGCGGACTACCTGCTGAGGAAGTCGAGTTACTGGAACAATTCGCGCAGCAGGTCGGCCTTGCCATACAGAACGCGCGTTTCTTCTTGAGTATAGATCGCCTGGCAAGGGACGCGCGACGACAGGCTCGCCAGCGAGAAAATGTCATGCAGGCCATCCCCGACGGGGTGATCCTCTATGATGCACGCTGGCGTGTTGCCGACATAAACAGTGCTATTCGCCAGCTCATGGGCTGGTCGGACGACGTGATCGGTCTGCATATCCGCGAGGCGCTAGAGCGCAGTTCTACTATCTACCTTGATCGTTCGCCGTCTGTTCAGGATATGGTGACGGACCTGGAATTGCGCCCCAACGAAAAACCGGTGGATGAATTCAAAATGATCGGCGCGGATGGGAAAATCTACTCGATGCGCCGCTCAAAAGCGCCAATTCAGGACGACCAGGGCAATATCTTTGCCTATGTTGTGCTTTATCACGATGTAACGGAACAGGCCACCGCGCGAGAACAAATTGAGGCCCAGGTCATCACACGCACGCTGGAACTGGCGCAGCGCAACAAAGCCTTAGAAGAGGCGCAGGACGCGCTGGAATTAGAACATAGCCGCCTTGAGTTACTGCTGGCGCGCCTTCCATCGGGTGTCTTGCTGGTCTCCGCCAACGATAACAGGGTAAACATCAGTAACCGACAGGCTGCGCGCTTGTTACAACGCATGGGCTGGAAACCTACCAACGGCGCATCTCACCTCTATGATGATCTGGATTTCGCATCTGAGCGCTTGATCGGCATGAACGTCGAGGATCTCTTCAGGAACATCGAAGTCTTCGGAGACTCTGGTGAGGCGTTGCCATATGAACAGCAACCGCTATATCTCGCGCTGCATAAAGGAGAAGCCAGCGAAGCTGAATTGCATTTCACCCCCTATGACGATCAATCTCTGTACTTACTGGTCAACGCCGCGCCGCTGCGCTCCAGTGACGGTACCATTACCGATGCTGTGCTGGTAATGCAAGATATCACCAGGCTCAAGACGCTGGAGCGCGCGCGCGAAGACTTCTTCACCAGCATGGCGCACGAACTCAAGACGCCCCTGGCGAACATTCGCGCCCACTTGAGCGCGTTACAGGTCAGAGATTATGAATGGTCAACCGATGATCAGATGAAGTTTTTACAAACCGCCGATGAGCAGGTCGAACGCCTGGTTGGCATGATAAATCACTTTCTCGACGCCTCGCGCGTCGAAGCAGGAGCCTTGCGACTCAACCTTGAGCCTGTCCTGTTGCCAGAACTCTTCGAGGACTTACAAGAACGCCTGGAAGCCCTGATCTCTTCCTCTAACCGGCGACTGGAAATCGACATCAGCCCTGACGCACCTGCCGTACTGGCCGATTATGAACTCATTATCAGCGTGCTGACAAACCTGTTGAGTAACGCGTTTCGCTACGCGCCAGAGGGTGATATTGTGCGCTTAGAAGCTGTGTCACTCTATGCAACAGGCGAGGAGAGACCCACGGGCATCGAGTTACGCGTCGTTGATCGCGGTTCAGGCATTACACCTGAACGCCAGGCGGAGTTGTTTACGCGCTTCAGCACCTTCGCGGCCACGCGACGCCCGGCAGTTGATCGCCCCGGCCAACCGGAAATCGAGCAGCGCGGCAGCGCGCGCTGGAGTCCCGCAACTGGCCTGGGACTATATATCAGTCGCGGGATTATTGAAGCCCACGGCAGCAAGCTCACATTACACAGCGTGCCCGGCGAAGGCACGACTTTCGCCTTTGTGCTGGGAGTTGCCAGTCTTGTAAAGCATGAGGTTTCATGAGGAGCGATATGACCACGACCGATCGCAAGCTACGCATACTTTGCGTTGAGGATGATCCACAAATGCGCTCGTTCCTGCTGGCGCAGTTGCGGGCCAGGGGACACCAGGTGCAGGCCGTGCGCGATGGAGCGCAGGCTATCGACCAGGCGGCGATCTTTGAACCTGAACTCGTGCTGCTCGACCTGGCCTTACCGACCCTGGATGGGCTTGCATTCCTGCGCCGCCTGCGCGAATGGAGTAAAGCCCCCGTCATTGTACTATCGGCGCGTGACGAGGAATCTGTCAAGATTAAGGCACTTGACTCAGGCGCTGATGACTACCTCACAAAACCTTTCAGCTTGAATGAATTGCTCGCGCGCGTGCGCGCTGCCATGCGTCGCGCGGACGAAGCCGCACGCCTGCGCAGTGGGGCGGCAAGCGGCGATCTACCACGCTCCGTTTATCGCGCCGGCGGTCCGACCGGTCTCGTGGTCGACTTCGCGCATCGACAGATTCGCTCCGGTGGCAAAGAGGTTCACCTGACCCCTACCGAGTACGATCTACTCAGTGAACTCACACGCAATGCCGGCAAAGTACTGACGCATCGAGAATTGCTCCAGCGCGTCTGGGGATCAGACTATAGCGGGGAAAATACCTATTTACGCACATTCATTCGTCACCTGCGCCGCAAGCTCGAACCAGACCCTGCCCAGCCACGCTTCTTGCTCAACGAACTGGGCGTCGGCTATTATGTACCACTACCCGACGCGGAAGAAGGGTAGCCTGAAACGGTTTTTATTACAGTTTGTTCATCATTTTTCACGACGTTTTCACAATAATCGCCGATTCTTCACGCCATAGTCACCAATCCTCATGTACACTTTTCAATAGAGAGACGTATTCTCTCAACACCGCACCGGCGGTGAAACCGCAACACCATCTGATTTTTGCGGAAGCAGGATGTCATTCATGCCAGACAAAGATGCCGGGATAAATTTTCTGCCGGGTAGCGGTCAACGTATATTAAACAAAACCATGTCGAGTAGCGCACCGCTTACGAGGCGGTCGTCTTATATTCAGAATGAGGAGCCTGGAACGCTGCATCACATACTCCTGGTTGAGGATGACATCTCTCTCGCCAGGTTGGAAGCCGACATTCTAACCGCGTGCGGGTATGCAGTAGCGTTAGCTACCAGTGGAGAGACAGCAATCACAGCTCTGCGTCAGGCTATTCCTGATCTCGTCCTGCTTGATCTTGATCTCTCCGGCATCATCACCGGGTGGGACGTTTTCAAGGTGTTGCGTAGCTATTCTAGCGCGCCGGTTTTGTTAACTAGCGCAGAATCAACCATTCGTAGCTCAATTCGTATTCAGGGAGAACCAAAATCAACGTTGGACCATCTCCCAAAACCGTATCCTATGCAGGCTCTTCTCAAGCGCATCGAACGCATGTTGGCAATTATGCCTTAGTACCTGGCTGTATTTCAGCCAGACAAGGAGGATAACATGGACCGTAAGGAAGACCGTGAAATTCTGCGTAAGGGAGGATTTGCCGAGAGCGAGATGAAACGCTTGAGCCAACTTCGCAAGGATCACAACGAGCGCGAACGGCTCAACACACTCGCGGAGCACCGGCGTCTGGAATTTGTGCGCTGGCTGGTACATACGGGTAAGCTCACCGAGCAGATCGCCTCCTAGCAGGCACTCGGCACCCCCGCATTTGCATATCCAACAGAGCCATACAAGTTGGTGCGGTCGCTTTTGTGACTGAATACAAGCACAATAAAAGTGAGTTCCACAGAGAAGTAGAATGTCTTGCTGTGGAACTCACTTTTATAGACCCATATGCATCCAGGCCACTCGGCCGGTCTTTGCTCGTGAAATACCACGGTGAGCGCATAACAACCGGCCAGTACTTCACCTGGTTTGTGTCTGCATCCTCGCGGGTGAAAAAGGACGCACATGTGTAGGGACGCGATTGATCGCGTCCGCCCACGCCGGCACTCGCCCACGCGGACGCGATCAATCGCGTCCCTACACATCACCCGCAAGGACGGAGAACCTCTGATTTGTTTTTTCTTTGATATTCAGGACCTGCCCTTCACATGTGTGAAAGATTGGGTGAACTCAGCAGGCGGTTCAAAAATTGGCTGACAACCCGCTGGTCAACGCGTTTGCCAATGCGAGCCAGCAAAATATTGGCAGGTTCCAGGCTAACGTTCGGCTCAGTTGTGGGATATTCGATAAAACCCTGTGATGCAAATAGGCGGGAAATCATCTCGCGATAGCGGTAGACATTCAGCCCCAGGCCATCGATATCCCAGTGCCACGATAATCCCAGCGCGAACAAGATCATATCTTCCAGAGCGTCAAGCTCTAGCGCGAAAGCCAACAACTGACGCGCCACGCCCTGGCTGCGCCAGTTTGAACTCACCTCGATAGCAACCTCGTAGACATTTTCCAACCCCTCCCACCATTCGTCACCTGGGGCCAGCGTCACTTCGCCAACGATCACACCTTCAGGTGTGTGAGCGAGAGTCAGGGCACAATCCGGACGTTTTGCAATACCAATAAACAATTGAAGTTCGCGCTCAGGCAGCCGGGCAAAAGCATGCAATCCACTGTCGGCGGTCAAACGCTCCACCAGGGAGGGCGGGCAAAAATCGCGCAGGAGAAGCGTGTCCGCCTTTATTTCAATCATCTTACTGCGCGATGGAGTTGCAGTCCCTTGTAAGTGCAATAAATCGAATAGCCCGGCGAGCGGCGATTGCCGGCGGACCGCGGGGAACGCCTGGCGCACCGAAGGAGGTACCAGTAACTGGCGCACCAGCGCCACCGTATGGCGATTGGTGTTGCTGATCGTCCAGCGCCGCGGCAGAGCGGGAAAATCTTCCGCGCGATCCTGAAACGTAAGCGGAAATACCAACGAAGCCGTGGGTTTGCCCATGACTTGCTGCGCGGCCTGATCTTGTTGCTCAACGTTGTGCCATACAGGTTGCCAGCGATTCACCCATTCTGGCGGCAGTCGTTCGGGCAATGTTTGTTCAGACATTTCCGCCCAGACCATGCTCCAGGCGCGCGGCACCACCCGGTACAGATCGTATCCGCCGCCGCCCAGCGCGACCCAGCGACCCTGACAATATGTATGCGCGAGCTGGTGCGCCAGCTTGATCTGCGCCTGAATACCGCGCATGGTCAAGCTGAGATGCGTAAGTGGGTCCCAGGCGTGCGTATCACATCCATGCTGCGTTACGATGACATCGGGTGCGAACGAAATAACCAGGGGCGTCAGCAACGCCTCAATCGCCTCGATATACGAATCATCCTCGGTGAATGGTTCCAGGGGCACGTTGACGGAGTAGCCGCGACCCATGCCATTGCCCAGTTCAAGCACATCTCCCGTGCCTGGGAAGAGATAGCGCCCTGTTTCATGCAGCGAAACAGTCATGACGCGCGGCTCATCGTAAAAGGCGCGCTGCACCCCATCGCCATGATGCGCGTCGAAGTCAATATAGAGAATCTTTGCCTCGCTTGCCCGCAGCGAGTGCGCGATAGCTACGGCGATATCATTATAGACACAGAAGCCCGAAGCTCGATCCGACCAGGCATGGTGCAGACCACCCGCCGGGTGAAAAACATGCAAGGGCCGCTCACCTTCGGAAGCGAACTGGCCTCCCTCCGGCAGCCCCATCACCGCGCTTAACGCAACCAGCGAGCCGCCTGCTATGCGGGCCGTCACTTCGTGCATGCAGGGCAAGACAGGCGTATCGCCATCGGCGAAACCATATTTGAGCGCGAGTTCAGATCGCCGCTGCTGTTCCTCCATATCCTGAACATCAGGCTCGCTAAGCACCTGCACTGCCGCGATATAGTCGGCTGAATGCGCGAGACCCAGTTCTTCCACTGTTGCCAGACGTAGAGGCAGCCGCAGCGCGTCACTGGCGGGACTCCAGAGAGCGCACGTTTCAAGCAAGTCCATCAGCGCGGCTATACGAGCAGACTGTAACGGATGCTCTGCCCCAAAATTATAGTGTAATTCATCAGGATGATAGATCAGCCGTGCTCTCGGCATAGCATTCGCCTCTGCCATAACGCTCCTCATTTCATTACACATCCGCGAATGAATATTCGATATGCTCTTCCTGTAAACGCACCAACAACGGAGCGGGATTAATCGTACCCAGGCGCACCGTCGCGGAGAGCGGGACATTCCCTTCCAGCGGAGCCGCCAGTACACTACGTACCTTAATATGTAGTTCGGCAGCCAGGGTCAGAGTTTTTGCCAGAGGAGTAAGATCACCGAGCGGTAGTGAAATGCCTAG
Source organism: Ktedonobacteraceae bacterium (assembly GCA_035534255.1). Taxonomy (GTDB): domain Bacteria; phylum Chloroflexota; class Ktedonobacteria; order Ktedonobacterales; family Ktedonobacteraceae; genus CF-113. Next base: position 3,873 of record DATLSI010000280.1, on the reverse strand, counting down.
CTGCATGCCCGGCTCAAATGCTCCCAGCGAACGCGCCAGAGCTATTAACAGGTCACTGCGCGTGAGCAATCCCACCAACAGGGGACTGGTTAATGCTTCGTCTTGCTCCCCGGACGCCGTTGTTTCAGGTCGCTCGTACTCGACTACAGGCAGGCAATTTAGACCACGCTCAACAAGAATCTGGGCGGCAGCCGCAACGCTGGTTGTAGGTGTCACTCGTATAGTAGCGCTGTTCATCACCTCAAGCACACGCCGTTCCTGCCAGGGTCGGTGTAAAATATCACTGGAGCTGGTTCCCACCGCCGCCGCCAGGTCGATATCTTGCGAGGTGATCAATCCTTCGAGTACGGGATGAGGCCCCTTCCCCGTGTCTATCCTACCAAAGGGGGGCGCGGTTCTCACAACCGGCAAATGATGAAATTGATACTGTCGTAACAAGTTGGCAGCGTGACTTAGAGTATCGTCAGGCAAAACAGTGATAAGCCTGGTTGTCATAACTTCGCTTACGATCATAACTCTCGGTTCCTCCCAGGCAGATTTTCACAAACCCTCTATTTTAGCCGGTATTCGTTTCAACGTAATAATAGCACAAAAAAGCGGTCAAAGAGTGTTTGCGATTTGCAACAACAGACCTGACTTTTCGTAATAATGCCTTCTGGTTTTAGCAGATATGGTAAGCAGCCCATACAGCTTTTACCAGGACTTGAGCTTGCAGATCTTACCGGCTGGCGCGCGGGCCTTGATGACGATTGAGTACGTTGGCCCCCATATCGCAATCCAACTGTATGAGGAACTGGGCATTTTGATGGCGTGGCATAGAGAATGCCACGCCATCCGTGCTAGACTCGCGCTAGTTGCAAGTCGCGCAGAAACTGTCTCGCCCAATATAGGTAGACCAGTCGCCACTGGAAGCTGAATACTGACCCGCGAACCAGACATTTGTTGTGCCATCAAACGAAGTAGCCTCGAAGTCGCCCCAACGCGAGTCGAAGGTTGGCGCACCGCCAGCTTTAAGAATGAGGCCGCCATCATGGAAGCTGCCGAATGGGAAAGCCACGCGGCGTCCAGTATAGGCAAGCTCTGGATTGGTCGAGCTATTCATAAACTCGAACACCATGAACAGATTGCCATCGGCGTCGGGCATGAGCGCGCCAAAGGAGGCTGTTCCATCACCACTATAGTAGTAATACCCGTCCTGGAACAATACAGATCCTGTGAGCGCGCCACTGTCATTGATCTCAGGAGCGATCTGTCCCCACAGAATGCCAGGCACGACCTGGGAACCGTTATTGATGCCCGTCTCAAGCGCAAACGAGATTAGCCCGTTGCGATAGATCGGCGTCCCACTGATGCGTGTATCCAGCGTTTCGATACACGCTGTGCAGCCGGGTTGGTCGGCGGCTGGCGGAAGGACGTATCCCGCGCTATTGGTGAAAGCGAACGTAAGGCCGGTTGTAGATTTTCCAGGGTTCGTCAATGTCCAGATGGACAGGCCATGACATGCGGAAGAGAAACAATTATCCCCGAAAGGGTCCCCATTGATATTCCACGAGTCGATGAACAACCCACCGTTTGGCCCGTCTGTTTTAGAAGCTAACTGTGCCTCAACGGGTTGGACGGTATCCACGAGAACGGTTCTTGAAGCTGACACGAACAGCCCGGAGAATCCATAAGCGGTGACTCCCAGGCCATTTTCCATGGTTGACTTGCTGGCCCCAAAAATCTCAGCGTACTCATAGGCTGAGCCAGCCTGGTTGAACATGTTGCCTGAGAAGTAGATGGCCTGTTGATCGAAGCCGAACTGGGTATAGTCGGCGGCATTGGTGGAGCCCAACGACATGTCGAACGCGTAGACGTTCCAGACACCTCGTGGATCGCTGGTCTTGCTGACGGCAACCCAGTAGAGCGTCTTGAAAGGACATGAATTGAGGCCAAATGCCCCTTCTACCTGAAGCATCGCTACCCAGAAATGTCCATCTTTGGTATCATAGAAGGCGCGTGGGTCGCTCAAGAACGGTCCAGCAGGATCGCACCTTCCGGGGTTAGGAACGCCGAAGAAGCTCTGCGAATTCTTGGGCCAACCTGTTTGCAGTGTGCCAGAGGTATTATAGACGGCAAAAGAAGTGTTGACACCCTGGAACACATAAGACTTAGAGACGGCTAATGCCTGGTCGGGAGGCTGACAGCCGCCAAAATAGGGGCAGATAGACGCTGAATCAGCCATACCCTGGAACGATTTCGTCTTCGTGGGAGTCAAGGTGCTTTGGGTCGAGGGGGACACAAAGCTATGCGAACCGCCAACCGGAGCAGCATGGTTATGTGCTGCGTCCGTTTTGCGCTGTGCATACACCGCTGAACTTACGCCCGTGAGTAATGGCAGCCCTGCTGAGCGATGGTTGGCCGGTGCAGATGTTTCTACCGCAACTTTTTGCATATCAATGACATGCATCGATACCATTTTTGCGGAAGCTTTTTTGCCAGAGCCAGATATCCCGGTATGGGCAGCTTTCTGGCTGTGCTCGTTGGCAGACGCAAAGCCTGCGCCAAGTATGGCGACAACTACTGTGGTGAGCGCCACAAACATGAACAGATACCCTTTGAAATGTCTTCGCATGAAGCGACAATCCTCCTACTATTCGCAAAGCAAAATGTCGTGACAATGCTTTGCGCGAAAAATAATTTGCGCAGAAAACGAGAAATGAGCCTCTTCATTGTGTTGAAGTGTTGAAGTGCTATCTCTTGTAGTTTTCCAAGCAATATTTTCAGTATAAGTGTGGAAAAAAGTGAAATAAGTCGATGAAAGCACCCGGCGCGCGGTCACCCCTCGGCAGGTGCGTCGGGTGATGCCCGGCATTTTGCAGCAGCTTGGCACACCTGCTCAGCGACCCAAACCGCGTGGGAAATCGCCCGGATGGCCCAAAGGGAGGGTCCATTCCGACTTCTCCGTGGGAATCGGCCAGGTCGTTATTAGTCTAAACGTCAATAGTATAGTATAGTAAAAGAAAGCATAGTAGTTTCAATACTGATTTACAGATTCGATTGGAGCGCGCAAATGATTGAAAACGATGAGAACGCTACTCTGCCTCGCCCCATCTCCGGCGAAATAGCCAGCCCGACTGCCACTATAGAGGTTCCAGCCGTCACTACTGCCACCGCCTCGAGTGCGCCTGCCGCCAATCCAAATCCCTACATGTCGGTAGATGATGTATTGGCCCTGCACATCGTGAGCGATCCCCAGCTTTCGCCCGACGGCTCGCTTATTGCTTTCACTACACAGACTAGCAATGCGGAAAAGAATACCAGTAACAGCGCGATATGGGTGGTGAACGCTAAAGGCGGCAAAGCAGAAACACCACGACAAATGACGAATCTCGAAAATACAATACACGACCTGGCGGCGCGCTGGTCGCCAGATGGGCAAACACTGGCCTTCTTGAGCGACCGCAGTGGCTCGCTCCAGATTCACTTGCTCTCGCTGCGCGGCGGCGAAGCGCGGCAGATCAGCCATCTGAGCCAGGGAGTAAGCGAATATAGCTGGCAACCCGATGGTAGCGCGCTGTTGGCGCACAGCGCCTGGAAGGCAGAAGACGAACACCAGCCCGACAATAGCGCACCATCTGTTGTTTATACGCGCCTCGATGAACAGTTGGATGGTATTGGATACAAGCAGGGACGTTACCAGCAACTCTGGCTGGTACACCTTGATGGCGAAGCAACACGCCTCACTGCTGAGCCGGTAGACATTCTCTCTTCCTGCTGGTCGCCCGACGGCACAGAAATTGCCTTTTGCGCCAATCGCTTGCCCGATCCCGACCTCAGCGCCAGCGCCGCCCTGTGGGTTATCAACGTAGCAAGCGGACAGATGCGCCGCCT
>DATLSI010000279.1:0-2670 GCA_035534255.1 Ktedonobacteraceae bacterium | reverse complement strand
ATTGGATGGTCGCAAGCAACAACGGCGTTGAACTCATATGAGCAGGAGGAAAAAGGATTTTATGGATACGCTCAAACGAGATGTATTGTCGCAGCGCGTGCAAAAAGTCAAACCATCGGGCATTCGCAAATTTTTTGATATCATTAACACTATGCCGGAGGTTATTTCTCTGGGAGTCGGCGAGCCGGATTTTGTGACGCCGCTCCACATTCGGCAGGCCGGTATCCGCTCCATTGAGGCGGGCCACACACGCTATACCTCCAACTATGGCACGTTGGAACTGCGCGAAGAGCTGGCGACTATGCTCCAGCGCCGTTATGGCCTGAGCTACGATCCCAAAACCGAGCTACTGGTGACGGTGGGAGTGAGCGAGGGCGTAGACCTGGTGATGCGCACTATCGTTGATCCGGGCGACGAGGTGATCTGTCTCGATCCCGGCTATGTAGCCTACGAGGCGGATATCGTTTTTTCCGGCGGTGTCGCTGTTCCCGTTCCGGCATATGCCGAACATAATTTTGCGGTGCGCGCTTCTGATATCGCGGCGGCCATCACGCCGCGCACCAAAGTCATATTGCTGGGCAACCCCAACAATCCCACCGGAGCGGTGATTCCGCGAGCCGAACTTGAGGAGATTGCCAGGCTCGCGGTGGAGCATGATTTGCTTGTGGCCTCGGACGAGGTGTACAGCTATCTTGTCTACGATACTGAACATATCGCGATTGCCGCGCTGCCGGGGATGCGCGAGCGTACCATTTTGCTGGATGGTTTCTCCAAAGCTTATGCCATGACCGGTTGGCGTATTGGTTACGCCGCCGCCCCTGCGCATATCACGGAGGCTATGCTGAAAATTCACCAGTATACGATTATGTGCGCCGGCACTGGCCCGCAGGAGGCCGCGTTGGAGGCGCTGCGCCACGGCGACGAAGATATCAAGCAGATGCATGATGACTATGATCGGCGCCGCCGTATGTTCATCGCTGGACTCAACCAGATCGGCCTGCCGACTTGCGAGCCGAAGGGCGCGTTTTACGCCTTCCCGTACATCGGCAATACCGGTATGAGCGACGACGAGTTCGCCGAGAAGTTGCTCTTCGGGGAACAGGTTGCTGTTGTACCCGGTAGCGCATTCGGCAAGGCTGGCGCTGGCTATGTACGCTGCGCTTACTGCACAGCCTATGACAAGCTCGAAGAGGCGCTGGTGCGCATGGAACGCTTCATCAAGAGCCATACGTAAAGATGAGGAAAATGAAGGCAGGAACATAGTTTTGCTCCTGCCTTCATTTTCCTCATCTGTATGAGTTATCTCTGCGATTGAGCCTGGATTGTTGCGTAATAAGCCAGCACCTCGGCTCGTTGTGGCGCGTTCTGTGGTAAGGAACTCAGCAAGTACTCACATATCTCCGTGGCTCCCTTAAAGTCTCCCTGTGTTGTGAGTTCAGTGACGTCACCGAGCAGCGCCTCAATGCGCGGAGAGCGCTCCCGCGAGGTTATAACTGCATTGCGCGGCCCTTTTTTCCTTTTCGGTTTCTTACTTATTTTTCTTGCCATAATTCCCCTATTATATCATTACATCGCAACAGGTTATCAACGGGTACACACTGACGGGTCATTGTCCTGTAGGGAAACCCTCACGCACGTCTGTGAAAAGAGGGGCTTTACGTAGAAACTTCTGTAAGGTAGACTTTCCAGTAGAAGGCTCGATCCCTGTCTTCTGGTGTTCTGGTGAAAGGAGCATATCACATGGAAGGTAGCTACAATGAGTCGTCCCTCGAACGGTTTGGCTACAAGCAGGAGTTTAAGCGAGAATTGAAACGCTTTGCCTCGTTTGCCGTCGGCTTTTCCTTTATCAGCATTACTACTGGCATTTTTACAACGTATGGAGCGGTACTCAATTGGGGTGGGCCGTTGGGTGTGTGGACATGGCCGCTGGTGATCGTGGGGCAGTTGTTTGTCGCGCTGGTTTTCGCGGCCCTGGCGTCGCGTATCCCGCTTGCGGGCTACTCGTATCAATGGGCGTCGCGCCTGACGAATCCGAAGGTGGGCTGGCTGATCGGCTGGGTGTCTTTCATTTTCCTGGTTGTGGACGTGGTTGCCGTCGATTATGCCCTGGCGCAGACTGTGCTGCCGAGCCTCCTGGGCTACGCGGAGACGCCCCAGAACGCCTGGCTGGCAACGGGCATTGTCATTGTCCTCCAGATGTTGCTGATCATCCTCTCAACTGTCTTGTCGTCGCGCGTCAATAGCGCCGCCGTTGGCACGGAAGTGATCGGCATTGTCGGGCTGACCCTCCTGCTGGTGATTGTGGGCGCGGCGCGTTCGCTGCTCCATCCGGGCCATCTTTTCAGCATGGGCATCATTCCTGCCGCGGGCTACTTCAATCTCGGTGGCCTGACCTCGACAGGGCCGTTTATGTTCTCGTTTCTGTTAGGAGGTTTTACCATCGTTGGCTTTGAAGCCGCCGCGAACCTCGCCGAAGAGACTCAGGACGCGCATCGCGTCGTACCCTTTTCCATGTGGTCGTCGGTAGTATTGAGCGGCGTGGTTGGTTTTGCCTTCCTGATCGCGCTGAATCTTGCATCGAACAACCTCAAGGCGCTCTCCGCTTCGGCGACTCCAGTCGCCGATATCGTGACGCAGACGCTCGGCACGGTCATTGGCGATATTTTCCTG
>DATLSI010000278.1:0-9837 GCA_035534255.1 Ktedonobacteraceae bacterium | reverse complement strand
CTGCTGGCCGTGGCGCGTGTTGCCGAAGCCACCGAGATCCGCGGCGTCTACCCGTGATGCGCCGGGTCGAAGCGAAGCATCAATAACCAGATGGACATTGCCGGACAAATGGGGTTACGCCTGTTGGGACGCGTGCGTCCCCGGCGTCCTTGTAGCCTGTCCCCGTGAGCATCACACGGGGGGACGACGGGGACGGGGAACAGGCGCAAGGCCCCCGCGTCCACTCCACCCCACGTCCCTGTCCCTACGCACGGGGGGACGCACAATTACCCTATTCGTTCGTCGAAATTTATCAGGCACAGGAGAAACGCATGATTCAGGAGGAACGGACTCCTCGCGAAGTCGAAAAGACCAAAAAGGATACAAGTCAGCCCTTCTGGCTGCTATGGCTTTGTCTGTGCATCTGTGGCGCTCTCCGGGTTGTCTGGGCTATCACCGCCCCGCATCCACGCCGGGAGTAGTTAGCTGAACAACACGTTCAAAAAACTTGTTCAATGGCTCAATGGCGTCTTCAAATGTGCCATCGACCACTAGCAAAAAGCAGCTTCGTCCCTGCTCCAGCATAGCCTGCCATGTACTGATCGCCTGGGCGCGCAGAAACGTATCATCATACATCCCAATCATACACGGCTCGTGCTGGCGCGCCAGCAGGCGCAAGCTGATCAGCGACGGTGGCCCATCCATCTCGCTCTGCTCGGTCGAGTGATAGTCGGCGGGAGCGCGACGCAGCTTGACCGGAACGCCTAAATGGTCGTTACCAATACGCCGCAAATGTTGCCCGAACATGCTCACAAATGCCGGTGACGCTTCACCATTGATAGTACCGTCGAGATAACTCAGACGATGCGCGGCGCGCGCCTCCCGTAATATCCCGGCAAAGTGCGTGGCCATTGCAGTTTCCGCGTCCGTTGTGTCCTCCGGCGCGAACAGCGTCAAATTTCCTTCTGTATACTGCGCGTTCCAACCCGCCAGCGCGCTCAACGGATTGTCCCGCATGCGCAAAGCGCGCGCGCGTGCCTTATAGTTTTCCACAGCCGGTTGACCCGCGAAAGTAATATCACGCAAATAACCGAACAAAGCCATGCTCAATTGCCAGCCCAGAAAGCTGGCCGCCAGCGCCGCCAGTCGCTCACCCGCATCTGTGGCGGCAAGATATGGTTGATGCAACACAAATACGGGCTTGTCTGATTGTGCGCTTATGATATCTGTTGCGTCAGTTGTAACAACCGCAGTCAGCACATTTTGCATTGAGTCGCCTTCATAGGCATGGTAGGGAAAAACAACGACACCCTTGCCACCTTTACCCAGGCTTTCCTCCATCAATTGCTCTATCCACGCTATCAGCGCCTCCCAGCCCTGAGGCATGCGCAGCAGCAACAGGCACGCGCCATCAGTGCTGGCCTCACTCAGAGCGGCTGCCAGGCGCGCAAAGGGATGCTCGTCAGGCCGCGTAGTGGCAAGCTCCACATCATATAGTTCCCATGCCCGGCGCAACATTGCGCGCAACAGACCTGCCGGATTAGGTTGATGAACAAAAGCGAGCGCGGCGGGCAGCAGAAAGACGCGTGTCGCGGGCGCGCTCATCCTGCCGCCGGTGCCCGTTCCCCCGTCGGGCTGCAACGGACGACTGGGCGCGTGATGCTCTTTCGCGAACTGATCCAGATAAGAGCCGGGCAGCGTCATCACCATCAAATGCTCCGCCATCGGGAGTTGTGCTTGTCCCAGCAAATCCGCGAACCACGCGAGATGCGTAATCGGCTCCTCCGATGTCATGCCCATCGAAACGCCAATCATTAACACATTAGCCAGCAATTCGCTTAGAAACAATGGATCAGCCTGGTTCTTCATCCCGGCTATCTGGCGTACAATCGCGTTCAACGCTGCCGGGTCGGTGCTATCTAACGGGTAAATGGTGATATGTTCCTGGCTGTCTGGCTGTGCTATCTGCGCTGTCTCCCGCGAAGATGCAGCACAAAAGCCCAGGCTGGTCAGCACGCGTACTGTCAACACCGAGCCGCCCATGCCAGCCCAGATGATGTGACGTATGCCACGCTGCCAGATGTCTCGCGCCTCCCCTTCCACCTCTTCCAACATCACCGGGTCTGCCAGCAAGCGCGCCACACCTTCCACCCAGTCAAGCTTCAACTCGCCATTCTCGCTGCCGAGCGTTGCCATGCGCCCGGCGCGCCTCCGCAATTGCTCCACGGCATCTTCTTCGATGATGCGTTGTAAAGCAGGTGATGTGTTTGCGTTGTTGCTCATCTTGTGCCTCTCGCTCTGTACAGCATCTCCCCGGCGTGCGGCACCAGCAAAATACCCTCGTCTTCGCGCTGCGCCCAGTCGCGCGGGTTGATGTTGCGATAATCACGGTAGCCAAGATTGACGCGCAGGCAGTGTTCTTCGGGAATGCCTGTTGCCAGTGTGACGTGGATACGCGGCGTTTCTACGCCGGTGCCTATCTCATATGTCCCCATCCCTTTAACGTGCGTGCTGTGCGCCAGGATGCTGCCTGGCACGTCTTTGAATCGCTCCCACTGCTTCAGGAAATAATCGCGCACGTGATAGCCCACCTGGTCGATCAGCTTGCCGTGTGTATACGAAATCTCTGTAATATGCGGCGCGTAGATAATGACTTCACCGCCATCCGCGATAGCCGGTTCCGTTTTGTACATGGCCTTGGCCGCTGTCCACAGGTCATCATAAATCTCGGCAGGCATGGAGAGCACTTGCTGATAAGGCCGGGCTACGCTGATAATGTTCAATTGCGCGGAGAGATCGGCGGCCTGGCTCCACGCCTCTTCACAATCTCCAATATACAGTCCGTGCAACTGCTTGCCCTTGAGTACCAGCGCCATACACAGCATGGGCGTTGTGACAAACTCCGCCGCTCGCTGGATAACGCGGCGCACGGGCGTATCCTTGATGCCAATGGTATGCATGCTCGTCACAAGCGCGCCCAACCAGTGGGTGAAGTTGATGATGTCCGGCCCGGCGATGCCCGGAAACAGGTATTTCGCGCCGCCGGAGAAACCCGCCACTTCGTGAGGAAAGACCGGCCCGCAGATAATGATCTGGTCATAATCGAAGATCAAGCCGTTCAGCGTGACAGCTACCTCGTCAACAAGCAATCCACCCGTGAGCGAAGCGGCCTCGGAGCGCGAAATAACGCCAATTGCGCGCAGAACTTGCGCGTCGTTCCAGCGATGGTTGAAGATGCGCGTGTTGGGATAACGCTGCTGCCGTTCCTCTTCCGTCGCTCCCACCAGGTGGTTAATAGCCTCTTCTGACATAGGCGGATGCGTGCCAAGCGCGATCAGGTAGTCCAGCTGCGCGACACGCCGCCCAAGCTGTTCGTACAGCAGGCGAAACATGAGCGGGATAGGCGCGGTACGCGTGCCGTCAGGAATAATCACCAGCACACGCCTCTGATCGACCCGCAAGGTATGGCAGGCTTCTATCAGCAGGCGTTCTACATCTGCTTCTGTCAGTATGGCTGTGGCTGAACCTTTGCTGATCATGGCATCTTTGTCCTCGATTTTATCACCTGGCAATTTCCAGGGCGACCGCAAGGGTGCGCCCTGGTCCGATCTCTGCGCATATTATACTACGTTACACCCCGCTAAAAGCCGAAAATCCGCCGTCCACCGGCACCACAATCCCCGTAACGAAAGCCGACGCCGGGCTGACCAGCCATAACAGAGTACCAACCAGGTCTTCAGGCTTCCCAAGATGTCCCATCGGTGTATGATCGAGAATGGCCTGTCCGCGTGCTGTCCACGCTCCGCTTTCTTTGTCGGTGAGCAAGAAGCGGTTCTGTTCGGTCAAGAAGAAGCCGGGAGCCAGCGCGTTGACGCGTATACGAGGGCTGTACTTTTGCGCCATATGCACGGCCAACCACTGTGTAAAGTTGGCGACGGCAGCTTTGGCCGCGCTATAAGCGGGAATGCGCGTCAATGGCCGCAGCGCGTTCATCGAGGCCACATTGACGATACAACCCTGGCCGCGCTCGGCCATGCCTCGTCCAAATACCTGGCAACTCAGCAGCGTTCCTGTGAAGTTCAAAGCGAAAACGCTATCAACTCCTTGCAGATCAAGATCGAAGAAACTCCGCTCCGCGGATGTCGTGGCCTGTGGAGAATTGCCCCCGGCTGCATTAATGAGCATATCAACCGCGCCAAACGTATGCGTTACCTGCTCAAGCGCTCCTTGCAAGGCGGCGCGGTCAAGCACATCGCAGGCAATGCCGGTAGCCTCATTTCCCCGTGCCTGAATTTCACCGGCGACCGCTTTTACCTTCTCTTCATGCAAACCGAGGACAACGACTTTCACACCGGCCTGTGCCAGCGCGTGAGCCATCACACTACCAAGCACACCGCTTCCGCCGGTGACAACGGCGACCTGCCCCTGTACATCGAAGAGCGAAAGTGGGTCCATAGTAGCATTCCTCCCATATCATGTCAGTATCGCGTCTCGTATATTCGTATATGGTAGGGGCGACCCTTGCGGTCGCCCTGGGAACCTGTGCAATCATCGCCCTGGGAACCTGTGCAATCATCGCCCTGGGAACCTGTGCAATCATCGCCCTGGGAACCTGTGCAATCATCGCCCTGGGAACCTGTGCAATCATCGCCTCTGGAATCTATCCTATGGCCTCCATGCCCAGAATCTTCAGCCATACATCCTGTTTGCCATCGCCGTTAAATGTATTGCGCGACAGTTCCAGGCAGAAGATCACGTTCACCAGCGACCCTTCTTGATATGTTTCGAGCTGCGAGCCTGCGCGTAGAAAGGTGCCATCGAACTGGGTAGTATTGCTGCGCAGGCGCACTCGCAGGTGGCGTCCCTCCGGGCCACTGGCCCAGCGACGCGCCAGGCGCAATCCCTCCATGCGGAAAACAGGTTCGGGGTTGCCCGATCCAAAGGGGCTGAGCTGGCTGATTTTTGTGAAGGCTTCGTAAGTAAGCTGGCTCTCTGGCTTAGTAATCACGAGATCTACCATGTGTGCCATAGATGGCAGGCTGCTCTCTTGTTCGACCACAACTACGGCAAGATCAGGTATCTCCTCCGCCGTTTCATTGGATGCTGCGCCGTTGCCTTGCCAGTTGAGCAGGTGAGCATGCAAAGCTTCAATGTTACTATTGGGGATGGTGAAGCCTGCCGCCTGCGCGTGTCCGCCGTGACGCTCGAAGAGGTCGGCGCGGCTGCGCAACGCCTCGATGATATTGAAATCTCCGTGGCTGCGCGCTGAACCCCGGCTCGTTTCACCGTCCTGGCTAAGCACGAAGACCGGGCGTCTGATCTCTTCCGAGAGCCTGCCTGCCACCAGCCCGATAATGCCTTCTGGCCACTCTTTCTTATCGCCGTAGACCAGTACGACCTGGTTATCACTCTGGCCCTGCGCCTGCTCGCGCACGCGCTTCATCAGTTCGTCCGTAATCTGCTGGCGCGCCTGGTTGAGTTCTTCCAACTCTCTGGCGCGTGCCTGCGCTTCTGCCTCGTCGTCGGTAGTCAGCAGTTCAAAGGCGATGCTCGCGTGTTTCATGCGTCCGGCAGCATTGATGCGCGGCCCCAGCGCGTAGGAAATGTCGCGCTCGCGCAAATTGCCCATACGCAGATTAGCGACCTGCATCAGCGCCTTCAGGCCGGCATTAGTCGTCTTGTTGAGTTGCTGCAAACCCAGGCGCACCAGTGTATGATTTTCACCCAGCAATTGCCCTACGTCGCCGACTGTACCGATGGCAACCAGGTCGAGCAATGCGCGCACCTCCTCTTCGCGCCCATACGCGCGAAACAGCGCCTGCGCCAGCTTAAAGGCAATGCCCACGCCGCACAGGTAGCGTTCGCTGTACGTGCAATCTGGCCGCCAGGGATTAATCGTGGCATACGCCAGCGGCGGTTGCTCAGGCGGGTGATGGTGGTCGGTGATGATGATATCGATGCCGAGCGTCTTTGCGTACTCCACCTCTGCCACATCTGAGCTGCCACAATCGGTGGTGATGAGCAGCGTCGTCCCTCTCGGCGCGATCTTAGCAATCGCTTCCTTGCTCACGCCCCGCGTATCCTCGATACGATGCGGGATGAAGTAGTCCAGCGGCGCGCCTGGCTGCTTGAGGGCGCGTAAGGCGCGCATCATCAGCGCGGCGGAAGTTACTCCGTCAGCGTCGAAATCTCCAAATATAGTAATATACTCGCCATCATGCAGGGCGCGCTGGATGCGTTCGAGCGCGCGACCCATATCGATCAACGTGAGTGGGTCGGGAATCTCCTCAAAACGCGCCGCCAGGAAACGCAGCATCGCCTCGGATGTGGTCACACCACGATTAAAAAGCAATTGCGCGTGCAATGCCTCTATACCCGCCGCGCGGTACTCTTCAAATTGTGCTTTACTGAGTGCTTCGTAACTGCCCCAACCTGCTGATATTGAACCCACCTGCCCATCCTTTACTGCGCATTATTCAGGCAATAGCCGCAAAAAAACCTCGTTTCCCAGCAAGCGACCGCGTTTGCTGAGGCGAAGCCATTCCTCATCATATTCGAGCAGCCCAGCTTCTTCCACGATGCGCAGGCGGTCGCCCACGAAGCTGGCGAATGGAGCCGCGAAACGCTTTTCAAAGGTGGGCAGATGCAAGCCCTGAGCTGTGCGCAAAGCTAAGAAAGCCGTTTCTGACATCTCCTGCATCCGCTCGATGACCTCGCTCTCCACTACTGGTAGCTGCCGCTTTTTGAGGAGATTGATGTATTGCTGCGGATCGCGTTCGTTCGAAAAGCGTTTGCCCGCGTAGAACGAGTGCGCACCGACTCCCATGCCGAGATAGGGCAGATTTCGCCAGTAAGTCATGTTATGGCGGCTCTGATGCCCCGGCAAGGCCCAGTTCGATATCTCATAGTTGTCATAACCGGCAGCCTGCAAGCATTCGTCGGCATATTCATACATGTCGGCGCACAGGTCTTCGTCGCCCGGTACAATGCGCCCGTCCCGCGTCCAGTCAAAGAACGGCGTGCCTTCCTCGATAATAAGCGAATAGAGTGAAAGGTGTTCCGGGCGCAGGTCCAGCGCTCGTTTGAGCGTCTCCTGCCACTGTCCCATGCTTTGTCCGGGCAGGCCGAACATGAAATCCAGGTTGATCGAGCTAAAACCTGCTGAGCGCGCGTAATCGAGCGCCTGTGTGATCTCCTCAGGCGTGTGAATGCGCCCCAACGTTTTGAGCAACTGCGCGTCGAAGCTCTGCGAACCCATGCTCAGGCGATTGATGCCGGCGGCGCGCAATCCCTCCAGTTGTTCAGGCAGCAGCGTGCCAGGATTGGCTTCAAGCGTGATTTCGGCGTCTTCGTCGAGCGCGAAAGCTGCGCGGCAGGCGCTCAGCAGGCGCTTGATCTGCGCGACAGTTAACAGGCTGGGCGTTCCGCCGCCGAAGAAGATGGTGCGCGCGCGGCGGAGACTTCCATCAGCATGCCGTGCTAGTTCTCCAGCCAGGGCAATTTCAACGAGCAGTGCGCGCACATACGGTTCGCGCAAGGGTAGCATTCCCGCATACGTATTGAAATCGCAATAATAACAGCGTGTATGGCAGAAAGGTATGTGCAGGTAAAGTGAGACAGTTTCTAAAAGCTGTTCATCGCGTGTCACGTATGTTTGATAACGTTCGGGAACGCTGGTTGTCATATATTAATCTCAGGAGAATTGAATGGTTTTCCATTTTACTCTGAACAGTAGGGACGCCCCTGGTGGGTGTCCGCATCCCCCGTGCAAAGCACGCGAGAGAACACCCACAGGGTGAATACGCGGGACGCCCACCAGGGGCGTCCCTACTTTTGCTCTAGCCCGCCGCCGGTGGGGTCGGTGCGGCAGGCGCAGCGGATGGCAAGATCGACGTAGGCGGCAGATTGTTCGGATCAAGGAGCTTATTGGAATCAGGCGTCGTTAGCACGTTAGCGGGAAGCGCCTTCTGTTCCAACAGCCAGTCACTCAACGCATTGGTCTGGAGCGTCTGGAGCGTCGTCGAATCTATAGCCCGCGACGGGTCAATCGACAAGATTTGCACGATGCGGTAGGTACCATTTTCTACCAGCACCGGGCTAATCTGGTTGATATAACGCGCGCGGTCGAAAATCCAGTTGTCTACTGTGCCTGTGTTCTCGGTCTGCGCGTACTGTCCTTGCGCCAGCCAGCCCAGGCTGCCACCGTTACTCGCTGTCGCTGTATCCTGCGACTTCGCTTTAGCAAGCGCGCCGAAATTGCTGCCACCGTCAGCTTGCAGCTGCTTCAGAATCGTTTGGGCATGGGCCAGGGTATCAATCGTCATAGAACGCGCCAGCACCTGGTAGGCAGGTGATACAATCAGCGATGACAGGTAGTTCTGCATATTATTGCGGCGCTGTATGATTACCATCATCGGCTGCATATCACTATTTGAGACGCCCATCTGACTTAACAGGCTGTTATAAGTGGTAGTCGTAGGTGTGTTCGCCACCAGAGCATTCATTGCCTGGTTCACCAGGCTGGCTGATGGGCTGACCTTGTTTTGCACAGCCGCACCCTGGTTTGCCAGCCATTCGCGAATAAGCTCATCATCTTGTAGCCAGGTGGCGCTGTCGGTTGCGATCTGGGATTCCGTAAAGATCTGTTGCTCAAACGGGATGGTTGTCTGCACCAGCGTATCAATCTGGGTGGTGAAATTGTTGTGTTTGGTCTGCGCGCTTGACAAATTTTGTTGCGCTGTTTTCAACTGGCTTTCAAGATCGGTGCGCTTCTGGCCTGGGCCAGCAGGCAAAGCCTTGATCTGCGTGTTCAGTGTACTAACCGTCTTGGTATCTGTGGTGATGGTCTGAAGCTCCGCGGCATCCTGCTTTTCTAGCGCGGCACGCTGCGCTGTCAAACCGTTGCGCCCGTTGATCTTGTTGTTCTCAATCAGCGTTTTCAGCGCGACCATTTTGCGGAACTCTGATTGCGGTATCTGGTGTCCATTGACAGTGGTAATCGGCAGTCCCGGAATAATGATGTTGTTGTCAATCCAGGTTCCTACAAGCACCGCAATTAGCACCAGCACAACAAGCGCGGTAAATCCCCATATAGCACGCCGCTGAACTTTAATCTTGTCTTTGTGGGAAAGATGCCCTCCCCAACCAAGAACAAGCGGCTTGCCGTCGCGTTTGGCTTCTACCCCGTGCGCTGTCTGTCTATTATAACGTCTCGCTTTATTCGAGCGTGGCGGTCGGCGGCTTTCGGGCCGTTGCGTTGGCCGCTCTGTCTGACTACTCATAATATTCCCTGTATTCCCTTCCTGCTCAAGACACCAGTCGGCATGCGCATAACAGTTAACAGAGAAACACAGCAAGAATAAAAGACTCTATACCCTTCATTGTTATACCACGAAGGAGATGCCTTCATCCTTACTGTGTTATGCATATGCGCCTGCTCCTACATGCCCCGAATGTGTTCCGCAGTGTAGGGCAGCAGCGCCATGTGTCGCGCCTGTTTAAGGGCGACGCTGAGACGGCGCTGGTGTTTCGCACACGTCCCCGTCTTACGACGAGGTTCAATTTTGCCACGATCAGAGATGTATCGCTTCATGAAACGGCTGGCGTCTTTATAATCGATCTCACGTGTATGGTCATGACAAAACTGGCAAATTTTGCGGCGCGTTGGCCGCTCGCTGCGCCCACCCGCGCGGTCGCGTCGTGGTGCGCCTTCAGATCGTCTTTGCACGGACTGTTCTCCTCATTTATTCCCGGCCACGTGGAAGACCATCGCTGTCGGGTTCTCAGGTTACTCGTCCGGGAAGTCAGGTAAGAATGGATCGCCGCTGTCGCTGGAACCTGCGCCATAGCCCTCAGAAC
>DATLSI010000277.1:0-17086 GCA_035534255.1 Ktedonobacteraceae bacterium | reverse complement strand
TAGCGGCGATGAACCCCTGTCCTTGCGGCTACTACAACGACCCGGTCAAGGAATGCACCTGTTCCGCTACGACAATCACGCGCTACCAGAAAAAGATCAGCGGCCCTCTGCTTGACCGCATCGATATCCACGTCGAGGTTCCCCGCGTCGATTACGAGAAGCTCTCCGACAAGAAACAGGCTGAGAACTCCGCAACGATCAGGAAGCGCGTGCAGGCGGCGCGGGAACGCCAGTTGCAGCGCTTCAAAGGCACGAAACTCACCTGCAACGCTGAGATGGGGCCAAACGAGGTGCGCGAATATTGCCAGCCTGACGCGCCGGGCGAGAGGTTGTTGAAAGCGGCTACGCAGCAGTTGCACCTGTCAGCCAGGGCATATCATAGGGTGTTAAAGCTGGCGCGGACGATTGCGGACCTGGCCGAGAGCGACGCGATCATGGCGAATCATTTGGCGGAGGCGATTCAGTACAGGCCGAGGGTGGGGATGTAGGATAGTATATGCATTTCGTTTGCCGCTCAAAAGATATGATATCCTATCTTCAGGAGGAAAGCGTCTTTGGACATAACCAATCTGGTGGCAATCGATGTGCATACGCATGCGCATGTCTCACGCCATGTCTCGGAAGCTCCTGGTGATCCTGAAGTGCGGGAGGCAGCCAGGCGCTACTTTAAGAGCGAGGGAAACTCTCCTGGTCTCGCGGAAATCGCTGCCTACTACCGTGAGCGCAAGATGGCCTGCGTGGTCTTCCCTGTTGATGCTGAGTCCACCACGGGGGAAGTGCGCGTTCCCAACGAGGATGTCGCCGAAGCGGCGGCTGAGAATCCCGATGTGCTTATTCCTTTCGCCAGCATTGATCCCGCGAAAGGGAAAATAGGAGCGCGCGAGGCACGCCGCCTGATCGAACAGTTTGGGGTACGCGGCTTCAAATTTCACCCCACCATCCAGCAATTTTATCCCAACGATCCGAAGGCATACGTGCTTTACGAGGTGATCGCCGCGGCAGGTTTGCCCGCGATCTTCCATACTGGACATTCCGGCATTGGGACAGGAGCGCGCGGCGGTGGTGGCATACGTCTCAAATATTCTAATCCGATGTACCTGGATGACGTGGCGGTCGATTTTCCCGACATGCCGATCATCATGGCACACCCCGCCTTTCCCTGGCAGGATGAGGCGCTCTCAGTGTGCATGCATAAGCCCCAGGTCTACATCGATCTGTCGGGGTGGTCTCCCAAATACTTTCCACCCCAGCTCATCCAGTATGCCAATACTTTGCTCAAACATAAGATGCTCTTTGGTTCCGATTTTCCCCTGATTACTCCCGATCGCTGGCTGGCAGACTTTGAGCAGATCGAGATTCGGCCAGAGGTGCGCCCCTTGATTCTCAAAGAGAATGCCGTGAAGCTGCTTGGTCTCGATACTTCAGAGCAGGCGGTCTCGACTGAGTGAGTAGTACAAGGAAAGAGAATATAAGGGGGGAGAGCTTTCCGGCTCAGGTATGCTGGGCCTTGTCGTAAAGAGCGTACCAGGTATCATCGTAGTAGGGAGAGAACATGTGTCCGGGCTGGAGCGTGCTGGTGAAGTCGTTATGGCCGTTGAGATACCAGTTGCCGTTGATCTTGATGAACCAGGGGCCACCACTGGAACCACCGGTCATAGGGCAGGGGATGGAAACCACTGTGCCACTTCCATGCTGCCAACTTTTGCCGGTGGAATTCTCACAGGATTGGCGGGTCTGACCATCGTATGGATGCCCGGCGGGATAGCCGTAGGCGGAGAAGAGTTGATTGACTGCCTGATTATATGCCCAACCGGCACCACCTACCAGGTCGGTCAAATCGCCCGAACTATTGGGAGAAACGATGGCCATACCAAAGTCATGATGCAAGTCATTCGGACTGGCTCCTATCCAGTCTGAAGGAACTTCCAGGTCGCGAGCTGCCCAGCAATCATACGGCGTGTTGCCGTTGTCATACAGCGGGCAGAATATCAAGTTCTGCACCCAGGCACCGTTCCAGTAGAGGCAGTGGCCGGCTGTGTCAACAACGCTATGATTGAGGCTGGCGACAGCCGTACCGGAGCAAACCATGTCTTGACCAGCGGCACTCGTAAAAAAGACTTTCCCGACGGTTGAGAGGGGATACAAGGAGTTCCCGTTGAGCGGGGGCTGTCCCTCTTGCGAGGCAGCTTTGCCCGCGCTGGTATCGCTGTTCTGCTGTGTAAGATCGGAGCTACTGCTGAACTGCTGATCGGCGTTGGTGGCACCGCGCATACTCGCGGCTGTCCAATGCATAAAGGCGACGACGGGGTTTGCATCTACCGGATGCTCAATAATCGTCTCCGCGTGAGCTGACAGCGAAGTGTAGAGAAAACGCGCGAACACCACCAGGTACACCAGGTAGACTATGGCAAGCAAGCCAAGCAGAATCCTGCCGATGGGGTAGCCCTGGATGAGTCTATGCTGTGGTGGCATCTGTTTCTCTCTTTCAACAAGAATGGTATGGACTAGACGGGAGGGCGGCGCGGACGCCACTTCACGCGATTAAGAGCCTTGACGTTCGGTAAAGGGGTGGGTTTGGCAGCGCGCATTTTGTCAGCCGTCCAATACTTGAGAGCCTCACCGGCAGGAGTCTCCACCGGGTGCTGGATGATGGTGGCTGGCGGCTCTGGTTTAGATAAGCGCTTCCAGGCAAACAGGTACAAACCGGCCAGCAAACAAAGTAGGAGCGTGCCAACCAGAGGCAGTTGGATAAGTCTCTTTTGTTGTAACATTATGCCTCTCTCTTTCATCCTAATTATACTCAGTATTGACCAGGAAAAATGCGGGCAGGATTTAGTTCTTCTTACGGCGGCGCGCTAGCCATAGTCCGGCGACCACGCCTATGCCCAGGCCGGCGAGCAAGGCATGCTGGCGTTGTTTTGTTGCCTGAGTATCGCGAACCGGCAGGTCGTACAGGCCACCTGCGCGGTAGGCCTGGTCGAGCAATTCTACAGGGTGGACCACGTCGATGTCCAGGCCGCGTTCGCGCGCGCCCAGGGCGATCTGCATCATGCAGCCTGGATTGCCTGTCGCGATGATCTGCGCGCCCGTGGCGGCGATGTTGTTTATCTTGCGCTCGAGAAGCTGGGAGGCCATCTCTTGATTGGTGATATTGTAGATGCCCGCGCTTCCGCAGCACCATTCGGCTTCTTTGAGCGGTACGATGGTCAGGCCGGGAATGGCTTTCAGTAACTCTCGCGGCTGTTGTTTCACTTTTTGGCCGTGAAAAAGGTGACAGGCATCGTGGTAGGCGACGGTGTAATTCACATTGCCCATCTCGCGATTCAGTTCGATGCTGGCCAGGAACTCGCTGACATCTTTGACCTTCGCGCTAAAAGCTTGCGCGCGCGCGGCGTACAGGGTGTCATCGAGCAGCAGGTGGCCGTATTCTTTGAGGTTCGAGCCACAACCGGCGGAGTTAATGATAATCAGATCGCAGTTGTATGGCTCGAAAACATCAATGTTCTGGCGGGCCAGTTGTCGCCCGCGCTCGGCCTCGCCAGCGTGAACATGCAGCGCGCCGCAGCATTGTTGTTGGGGAGGTGTGATCACTTCGCAGCCATTAGCCGTCAGAACGCGCATAGTGGCTTCGTTGATGTCGCGATAAACCTGGTCCATGATACAGCCACTGATAAAACCAACGCGGTAGTGTTTCTTGCCCAGCGCGGGTGTAATTTCCGGCAATGGCTGCGGCAGCAGATCACCAGCCGCATGCGGCATTAAGGCCTCAGGCGTTTTCAGCTTTCCTTGCAGCGGGGTCGGCAACGCGTTTAGCGCGTCGAGCAATCCGGTGCGATGCGCCAATGTTTGGAGTCCGCTTCTTTGATAGACCTTTAACCCGCCAAAGGCCAGGGATGTGACAAGGCGTGATGGCAGCATCACGTCAAAGAAGAAACGCCGCAGCAGACGCTCGGTGAGCGATTCGAGGTCAGGTGAGCGGCCTTCGTCTTTGTGCAGCGGATATTGCGTGGTGCCTTCGGGTTCGGGAAGCTCTTGATGGTGTCCATTGCCCAGGGGGGTGTGCGCTACCTCCATCTGGATTTGCTCGCGCGCGCCCTCGATGAGTTTACCAAATTGCACGCCGGAGGGGCAGGCGGTTTCGCAGGCGCGGCAGCCCAGGCAGCAATACATGTGCTCTACAAACTCGGGAGAAATGGCCATGCGACCCTCGGCCACTGCCTGCATCTGGTAAATACGCCCGCGAGGTGAGTCCATCTCGACGCCCAGAATCGCGTAAGTGGGACAGGTTGGCAGACAAAAGCCACAGTGGATGCACTGGCGCATCAAATCGTAAGTATGCGTATGACGACGCAACGGCCCCTCAGCCGGTGGGCTGATCGGCAGTAACTGAGCAGGCGTGTGTTGTTGGCTTTCGAGTGACATGTCTACCTCCCGCTAGAGTGGTTTTGTGTAACTGTTACTGTGGCTGCGCGGCGATAACAGTGATTTCCTGACGATTATGAAACAACTGCTTTGCCTGCACGACGGCAAATTGCCTTTCGAGCAAGCGCAAAGCTTCTCTCAGATTGCGCAATGGATCGACACCGATGGCAGCGTGCGGCAGCTTGAGCGTGCTGATAATGAAGCCGTCAGCGCGCAGGCATGGGCTGGCCTCTACCAGCAAACGCGCCGCCTCACGCGCATCCATGCGCATGTCATTCGTTATCACATCGAACTTTTGGCGACGATTAAGCGCGTCTTGCAGGTAGTCCTCGGCATAGCCGCGATAATGTTGCAGGCGTCCTCCCAGCCGCTCATCGAGCCTGGCCGGATCAACGGCGACAACGTGCATGCCAGCTTCAAGCAACAGGCGCGTCCAGCCGCCGGGAGCCGCGCCAAGGTCGAGCGCCTCGCCCTGCTCCGGCAGGGATACGCCGAAGACCTCTAAGGCCTCCAGCAACTTAAATTCGGCGCGGCTGATCTGTTCGGGGAGCTGCGCGAAATGGCGCATGCCGCCGGGCCAGTCGCTCAGGTTCTCTCTGGCTAGCGAGATGCCAACATAGGCTTTCATACCGGCGCAGAGCAGCGAAATGACGATCTGCGGCTTCTTGATCGACTCTAGCGCGCCGGTCTCTTCGGCAAAGGCCAGGGCCAACTGCTGGTTGAGATAGCCGGTGCCATAGACGTGCTTGATGCTCATGCCATGCTCGCCGCTTTGCGCGAAGCGCGCCTGCACCGCGAAACGCTGCCCGCGTTCCAGCAAGGCGAAAGTCGGCAGGTCGGCGATTGCGACAGCCAGCGCGCCCACGTCGTTTTCGCTGTTGCTCAGGGGTACGACGGTTTGCACCGGCGCGAGATGGCGCGCGAAGACGGGACGCTGCCCGGCTGCCTGGCGCATCAAATGGACAACATCGCTTGCTTCGCAAAGAGCGATATCGGGCGCAAGCAGCGTATCAATTTTCATGTTATTGTCGAAGCGGCGGAGTTCATGCAGTGCTGCTTCCATGAACTCCGGCTGCGCCGTGACGAGTACCTTATTTTCCAGCTTCACAGCCCTCCCACGAAACGTCCTTTGACAAACGTTCCCTGCGCGTCAAACTGTTGTTTGAGACGCTGCATGAGATAAAAGTCTGGGCCGGGTTCGCCCCAGACGTTGATGCTTCGTTTGAGATCGACGGGGCAGCATTCAACCACCAGGCTGCCACGCGCTTCCTGCGCGTGGCGGCGCAGTTCCGCGATGGCTGCCACCAGGCGAGGAGTAGCATCGCCGGGACGCAATTCCACGTAGAGAATGCCGTTGCCGGCATGCGCGACTACGGCGGCTTCCAGGCGGTTGGCGTGGCAGACGCGGTTAATGGTTTCCAGGTAGGCGGCGATCTGTGTGACCAGAATTGCTACTTTGCAGGTGACTGTGCCGCGTGTATGCTCGCGCACGGCCTGCCATAGTTGGGCCTGCTCTTTCCCGGCCAGGTCGTCGCCCATCAGCGCGCCTGCTTTGCGCGCAATCAGGCGCGTTTCATCGATCGAGCGATCAATGGATACGGAGCTGCCCTCAAAATCGACTGCCAGCGTATACCCCTCGGTCGGTAAATTCAGCCCGAAGAAATCGCTCATATCGCTGGCCGCGCCCGCGTCGATCAATTCAATCGTGCTGGGCGTCAGCAGCGAGCCTAGCAGCGCGATGACCGTTTGCGTGGCATCTTGCGCGCTGGCAAAAGTGAGCAGCAGCGTGCGTTCGTTGGTGGGTAGAGGCTGAAGCTTCAAATTGGCCTCCACGATGATGCCCAGCGTTCCCAGCGAGCCGATATACAGTTTGTTCAAATCGTAACCGGCCACGTTTTTGACGACTCGACCGCCGCTGCGCGCGATTTCCCCGCTCGCCTGCACGACATGCAGCCCGATCACCATATCACGGGCCGTTCCCCAGCGCAAGCGTTTGGGACCGCTGGCATTGGAGGCCAGGATGCCTCCCAGGGTGGCCTGCTCCGCATCGGGGGGATCGAGGGCGATCCATTGTCCCTTTGTCGCAAGCTGTGCCTGGAGAGCGGCAAAGGTGATGCCGGCTTCGGCGTGGCAGGTCAGGTCGGGGGCTTCGTGTTCGAGCAAGCGCGTCATGTGCTGTGTTTCAAGCACGATATCGACCTGTTCGGGAATGCCGCCCAGATTCATGCGCGAGCCACCGCCGCGCGCGAGCAGGGTCAGACCATACTGGGCGGCAAGTGTGATCACCTGCGCTACCTGCTCCTTATCGCCGGGTGTGACAACCAGGCGCGGCAAAATGCCATCAATCGTGTAATCCCGCAGTGCATCGGGTTTGCTGGTGATCGACAACGATGGGATGAACTGCTGAATGCCAGCCAGGAATGTTTCTATCTCTGCCATGACGCTGTACAATCTCCAATTCGCGTTTTACAATTGTTTCATTTCGGCGCAGCGTCCCGGCATAGGGAAGAGCTTGCCTGGATTGAATAGCTGGTCGGGATTCCAGGCACCGCGTACCTGCTGCATGATACGCAGGTCAACCTCGTTGAAGATGAGGGCCATTTCTTCCTGCTTCTCAATGCCGACGCCGTGTTCCCCGGTAATGGTGCCTCCAACTTCGGCGCACACCTCGAGTATTTCATGGCCGGCCTTGCGCACGCGCTCGATCTCGCCGGGAATTTGCGAGTCGAAGAGGATCAGCGGGTGCAAATTGCCGTCGCCGGCGTGGAA
This sequence comes from Ktedonobacteraceae bacterium, assembly GCA_035534255.1. Classification (GTDB taxonomy): domain Bacteria; phylum Chloroflexota; class Ktedonobacteria; order Ktedonobacterales; family Ktedonobacteraceae; genus CF-113. The sequence continues at coordinate 9,895 of DATLSI010000277.1, read as the reverse complement.
GACGTTGCCCACGCGCAGACCGTAGCCTGTGCAAATCTCGCTGACCCGGCGCAAAACGTAGGGAAGCTTAGTGCGTGGCACCACGCCATCCTGCACGTAAAATTCGGGGCTGATGCGCCCGACCGCGCCAAAGGCGTTCTTGCGGCCAGCCCAGAATAGCTGGCGTTCGGTCTCGTTGGCGGCCACTTTTACGACGCGCGCGTGGTGTTTGTCGCAAATGGCGCAGACGGTCGTGGTTTGTTCTGCGACGCTTTCGCGCAGCCCCTCGGCCTCGATGAGCAGTACGGCGGCGGCATCCAGTGGATAGCCGGCGTGCGTATCGGCCTCGACTGCCTGGAGGATCATCTGGTCCATCATTTCAATGGCGGCGGGTATGACGCCGGAGGCGATGATCTCAGAAACGGTATTGGAGGCATCGTCCATGGTATTGAAGACGGCCACCATAGTTTTCACGTCTTCGGCAAGGTGAACGATGCGCGTGATAATTTTGGTGACGATGCACAGCGTGCCTTCGGAGCCAATGAGCAGACCCGTCAGGTCATAGCCCGGCGTGTCGGGAGTCCAGCCACCCACCTGGACGATATTGCCCTCCGGCGTCACGATTTCAACGCCCAGTACGTGATTAGTGGTAACGCCGTAGATGAGAGTATGCGGTCCGCCGGCGTTCTCGCCCACGTTGCCGCCGATGGTACAGGAACGCTGGCTGCTGGGGTCTGGCACGTAATAGTAGCCGCGCGGATTGAGGGCGTTGCTCAGGTGCAGGTTGACCAGTCCCGGCTGTACGATGGCGCGCAGGTTGTCGTAGTCAACTTCCAGGATACGATTCATACGCGCGAAGGCGATGACGATGCCACCGAAAATAGGGATAGCGCCGCCGCTCAAGCCGGTACCCGCGCCTCTCGGCACCACTGGCACGTGATGGCGGGCAGCGATTTTAACGATGGCCGCCACTTCTTCGGTGTTGGCGGGTAAGACGACTATTTCCGGCGTGCTGCGGTCAATCGAGGCGTCGTACTCGTACATCATCAGGTCATAGGGAGTATACAGGACGTAACGCGCTCCTAGCAGGTCGCCCAGTTCGCGCACGACCCCGGCTTTTTTCTCCGCGCTCATGCGTTCATACAGGGGAGTTGCTGTCGATGGAGGTGGGAGTTCGGTGATGCTCATTTGTTTGATCCTCTAGCTCAGTTGCCAAATCGCCAACATTGAGCGATTCGGGCCTGGTCAACCGTCGTCTATTAAGATGATACCATCTATTTACTGCAATGGGAAGTTTTTTCAGCCGCTAAACAGTTTCCAGCACCAGAACAGCACGAGCGCGAGCGCGACGACCAGTACGGTCAGGAGAATGCGGCGCGGCCCATCCCAGGCGCTGGTTGGAGCAGGAGAGGACTGTAAGTTGAGTAAGGGGGTATTGGCAACTGGCGTTTCAGGGGCAATAGTGGCGGGCAGGCGGAGTTTTGTCCAGCCGGGTTGATTGCCGTTTGCAATGGTGGGGGTAGTATTGCTATTTCCAGAATAGCCGTTGCTCTGATTGCCTGATCCTTGAGTGGAAAGCGGAGTAGGCGTTGCCCCGGTGGATGACATATTACTGGCGTTGATGGTTGGTTTTGTGACGATTTGCCAGTTGGTTGAGCCATCGGGGATGCGCGCATACGAAGTATCGGCTGTGAGCGCAGGGATGCTTACCTGGTCGATTTCGGTGCCAGCGATGGTGAGGCGCAGGTTGTTGCCCGCCTTCAACATACCGGAGTAACTATCGGGGAAGACAACCATGTAGGCACGCGCAGCGATGGCCGCGCCAAATGGGAATTGGAAGGTGAAGGTATTGGGGCCGGAATCGAGGCTGGTATGCGCGGCGTAAAGGTCAAATGGCTGGTTTTGTGGGTTATACAATTCAACCCAGGAGTCGGTCATGAGCGAAAAGGTTTTGGGTGCTTCAGCGCAATTCCAGGTTGAGCCTGGATTGTTCAAAACTTCATTGATCAACACGATGCCCGGTGTGGTGGGTGGAAGACCCGGCGTGCCTGGCAAGAGCGGTGGAACAGACGGGGCGCAGCCGTGAACAACTGTTGCAGCGTGAACGCGCACAAACGTGAACTGCAAAAGCAACAAAACCGCGAAGCTCGTGGCGAATAAACGCGCAAACCTCACACGTACCTCCTGAGAGCGCCCCCACGCTTTTCAGATGTATGATGCTCGTTACGTTACTGAGCGAGGTATTCGAATGGTACCTTATCGCGACCTGGGATGCGGCTGTTTATAACCTGCCGCAGGGCAACAATGCTGCTTTCGCCGAGGGTGAAAGCAATAATTGAGCCTATCACGACGCCGCAGATGCCGCCAATCGCAATGCCTTGAAGAAACTTACGGTTACGAAAAAATGTCATCGTCGACCACCTTTTCTGAAGAATTTATTGCAGGTATACTACCGTCTTGGCTTCGTTCCACAGGCGTTCGAGGCGGTAGTATTCGCGTTCTTTGGGTCCGAAGATGTGAACTATTATATCGCCAAAGTCTAGAATTATCCAGCCGGTTTCCGCGACGCCCTCGCGGTACAGCATTCTGGCTCCCTGTTTTTTTAATTCATCTTCAATAGCCTCCGCGATGGCCTGAATCTGACGGCTATTATTACCATTGCAGATCACGAAGTAATCGGCGATGGTTGTCAGTTCTTGAATGTCAAGTAAAAGCACATCCGAGGCTTTTTTATCGTAGGCGACATCAGCCGCAGCTCTCGCCAGTTGACCAGGATCGAGTAGAACGCCTTCCACAATTGCTCCCTGTGTTTACAAACTTCGGGCGCATTCAGTTCAGGTACACCCGAATTTAACAGCAACATCATTTAACCGCATTATAGCACGACCAGGCAAGACTGTTAATGGGAGAGAAGTCCCAGCCATTCCTCTTTAGTAGTATGACGTTCGAGGGTGGCGTTCTCCAAAATCTCCGCGCGTAGTTCGCCCAGAGTTCCCCAGCCTTCCGCTTCCACGTCGTACTTGTGAATGGTTTCTTCGTTGCGCTGGCGCACCCAGACGAAGCTATCGTCGGGCAGGTTGGTATATTTCTCTACCACGGCGCGCAGTATCTCGCGCGCGACATCTTCAACAAAGCGCGGGTTGGCATGCGCTTTATTGACGATGTACAGTTCATCGAGCCGCTTGAGCAGTCCATAATTTTCAGAACTCATGGCGCTTTCCGCCAGGCTGATCAGGTCACTGGCATTCAGGCTCTGGTCGGTACCTATCATGAGCGTGGCGCGCCCGCGCTGGTTATGCGTGGCGAGTGGAGTGATATCCAGTACCTTCTCGATGATATCGTCTGCTAAACCCTCTTCCTGCAAGCGCACACGCGCGTATGAATGCACCATATCCTGAGCGCACGGGCAGGCGACCATGCCCTCCACCTCCACACCGATCATACGCCGGGATTGCTGTTTTGTGGCGACCGCGTGGGCCAGCAAGCCATAGATTTCCTGAGTAGGTCGCCCGGATACAGGCGTCCATTTCTGTACCGGCAAAACTGTGCGGATACGCACTTCTGCCCGGTGAGCCTTTTGCTTCTCGACGATAGTCCTGGCGACATGTTCGGCGAGCAGTTCGATGCGCGGCCAGGGCTGCTGGCCTACCTCTTCCATGACTTCTTCCAGCGCGTCGCTGAAGCGTGACATATGTACGCCGGCCTGCGATGCGTCGAGGTCCGCGTAGAGGTCAAAGGTAGCGTTGAACCAGCGTTGATCGCCCTCGTCACCTATGAGAATGGCTTTTGTAATGCTCACCACGCCGGCGCGTCCCAGGCGCACATGCACGCTGGGTTTACCGTTCTGAATGTCGCGATCCAGCGAGATGCGCAGATTCTTTGAGATAAGTTCCACACCATCTCCAGGTACCGCCGCTAACAGTTGCTGCATAGACTTGCCGCTCACAGGGTCGATATAGTCGGAGGCGATCTCTGCCAGTGGCGCGAGCACAAAGGCGCGTTCAGCCATACGGGGATGGGGAATAACCAGGTCATCCTCCACCAGGCGCAGATGATCGTAAAAGATTATGTCGATATCGATGGGGCGCGGCCCGTTGCGGAAAGTGGTCTGTCTTCCAAGCGTTTGCTCGATCTGTTTGGCGGCTTTGAGCAATTCTCGTGGCGTCAGGGTGGTCTGACCGCGCAGCGCAATGTTTAAGAAGCGCGGCTGGTCTGAATAGCCGACAGGTTCGGTATCATACACTGAGGAGGTAGTTGTGATCTTCATTATCTCGCGCAGGCGCTGTAAGGCGGCGGACAGATTGCCGCGCCGGTCTCCCAGGTTGGAACCCAGGGCAAGATAAACGGTATGTGTAGCAACGGGAGTCTTCCCGTTTTTAGAAATGGAATGTGTGAATGATGTATCTATGCTCATGAAAAAAGTATGCTCTCCTGTCGTCTGTTTGTAATGCTCATACTATGAGAACAGCGTGCAAGGCGTATTTCTTCCCAACCCTCCTTGCTTGCCTCGTGTGCTGCATAGTTGATGAGCCAAAAAAGCGCTGGTTGTCACCAGGGTTCTTTGACGTTTACGACGTGATCGCGGTCTTTCGGCGTGACTACAAAACCGACACAAGATAAAGGGGATAGCGGGTTCAGGAACGGAAGTGAAATTCACAGTTTGCAGGATCGCTCCTCCAACAAAGACAAGAACACCGAGGACAAAGGCAAAGATGATAACGAGAATAGCAATCGTTAGAATAGTGCTTCCCTGCTGCTTTGTTTTCAAGTGTGTTTCCCTTTTTGAAAGTATTCAAAGTTGAAGGCGCGTAAGCAAATGACCCTGTCACTGCTATTCTATCACTATTACTTCTGGAAGACCCAGACGTTGCTGAAGACGGCTTCAGCGCCGCCCTGGGTGTCGCCGCCTACCAGGAAGCCGATCATGCCGGAGGAGAAGGCGGTGTCGGTGAAGGTGGTGACGATGAGCTGGCGGTTGATGTAGAAGCGGAACTGGGGGCCGTTGGCTACGATGAGGAAGGTGTTGGTATTGCCGTAGCCGCTCTGGATGGCGCTGGAGGGAGTCCAGTCGATGAGGGTGAGCCAGTTGAGTGGATTGTTGCCGGTGGCGCGCACGAAGCGATATTGGCCAAGGCTGTCGATTTCAAGGACGTAAAATTGGCGAGAAGTGGGGCTGAGACGAAAGACGAGGCCGTAAATGTCGCCGTAGAGCAGGCGCGCCTGCGCGGTGATGACGACATTGGTATATTGTCCCTGGCTGGAGTAGCACCAGGCGACTTCGCGTGGGACGGAGGAGCGCACGTGATAGCCCTGCGTAGAGAAATAGCACTGCGAGCCATCGTCGATCCAGCCGCCGCCGGGTGCCGTCAGATCGTCGGAGTAGAGAATCTTGCCCGCGCCAATGGAGTTTGTAATGCCTGCTGTGGCTTGCACGCGTGCCTGGGCTGCCAGCGTTGCCTGCAAGGTGGCCTGTGCCTGCGCGGTAGACGTCAACCAGGGTTGAGCGGTATTGATGGCTGTCTGGCCGCTCTGCACTGGCTGGATGCGGTGGTGATGCTGGTTGAACCAGGTGAACAGGCCGAGTGGCAGCGCCAGCAGGACGACTGCCATGCAAAGCAAGGCGATTAAGGCGGGGCGCAGGCGGCGCGTTGGCCGCATGGAACGCTGCAAAGGTTGCATTGGCGGCAGCGAAATGGATGCCAACTCTCGTGGGACGGTACCGGCTTTCTCGGTGAGTGGAAGAACCAGTGACATCATGGGCGGACGTTGGCGGTTAGCATGTATAAGCCGGGTTTCTTCCAGCACACGCGTCACGGCGGGCGCGCCAGGTTGTGCGGCTTGCTCCGCCAGTGTCGTCCCTGGTTCCGTATCAGACGGAATGTCGCTAGCGTTAGAAGGAGTTGGTTCGCTTTTCAGGCGGGAGCGTTCGTGCTGTAAGGTTTTCCAGTAGGCGGCTGAAAGCTCCTGGGCCTGTTGATAGCGAGTATTGGGGTCCTTTGCCATGGCCTTGAGGATGACTTCCTCGATAGCCAGGGGAATAGTGCTATTCAGTTTGCTCGGCGAGATTGGCGCGGTCTGGATATGTTTTAGAGAGATGGCGACGGGCGATTCGGCCATAAAAGGGACGCGCCCTGTGAGCATCTGGTAGAGAATGACGCCCAACGAGTAGATATCGCTGCGGTAATCGCTTTCGCCGTTGGATTGTTCGGGAGCCATGTATTCGGGAGTGCCGACCATGGCGCCCTCGCTGGTCAGCGATTCGGCTCCCATCAGGGCTTTAGCCAGCCCAAAATCTACCAGGTACGCGTATCCATCCTGGCGCAGCAGGATATTGGAGGGTTTGACATCGCGATGCACGACCCGGCTATCGTGGGCGTACTGAAGGGCGGATGCGATCTGGTCAACAAAGCTGGCGGCTTCTTCCAGGGTGATTTGCTTGCGCTTCAAGAGGTAATCGCGCAGGGTACCGCCCTCGACGTAGGGCATAACCAGGTAGTACCAGGGGCTTTGCTCGCCAAAATCGTAAAGGGGCAGGATGTGGTTGTGGGAAAGCGCGCCGACGGCCAGCGCTTCGCGCTCGAAACGTCTCACGAACGAGACATCGCGGCCATAAAGCACCTTAATGGCTACCTGACGCCTGACACGACGATCATACGCCAGGTAAACTTCTGACATGCCACCCTGGGCGATGCGGCGTCGCAGTTCATAACGACCGAGCGTAAACCCTTCAATCCCCTTCATCTACCAACCCACTCCTGCTCGCTTTTATGTCTGCGCAGCTTCTGCGCGTGCGTGACGTGAAAAGCATCTATTACGGCGTGCTTTTGAAATCACGTCTCTCTTTATAATACCATGCCTGAAAATCCCTTATGCCATCGTCCAGTAACGTTCGAGGTGAACGGTATGGACGGGACGAATGCTGTAGGTGTATGTCTCCATCGCGTTCAACATGGCGGCTTTGTTGTCGAAGTTCACATCTATCTGCGATGCATACATGGCGGCGGCTTCCTGGCGCAGAGCCAGCATTTCGGACATCTCGATCAGTGCTGGTTCGAGCGTGTTGCCGAAATCGTTGAGTCGCTTTTCAAGCGCGCCACCTTTGAGAACATAAGGGAAGTCTTCGTAGAGTTTTACGTTGGCCCCAAGCTCGACCAGGCGGTCCGCGGCGGAGCAAACGATCTGGTGATCGACATGGCCGCCCACGGCGAGCGGCGCGTACCAGACCGCGTCGGGCAGACGCTCATGCAAAGCTACGAGGTTCTGAGCCAGTTCGCGGTCGATCCACAGATCGCCGGGATGCACCTCGCCGCCGATCAACTGCTGCTCGTTCGTATAATATGGCGGCGTTCCACGATAAATGGCATCGACATAATCGAGCCACAGGTAGTCGGCGCGCAGGTAATCGAGGGCGGCGGAATCTTCGCGGCGTCGCGTCGCGACCGCGGCCTGAGCATCCTGGCGAAAGCCCATCTGCCGGTGAACATCTGTTGCAAGCTGGCTAAACTCGACGGGAGCAGCGGGCGCGCCGCCGAAAACCGTGATAACCAGGGGGCGCAGACCCGCGCTTGCCTGTACTCCGAGAGTGCCACCACAGGAATATATAACGTCATCAAAATGGGGCGAAAGAAAAATATGGCGGTGACTTCGCTGGATATCGTTAAAACTATTGAGTTGCAACGCTGCGCTCCTCCAATAAATGAATTAATGTGTATTTTCTATGGTATGCTCTTTTGACAGCCCTAGTATATCATGCATTAGCACTTCTGGCGATATTTTGACGTTTGTGCTATGCTATCGCATATTTTAATAGCAAGTTCTACTTATTTGCAACACCCGGTGGGGTCAGGGTGAGCGTCAAGATTTTGCATCGAGCGTGCGTTGACCAGGACGGGGGCAAGCCCCGCCCCTACCCTATACGGGATAGGCATGCTTTTTGACGGTTATGGCTCATTCTGCGCTTCTTCATTGTTCAGTTTATCACTCATAAGATCCTCCTGACCCTAACACGTTCATGAACGGATAAACAGCTAGGGAAGCCGTAGCCCATCCTCTTGAAAATCGACCAGGCCATCTTTTGCCAGCCCCTGCACCAGTGTAAGCAGCCAGGCATGATCTGCTGCTTCGTAATCTGTTTTGATGATCGGTCCCAGGTCGGCCAGCATGACGCGTTGGGTTGCAGGGAGTGAGCGCAAGTGATCAATGATGCGGCCGCGAAAATAGCGATTGGTGCTGGTAAAGGGTTTTGTCTCGTAGGACGTTTTCTGCTCAGCTACTTTACGTAGCTGGCGCAATACCGCCCCACCGGGAAACAGGCTATACTGGCCCATCTCGCTGTATGCCATGCATTGTGCCTGGAGCGGACAGCGCGCGCACTGCGGATTTGCGCTGGAGCAGACAGTCGCGCCAAGATCCATGAGTGCCTGGTTCCAGTTGTAGGCTTCGCCAACTGGTAAGAGCTGCTCCGCGAAGGTGAACATCTGGTCGTTTGTGATGCGTGGTTGTGGATATTCCAGGCCGAGAAAAATGCGATGCAGGACACGATAGATATTGGTATCGACCGTTGCCACCTGTTGATGATAGGCGAAGCAGGCGATAGCGCCGGCGGTATAGCGGCCAATGCCCTTTAATTGCAAGAGCGCATCAATCGAAATGGGGATATGACCATCGTATTCAGCGATGACCTGGCGCGCGATAGCTTGCAGGCGTACAGCGCGAGAATTATAGCCCAGCGGCGCCCATACAGTAATGACTTCGGCGGTTGGCGCGGCTGCCAGAGCCGCCAGAGTAGGAAACGCGGCTAAAAATTGACGATATTTTGGTAGAACGCGCTCAACCTGTGTCTGCTGGAGCATGATTTCTGACACGAGAATAGCATAGGGGTCGCTGGTAGCACGCCAGGGCAGGTCGCGCTGGTGCGTTCGATACCACTGCAAAAGATCAACCTGAACCTGCGTTACGAGTTCTGGCGCGGGCTGCGATGAAACAGACGCGGGAAGAGATCGCTTACTCATATATCATCTGGATGAAGCGCGTTATGTCGTGACGCTCTCTTCCTGTGTCTCCGAGCCACTACTCGCCTGCGCTGTTGACTTTCTGTTTTTCTTGTACATCAGTGAAAATATAGTGTCTCCGCCTTCTTGCCAGCACTTCGAGTCGGGCGCGGGCAGGTTCTCGCACAGAATCCAGTCGTCGGCGTCTTTCAACACGTGGCCTTTGACGCACTTGGCGTACATTATATGCTCATTCAGTTCGGGATCACCTGCTTTAATTCCCGCCGAAGCGATCTTTGGGACAAAAAACTTACACCACGGCACGGTTATGTACCTTCCTTATGTTCCAAATAGTGTTCCCTGGGCAAGCGCTAACAGTGATGCCCGCGCCCGGTCAGCCCTGGTTACGAATGTAATATAGCACATCTCAATGGTTTTCACTAGTGGGGAGAAGCGAGATACCAGCCCCCGCCCTGGTCAACTTAAATGCCCCGGCTGATAGCGCGGCGAAACCACCACGTGGCTGATGTGAAGGCAACAAGCAAGTAAACCCAACCCAGGGGTTCCTGGATAACCCAGTAACTGGCGGCCATTGCCAGGAAAAAGAGGCAGGCTACGGCGGTAACTTGCTTCAGACGCAGGTCGCGCACGCGCCATTGGAAGCTACCGACGCGGCAATCGCGATAACGCCAAAAGACTGTTCCGGCGGTTGCCAGTAGGATGATAGTTCCCAGCAATCCTAACGCGCCGAGGTAAGGCGAAAAATCGTGTATATTGAAGGCTATGCCGGTCATGAGGGCTTTCCTCTACGTAAAGGGTGGGTTACTCAACGCTATAAAAATTATAGCACGGCGAGAACGGGATAAGCATCCTACATCACCGGGTGTATTATATAATAAGCCAACTAGCTTGCAGTATGAGAACCT
>DATLSI010000276.1:0-9470 GCA_035534255.1 Ktedonobacteraceae bacterium | reverse complement strand
CAGCACCTCACGCGGATCTGCGCAGTCTTTCAGCAATTCGTCGATCAATTCGGGTCGAATGGTCATCTGTTTCCTCCTCCACCTTTCTTCTTCTCAACTCTTCCACTGACAACCAACTTACACACTTTATTTTACACCCTCTATTGTGGACTATTTCAAAAAGTTGCTCAATCAGGCAGGTTTACCAAACATCCGGTTTCATGATCTACGACATAGCGCAGCATCTCTCTTGCTGAGTCTTGGCATTCATCCAAAGGTTGTTGGCTTATAAACAGATTAACATAACGATGGATGTGTATTCTTGTCTGATTCCAGCGATGCAAAAGGACGCGATGAGCATACGGGATGAGGCGTTGAAGAGACCGGAGGGCGACGAAAAGAAAGAAGGCAGTTAAGTAAATCGATTGCTACACAGTTGCTACATTTACGGGATAGTGAGAAAAACTAAAACGTCTCAAGCCGCTTCTATCCTTGCCTGAGACGTTTATAGAGTGATGAATGGTAGCGCATACGGGAGTCGAACCCGTGATCTCCGCCTTGAGAGGGCGGCGTCCTAGACCACTAGACGAATGCGCCATGCTTTAGTGCGCACTTATCATACCCCCCGACTATGTTTTTGTCAATAGCATAATTTGCTTTGCTTGCTATCCCAATGTTTCGTTGCGCACCGCTGGCCCGGCCAGGAAAGACGCGGTGACAGCAATAGCCGCGAACAAGAGAATCGAACTGAAGGCCAGGGTAATGCTGCCGCTGCGCTCGAACAGGAAACCGATCAAGGGTGGCCCAAGCAGCACGGGCGGCGTTGATATCATACTCACAAGACCTTGCGCTATCCCTTTGCCAACTCCTTTGAGGCGGGCTGCCTCGTTGAAGACCGAGGTGTAAGGCGCGGTAGACCCAAAGGCTATCATCGCCATACCAAGCGCGGCGATTGGCGCGAAATGCAGGGGTAAGGCCAGGAATGCGACTCCCGCCGCGCCCAGGATGGTGCCAATGCGCAGCAGCGGAATAGCTCCGATTGTGCGCCGCGCGATCAATATACCGCCCAGAGGACGGAAAAATGCTCCGCTCAGCAGTGCAATTGAGCCGAGCGTCGCCGCCAACCCAAGTGTCAAGCCGTATTGATGAACAAGATAAATGGCGATCCACGCCGCGATAGCATTGCCAAGTCCGAAGGTTCCCATGTGTGAAAGGCCAAGCGTCCAGACCGCTTTAGAACGTAACCCGGCGCGTACATCGATTTTCGAGCGTGTATGCTGCTCGAATCCATCATCGACCAGAATCCAGATCACAATTGAAGCAATGCCCAGCAGACCCCAGCATAAGAATGAGCCTTGCCAGTTGAACCAGGTCGCCAGATAAGGTGTCAGCAACAACCCCAACGCCGAACCGATTTGCACCGAGCCGCCATACAACCCCTGTCCAACCGGCGCGTATTTCCCCAGGCTGGCAGCGACTCCTGCTCCCGCCACGAATGTGCCGCCCGCGCCGCATCCGACAATCAAGCGCCAGAATAATATCCAGCTCAGATTTGGAATGATTGGCAGTAAGACGCCTCCCAGCACAAGTACGATACTAAAGCCAATCAGCACAGGTCGAGGCCCATAATGATCTGCCAGCGCGCCAGCCGGTATATACATGATTGCCAGCCCCAGAAATAAAAAGGTGGACATCAGCCCTGCCTGTCCCCCGTTGATGTGGAGATCCTTCGTCAACACAGGAATCAATGGCCCGTAGTTCGTGTAGTGGACAGCTACCACCACCGAAGTGATGCACGCCGCTAAAATGCGCAGAGGCACGCTGGCGAGTCGGCGCTGTGTTCGCAGTTCGGTCGAAGTAACTTGCGCCGAAACGTCTGGCTGTAGTTGAGACATGAATGGCTTACTCCTTGTCGTATCAGGTTATCGAGAGATGTTCAGATTGTACGACAAATTCTGGGCGCAGAAGCAACTGCTCTTTTGCTCAGGCGATATACAGTGTAAATAGATACCAGATTGGTTCATAGTTTTCCGGTCTGCTTCAAATTATGCTATAATTTCGCAGTTTGATAATTGGTCAGAGGTAACTGATGGAACTCTCAACACGATTTGACGATGCCCTGGTTTTCGCGAGGCGTTTGCACGCCGGGCAAACTCGCAAAGGCTCGGACACCCCCTATATCGCGCATTTGCTGGCGGTCGCCAGTATCGTTCTTGAACAGGGTGGAAACGAGGATGAGGCAATAGCTGCCCTTTTACATGATGCCATCGAAGATCAAGGTGGCGCGCCCACGCGCGAGTTGATCCAACAACGTTTTGGAGAACATGTAGTTCAGATTGTCGATGGATGCACCGATGCGGATGTCGTTCCTAAGCCGCCCTGGAAGCCTCGTAAAGAGGCGTACATCTCCCACCTGAAGCACGCGCCTGCATCCGTGCGCCTGGTTTCAGCCGCCGATAAGCTGCATAACGCGCGCTCAGTTCTCGCGGATTATCGCGTGATGGGAGAGTTGCTCTGGCCACGCTTTCGCGGCGGAAGAGAAGGGACGCTCTGGTATTATCGCTCGGTACTTGATGTATTGCTAAATGTTGAACGAACTCCGTTAATTGATGAGTTGGAACGCGTTGTTTTGGAGTTAGAGGCGCTTGTCGCGCGAAACCCGGCTGAAAGGTAACAGGAGCAGGTCGATGGTTCCGTCAAATATTTTTTGCACGCGGTGCGGCACTGCCAACCACGCGCAGTCCGCGTTTTGTTTTGCCTGTGGACAACCATTACAGAACAGCGCCCTGCTATCGAAAGCTCCTGCTACAGGTGAAGCCGACTCAGGTCATCGCAGTCGATCGGGCCAACTCACTCCCAGGTATGTACTCAAGCAGCGCTATCGCGTCATTGCGCGCCTGGGCAATGGCGGTTTTGGGGCCGTCTACAAAGCGGAGGACGCGCTCTTCGGCAATCGCCTGGTAGCGCTCAAAGAGATGAACCGGGGCGGCCTTACTTCACAGGAGATAAGTGGAGCGGCTGATGCCTTTAAGCGTGAAGCGCTGCTGCTGGCCAAATTGAAGCATCCCAGCCTGCCCAGCATCTATGATCATTTCACCGAGGCTGGACGCTGGTACCTGGTGATGGATTACATCGAGGGCGAAACGCTTGAGGCGCGCCTGGAACGCGTAGGGCGCATGCGTGTCGATGAAGTATTGCAGGTTGGTATGCAGTTGTGTGAAGTGCTTGGCTATTTGCATAACCGCCAGCCGCCGGTGATCTTTCGCGACCTCAAACCCGCCAATATCATTATCACTCCCCAGGGCCATATCTACCTGATCGACTTTGGCCTGGCGCGCCTGTTTGAACCTGAACCCTCCAAAAATTCTATTCCCCTTGGTTCACCGGGCTACGCGGCACCTGAACAATATGAGAACACGCAGGCCACTGTGCGCGCTGACATATATAGTCTGGGCGCTACCTTGCATCAATTGCTTACCGGCGTTTACCCATCGCTGCGCCCATTCGAGTTCGCTCCAATCCGCTTTCCGCCCGCGTCGCCCCTGGCCGGTTTTGGTACGCTCATCATGAGCATGCTGGAGATGAACCCCGCGCGCCGGCCAGAAAATATGCTGGCGGTCGCGCGTGAGCTACAGCGTGTTGCCAATCAATTGAGGGAAGCAAGCAGAAAGGCAGCCCCCTCGCCAGATGCCCGGCCACCGGTTCCGCCAGGAGGCGCATCCCAGACTCCGCGCAGTGGTCCTATCTCGCAGTCCGGTAAAAATTTGAGTACTCCACCTGTTGGTACGGTAATTTGCGCTTTCGCGGGGCACACAGCCGCCGTCAACGACCTTTCCTGGTCACCCGATGGCGAGTACATTGCGACCGCTAGCGAGGATATGTCAGTGCATATCTGGAATTCGATGACAGGGGCAATTGTCCAGAGTTTCCGGGATGCCAGACAACGCGCCGTGACGGTAGCATGGTCTCCTGACGGCTCATTGCTCGCAACTGGCTATGCCGGTGATAAGCGCAACCCCGAAACGCTACAAATCACGCGGGCGCTATCGGGTGAAAAAGTGTTTTCCTACGCCAGCAACACGGGTTTCTGGAGCGCGCAGGCTGATAAAACTATTTCTACTCTGGCCTGGTCGCCAGATGGCGCGCGCCTGGCATGTGGGGGCGCTGAATATAAAATCGATATGTTTGATGCGCGTATCTGGCGACAACTGATCACTTATAAAGGGCATAACAGCGCCATCTATACGATGGCGTGGTCGCCAGACGGCAGACAGATCATCTCAACGGGAGCCGACGATGCCGTGCATCTCTGGGATGCCACAAGCGGCAAAAATATAGCCACCTATTTCAAGCACTCCAGCATCGTATCCGGCGTGGACTGGTCGCCCAATGGCCAGCGTATCGTCTCGGCCAGTTATGATAAAAGCGCGCAGGTCTGGAATGCCGTCACAGGAACGGCATTCACCACGTATCGAGGCCACCTCGACCGCGTACAAAGCGTGGCATGGTCGCCTGATGGAACCAGGATTGCCACGGGCGGGCGCGACGGGTCGGTGCATATCTGGGATGCCAACAAAGGCACGACTATTATGATTTATACTGGCCATAAAGACAGCATAAACGCCGTCAGGTGGTCGCCCGATGGCAAACGACTGGCTTCCGCGAGCGCGGATAAAACCGCGCTCGTGTGGCAAGCCTGAAGCTCCCCTTTTATTCAGCGAAGGAAACGGCGTGATATTGTGCCGCTGGATGCGCGATCTCGCCTTTGCGCAGGACGATGTGCTGTTTCTCAATCACCTGTTGCAGCCGCAGCCCGATCAACCCTGCTTCGTGCCTTTCCGCATTCAGCAGCACCACAAGCAAATTGTTCCCATGGATGCTCAATGCGTCGTTCTTGCGAACATATTTGCGCAGTACCGGCGTCAATTTGCACAACATCTGGCGCGTGAGTTGCTGTTCGCGCCTGGGCCGGTAATCGACCTGCTCTACTTCCCCTCGGCTGATGCGCAGGACGATAACACTCTCCGTGTTGCATATGCGCCGCAGCTTGCGCTTTTCGTCCTCGACAGCCTTGGTTGAAGCGACAGCCTGCCACACGTGGTGCGAGCGTTTGCGCTTCACGTCGTAGCGTCCCTGAAAACGAGCCAGCGTCTCCAACGCGATGGTACCTACCGTCCAGCACACCTGTCTGGGGGTACCGGCGAAATCTGGCACGTTGGCCGCTAATGCCCATAGGACAGCAGCGGTGTTCATGGTAGGCGCTTCATATTTTTCCTGCGCGCGAATGAGTACATGGCCCGCGTAGATACGTCGCCGTTGTTTGAGAAAATCGCGAACGGTCATTGGCCCCTTGTTGTATACGATGGCCTCCGGCACATAAACCATGCGCAGGCCGTGCTTCGCGATGATCGCTTGCAAGGAGAGTTCGTCCACGGCGGTATCGGCGGGAATGGCACGCACCACATTGCGAAATGCTACGACCTCACCCAGCTTGGGAGCGCGGCGCGCCAGTGTATCATGCAGCCGCCAGAGCAGGTGCGCGGCATGACCCGTAAAGGTATCCTGGTCGTTGACTGGCACCGGGCGCGCTCCAACCATACCGATCGTCGTATCGGCAAAAAGGGCGCAGAGCCTTTCGAGAGCATCTCTTTCAGGAATGATATCTGCGCCGACCAGCGCCAGTACCTGGCTGCGCGCCTGCTGTAAGAAAAGGTTGATGGCTGACGCCTTGCCTTCACGCTTCTCCTGTACGATGAGTTGAACGCGTGCATCGGCCTGCATGATCTCCTGCACAATCGCAACAGTGTTATCGGTGCAGCCACTTGCTACGACGATTACCTCCGCCACGCGGGTGCGCCGGCTCTCCTGTTCCAGCACCGCGTGCAGGGTGCGCCGGATGTTCATCTCTTCGTTGTAGGCCATAACTCCTACACTATATAAGAGCCTGGGAGAGTCTTCCAACATGCTCGTTTCTGGTGAAGTAGACAATTCTTCTGCTGTGTCGGTTGTCACGGTTCCGCTCCTTCGTTCGTGTAATAACTATTGCTAGTCCTATCGACACTTGAAGCAGGATTGTTTAGGGCGGAAATCTCGTCATATCGTGGTGAAAGGGACACCCCCAATTTCTTGTATGTATCCCTCTCAAAGGAGCAGACCCAACAGCATGAAATATAAGCATGATTGCCCTATACTAATGGGTATATGAAGAATAGAAAATAGAAGAAGCGAAATGTAACAAAACAGGAGCGAATAGATGACCATACCTTTTCAGTTTGGCTTGCCGCAGATAATCCTGATTATTATTGGCCTGGCGGGACTCTGGCTTTTCATACGGGCCGCGCTGGCGCT
Organism: Ktedonobacteraceae bacterium; assembly: GCA_035534255.1. Lineage (GTDB taxonomy): Bacteria > Chloroflexota > Ktedonobacteria > Ktedonobacterales > Ktedonobacteraceae > CF-113. The sequence goes on along the minus strand of DATLSI010000276.1, from coordinate 3,143 downwards.
CATACGCGGGCACGAGATACATGAACTCAAAGAGAGAGCGGTGGATTACGACGCGAACGGCAACCCGCGCAGGCGGTGGCGGCATCGCCTGCACTGGAAAAGCGGGTTAGGTGGCGTTCTGCTGGTAGCAATCGCCGTCTCGCTGCTCTGGCTGACATTTCTTGTCCAGACCTACATGGGCCTGACGGGCGATATCAAAGTAGCGCAGATTCACGCCACCCCGGTAGCCAATATTCCGCATTTGATGAGCGTCGAACTGGTTTTGTACGATCAGAACGGCAATGTTTCTTCAGATAAAACATTCATCGTGCAGGGAGACGAATGGATGTTGCAGGGCGATATCCTCAAGTTCCCAACCTGGATGAACATTCTGGGCATTCATTCAGGCTTTAAACTCACCCGTTTAGAGGGTCGCTACAATAACCCTCAAACTGAAAGCACAGCGCAACACACGGTCATCGTACTGAACGGCGGCGATGATAACTTCTTCACGACCGTGCAGGAGCAGGCCTGGACCTCTCCCTTCGTCGATTCCGCCTATGGTTCCAGTACGTTTTTGAGAGCGGATCAGCATATATATAACATTTACGTCTCACAGGATGCGCTGCACCCCGAACCCGCCAGATAAGCTTAGCCTGTCGTGCCTCTATTGCACAAGCGTTTGTAGTATCTCCATCGTCCTTTCCCACGCGCTTGATCGGGGATTGATGACATCAAAGTGGTCGATGCCCTCAAGCTCCAGGTAAGTGACGGGATCGCCAGCCGTTTTCGCTTCCCGCGTGTATTTGCGGCTGATCTCGATGGGTACATTGCTGTCGCTGGTGCCATGAATGAGTACCTGCGGCACTCCCAGTGGCAACATAGCCGCCGGGGAAGCAGACGCGTAGCGTTCGGGCGCGTTGGGGAAACTGCCTCCCATAAGTTCAACCACCGCGTCGTTGCTCAGGTGCAGTTTCCAGGCCATTTCCAGGTCAACGACTCCGGCAAGGCTGATCAGGGTAAGTCTGACTTCGATCAGACTTGTTAGCAGTCTCTTGCCGGTGATATACTCAAACTCTTGAACAGGTACAGACAAAAGGAGGTACATTGTGTCTGATCTCCTCGATCTCTATGATTTTCGCTGCCAGGTCTCAGCTCTTTATCGCGACCGTGCCAGGGCTATATTGGCCGGTGAAGATGCTGTGGAAACATGGCAGCGTTTTCTCGATGGGCGAAATCAGCTATTCGCGACCCATCCACAATCCGCCTTAGATGAAGAGCAGCGCCGCCAGTTCAAGGCACTGCCGTATTTCCCCTATAACCCGGCCATGTGTGTCGTAGCCCTGCTGGACTCTGACGTTGAACCAGCAACCTTCACCGTCGCCATGAACGCGCAAGAATCGATGACTATGACGCGAGCCGCGCGCTTGCACTTTGAGTTGGAAGGTCAGGCCGTGGCGCTCTCGATTTACTGGCTCAACGTCTATGGCGGTGGGCTGTTCCTGCCCTTCCGTGATGCTAGCTGCCCGGCGGAAAGCTACGGCGGCGGGCGCTATCTCTTCGACACCATCAAGGGCAGCGACTTTTTGCCCGCGCCCGGCGCGCCACTGGGAGAGAGTATTCTGCTAGACTTTAACTATGCCTACAATCCCTCGTGTGCCTACAATTCGCGCTGGGTTTGTCCCCTGTCGCCACCTGAGAATCGCCTTCAAGTGCCGGTGCGCGCAGGCGAGAAAAACTTTTCCCACGGCGAGCCTGACCCAGGACAAAGGCATAGATCGAAATGAGCAAGAGGGGAAGATGGACAACCCCCAGCCATAGGACGCATTCATAATAGATCTGAAGCGAGGTTGCGTAAGAACCATCTTTTTTCTAGATATGCAGGCTTATGATGCCAATACCGAACCTATGAGAGCGCGCTCACCAGAGGTGGAAGCGCAACGCCCGCTTTTTCGTATAAAATTATGTCGGCGTAGTCGTCAAGCGGGGTTGGTTGCAGGTTGATGATGATGAGTGGGATATCGCGGGTGAGCGCGTGACGCGGCAGCGTCGCGGCGGGTGTGACTTTCAGTGAAGAACCGATGACCAGAAACAGATCACAATCATTTACCATTTCTCTGGCGCGGGTCAGCACCGCATCTGGCACGCGCTGCCCGAAGAGAATGGTTGCTGTTTTCATATAGCCACCACAATGAGTACAGGTGGGATCGACCTCGCCCGCGTCTACGCGCTGCTGGAGTTCCTGCATTGAAGAACGCGCATCGCATAACGTGCAGGCCGCTTCGCGCGAGGTGCCATGTAGCTCCACAATCTTTTCGGGCTGGTGGCCGGCGTCCTGGTGCAGACCATCAAAATTTTGTGTGATGATGCCCAGCAGCATGTCCCGGCGTTCCAGTTCCACCAGCGCGTAGTGCGCCGCGTTAGGTTTCGCGTCTGCTACCTGCCCGGAAAGATCGCGCCGCGTTTGCCAGTAGTGCCGCCGCGCTTCTGCTTTCGCGATGAAGTCCTGGTAACTTACCGGCGGCTGTTGCTGCCAGGGAGAGCCGGGGCTGCGAAAATCAGGGATGCCCGATTCGGTGCTGATACCCGCGCCGGTCAGGGCGACGATGCGCCGCGACGTCTGTACCAGTTCTACAGCGTCTTGTAATTGTTCCTCAAAGCTTCGCATGAGTGACCCAACATGTTGAATATATGGAAAACAAAGATGTCTTGAAGTAGATGGATGAGTGCATTATATCACCCCGTGAACTAAAGTGATGATAATGCCATACACCCGTTAAGACATTGCTCCATTACTTGTGTTGGGTAGGCATGGCCTCGTCCTGTGGGGGCCTCGTGCTTGTCCGGGGTGGGGTGACGATTCCGGCAGGATTCCTGGTGCCACATTGGATCAGCACCCCGACGAGGACAGGCACCAGGCCTTTCAACAGTAGGTTTTTTCATCAAGCGGCCTGCTGAGCGGGATGAGCCGCCCGTTTCTTCGTCGTCGATTTCTTGCCAACAGGTGGCGACGAAGGCCAGGGTTCGGGAAAAAATCGTCCGACGACCAGCCCATTGCCGCAGATCAACGACCCGACAATGATGAGTATGCCACGCGCAAAGCAACTGAGCATCCGAGGGTGAGAGCGTTTGGTGGCGGTGCGACGCGCAATATGGGTGGTAGG
>DATLSI010000275.1:0-8906 GCA_035534255.1 Ktedonobacteraceae bacterium | reverse complement strand
GGCCGCAAAAGCGATGGCCCCCCAGGGTGGAAAACCCTGTGGCGAGGATGGCTGCATATACAAACACTGCTGCAAGGCGTTCATCTTGCACCTTTACTTTCTCAATTAAACTTGTGATAAAAAGTCAGGCGGTCGCCCTGGTATCACTTCGCGCGTGCCTGATGCAAAAATGTAAACTCCACTCGCCCATTGATTCGCCTATTGTCAAAGATTGCCAGGGTATGCTATACTATGCTTGATAGTAGGGGAGGTGTATGCGGAGTTTGCGTAGAGACGCTTTACAAGCGTACTAAAGCAAAACAAGGCATGCGCTCTCAAGATGGTTCACTGGATAGGGCCAGCGAATCGTTTGCACGGAATTGTTCAATCGGGGTGTAGCGCAGTCGGCTAGCGCGCAGCGTTCGGGACGCTGAGGTCGGAGGTTCAAGTCCTCTCACCCCGACCAGGATGGCACACTTGCGTACCAACACAGGTGTCAGCAGATCAGGTCTCAGGAGAAAAAGATGCGGGCAGGTCAAATGCAACGAGCCAGGCAACCTGGATGTTGCTGTTTGAACGCCGCCTACCAATGTTCCTTAGCAGGACAATGGACGGGTGGACGATGCTTCGCAGTGCCACAACTCCCTGGCCGCGCAAACAGTCTAAGTCCCTATCCGTCCAGTCGTCGTCACAGGCGGCGGTAGAAGCTGAAGGATCGGGACGTTCCCCTTCCCAATCTTACCTATCAAGTTTCTCCCTCGCTGCCTGCACTTGGTTTCGGCTCTGACAGAGAGGAAGGGAAGTCATTCATGGCTGTTCTTGTATTGAATTCTTCACTCCAACCTCTTTCAGTCATTCCTGAACGTCGTCTCATCGTATTGCTTTCCAAGCAAAAAGTGACCTTTGTAGATGAGAGTGTTCGTCAGGTGATTGAGGAGAGCATTCAGGCTCGCCGTCTCGAATTGGAACGCCCGGTTATCGTGCAGTTGCTTGCCAATGTGCGGGTTCCACGCCTGGCGTTACAGCCCACGCGCTCCAATATCCTGCTGCGCGATGACGAAACCTGCCAGTATTGCGGCAAGCGCAGCCGCGAACTGACGCTCGATCACGTGATCCCGCGCTCGCGCGGAGGCCCGAGCACCTGGGAGAACCTGGTCGCATCCTGCAAAAGCTGCAACGGGAAGAAAGGCAATCGCTTGCTTAAAGATGTGAACATGCGCTTGCTGCGCCAGCCGCGCCAGCTTACCCAGGAATACGCCGGCATTTTCCTGCTGCGCTATCCCAAACTGCGCCAGGCCTACGAGGAGTTCTTGCTCAGCACGCAGAGCAGTAAAATGCTGCGCCCCGAATGGAGCGCGTAAATGCCGAATGGGGAAATTATCATGCACGTTGGGACGCATGATTATCCTATTCGATTGGTAAAGCTCAGCAGGACATATGGCAACCGTTTTTGGTCATTTGAAACCTCTGCTCCTACAGAATCGTGATAGTAGTGGTTTAAGAGTATAATAGATGGTAACATCGTAATCTGAAGCACTGGGAAGAGAAAGAAAGGATTCGTGCTACGTTCTCGTAGTGACAGTGCAATAGCTACTGTTGGCTACACAACTAAAGGGAATTCTATGCTTGATCAATCACATTTGAGAAACACAAACGAAAAACAACTGAGCGGCCCTGCATACTTGTGTTTGCACGGGCATTTTTATCAACCGCCGCGTGACGACCCGTTCACAGGACAGGTTCCTATTGAACCCGCCGCGACACCTTACGCCAATTTCAACGAGAAGATCACTGCGGAATGTTATCGTCCGAACGCCGAGGCTGGCAATTTTGATGATATCAATTTTGACATCGGCCCAACCCTGGCTTCCTGGCTGGAGGACGCGCACCCGGACGTGTATGCTCGCATCATCGAGGCTGATCACAAACACATGGCGCGTTACGGGGTCGGCAATGCCATGGCGCAGGCTTACAACCATACCATTTTGCCGCTCGCCACGACGCGCGATAAGCGCACCCAGATCGTCTGGGGCTTGAGCGACTTTGAACACCGCTATGGACACAAGGCAACCGGCATGTGGCTGGCGGAAACAGCAGTTGACATGGAGAGCCTCGACCTGCTCGCGCAGAATGGCATCACCTATACCATTCTCGCGCCCTGGCAGGCCGCTACGTCCATCGACCCGACTGAGCCGTATATCCTGCCACTACGCGATGGTCGCAGCATCACCGTCTTTTTCTTTAACGCGCCGCTCTCAGGCGGTGTCTCCTTCGATTGGAACACCACCAGCAACGCGGATATATTCGCCACCAGCTACCTGCCAGAACATCTTGAGCAGGGCAAGCTCAACGCGGACGAACCACAACTTATCCTGATCGCCACCGACGGCGAACTCTACGGCCATCATAAACCCTGGCGCGACAAATTCCTGACCCATCTCTTGCGAACCGGCGCGCCAGATTACGGATTTGAGATCTGCACGCTGGAACGCTACATGCTCATGCACCCGGCCACCAAAGAAGTTACACTGCGCCTGCCGAGCGCGTGGAGCTGCGGGCATGGCGTGGCACGTTGGGATACGGGCTGCGAATGCACCGAGAACGATAGTAGCTGGAAAGGCGATCTGAACCGCGCCCTGCGCAATCTCGCGTCTCGCAACAACCCGCTCTTTGAGCGTTATGCAAGCGAGACGCTGATCGATCCGTGGGCAGCGCGTGATGCTTACCTGCCAGTACGTAATGGCTGGGAACCTTTAGAGAGTTTCTGGGCGCGCTACGGCAAATCCTCTGTCGATACGGCATTAGTGCAGCGTACCCTGCTCCTGCTGGAAGCCCAATACTACCAGCAATGCAGCTTTACCAGCTGCGGGTTCTTCTTTGAAGACGTGGATCGCATCGAGCCGCGCAATAATATCGCCTTCGCGCGCCGCTCTATCAGCCTGGTCTGGCAGGCGCTCGGCATCGATCTGCAACCTGAATTTGTCAGCGACCTGCGCAATGTGAAAAGCTGGCACGCCGCGAACCTGACGGGCGCGGATCTCTACCGGCAATTACCTATTGTGCGCCCTGACCAGTTACCGCCGCTGCCACTCCCCCAGGCGAGAGACATGCTTGAACAGGAAAACATAGCTTAATAATGGGATCTGCATTCTTCCGGGTGAAAAGGGACACACATGTGTAGGGACGCGATAAATCGCGTCCGCCCACTCCGGCACGCGCCAACGCGGACGCGATAAATCGCGTCCCTACACTTCACCTGGAAGGACGCAGAACCTATGCTGTACTCGTTATGATCCATAAATCGTTCAGGCTGCTGCCTGTCTTGCCATTACCTGCTCCGGCGTAGATAAAGGCTTTCTGATCGGTAGCATCCCAGGCCATGGCGGAGTCAGTGCGCCCCGGCATGATGTGATTGTTGGAACTATTCAAAGGGGTCAGCAAATCCCACTGGTTCTCTTTGGGGTAGTAAGCCCATAAACCCCAGTACGGCCCCGATTGATCACTATCATTCCAGCCACCTGTCATGAGCAGCATGTCATCCTTGCTGTCCCATACACCAATACCCTGTTGCCTCGCTTTCGGATTCGACGCGCTCAGTGGAATAATTGGCGTCCAGCCCGCGTTAGCGCTATAGGAGTAGAAATCATCGCTCTGCGCCCCACTGGCATCAACGCCGCCAAAGGCAAATAAGGTGTTATCGGTAGCATCCCAGGCCAGTGTTTGATAGGCGCGTGCGCCCATCGGCAATACCCCCAGGCTTTGCCAGTTGCCGCCGCCAGGAGTATATGACCAGAAATCTCCAACAGGGCCATATTTATTCATCCCGCCCAGCAGCAGCATCTGGCTGCCATTCCAGATCGCATTGGCTGCGCGCGCTCCTGGCCCATTGCCGCTGCAGGCCAGTGGCTTCCAACTTCCCGCCCCAGTCGACGGCGCGTAAGACCAAAGATCACCCAGGTAATGGGTATTGGCACCAACTCCTCCATACAGCAAGATTTGCTGGTCAGCGCTGTCCCATACCATTGCCGCGTTCATACGCGGCGCGGGTTGAGTGCCACCGGCACACGATCCGGCGGTAGGAGTTGTGGCGTCGATCTGCGTCCATTGACCCGTCAGAGGGTTATAGGACCAGAGATCATTGAGCAAATTACCCGCGCTATCTATGCCGCCGAAGACAAAGAACAGGTCATCATGATCGTCCCACACCATGCTATGACCCGAACGGTCTATAGTAGGCGCGCCCGTCGATTGTGGTGACTGCGCATTAAACGTTATTGATGGAAACGCGGGCGTTGTCGGCGTCTGAGTCACCTGCGGCGTCACAGTCGGCGCTATCTGCTTCATCTCTAAGGTAAACGTCAGCTGGCTCAAAATACCCGGGTCCGACTGGCCGAGGCTGCCCAGGATGGTAAACTCCGCCAGGTAACTATTGGGTGGAGATGCTAAAAGACTCTGTACGTTCGCCGTCACACGCAAGGTTTCTTTTGCACCGGGCGGCACTGTATCCTGTTCCGGCGCAATCTGTAGCCACGAGTTGCTGGTTTTATATTCGATATACCAGTTGAAAGGCTGGCTACTGTGGTTGTTTATAGTAATGGTTCGCGAGGCAGGATGCAGTCCTGCCTGGTCAAAGATGAAATCGTTCCCGCTGACTGTCGCCGCGATATCGCTCAACCCTGTCTGCACCGTCAGTTGTACGTTGATAGGTTGCGCAGTCACACCCTGACCTACAATTTGCAACACTATGCTATCGACTCCTCCCGGCAGGTTGTTCGTGTTGGTGGTGATCGTCAGCGTGGTTGTTTTGCCAGTGGCTAACGTTCCACCGGGCGGACTATAGGCAAGCCAGGAGACACTGACCGGTTGTGTGACGCTCCAATGCAGATCTGCCGTTCCACTATTCGTTATTTTTACGGCCTGCGACGCGTTGTTAGTGATGTCCACCACGTTCGTGCTGACCTTCAGACCGGGACAGATACCCATCAAACAGGGATTGAAAACGCGCAGCGCGCCCAGCGTACCGCCACTCACCAGCAAAAAAGCCAGTAAGACAAATATTACCACGCGCATCCGGCTCCTCCTGGGCGGTGGTGTTGGCAATTTTCCTCTCTCCCGAACAGGCACAATCTCGTCGTCAATGGTCGCTGTCTGACTGAATAACCTGGAAGCAGCTTCATCCTCGCTTGCGCGCATTTTCGTTGCCGGTTCTACAGCAGTGGGGTATGGGGCGGGCTTGACCCTGTCCTGTCCCTGCGCGTCGGTCTGCGTGTTAGCTGCCAACTCTACCGCCTCGCGATAGGCAGTGGCGAAGGCCAGCATGTCCCGGTAGCGTTCTTTGGGTTCTTTAGCCAGCGCGCGCAGGATGACCGCTTCTACCTGCTCTGGAATAGTGGGATTCCATTCGCGCGGCGGCGGCGGCGGTGTGCGCAGGTGTCCATGCATAATGGAGTACAAATTGCCGGTAAAAGGGAGATGGCCCGTCAATAACTGGTAACAGGTGATGGCCAGCGCGTATTGATCGCTGGCCGGGCGCGGCTGCTCCAGCCACTGTTCCGGCGCGGTATAAACAGGTGTTCCCACGTAACAGTGCAGGGAAGCATGCGTATAGCTGTCCAGCATAACCGAGACGCCGAAATCTGCCAGCAAGAGGTGATCGTTCCCATCCAGCAAAAGGTTAGCGGGTTTCACATCCAGGTGGATCAAGTTATGCTGGTGCGCGTAGTGAAGAGCCGCCGCCGCGCTCTCCACGAAAGGCAATAATTGCCGGGGGGTGAGCATATGCAAGCTCTCACCTGCCACGAGATCAACCGTGCGGCTCTCATCAAAATCATCATCAGAAACATCGCCCCCACCTGCTTCATCCTCAATAATAATGGTATCAACCGAGGCATTTTCTGGCGCTCCACCGCCAGAAATGGCTTCGCTGGCAGGTTTGACAGTGGGCAGAATAGAAAGTTCCTGCGGAAGTGTCGAGGAAAACTTCTGCAGCGAGCCATGCGCCGCGTATTTCATTACCAGGTAGGAGCGGCCATCTTCCAGCAAGCCCGCGCGCAACACAGGCAAAATATTGGGATGATCCAGGGCCGCGATAGCTCCTACCTCACGCTCGAAAAGCTCCACGGATTGCTCATCGCCGACCCTCTCAAGCGACATCACCTTGATCGCCACACGCCGGCTCAAAGGCGGCAACTGCTCAGCTTCGTAGACATCGCCAAACGCGCCCGAACCAATCCAGCGCGTTACGCGGCAATCGCCCAGAGGCGCGTCTTGCAGCAAATATTTACAAAAGCGGCACGCAACCCGTTCTTCAACCGCCACCGATGCCTGGGCATCGTTCGCGCCGGATAAAGTGTCGTTAGAAGTGAATATACCGCTATTTTCATGCGATTTTTTGGGATTTAAACAATAAATCATAACTCATCATTAGATTCGCTAACAGACTTCCACACGCAAAAGCAATCATTTTCAGCATAACATGAAAACAGCGTGGGAAAATATGCAATAGATCACAAAACTGTGACGCTAGCGGAGCGCGCGAAGTTCCCGGTTCAACCCCACAATATATTACTACGTTCGCGAATCCGCAATTCTAACCGTAGTTGGCTATCCCGATAGCGTGTTCTCTGGATGGCTACGATTCAACACGCGGGCGCTGGCTACCGCGAATAGCGTTGGCTGTCACCCGATCTTTCTGTGCTTCCAGTTTTATCAATGGGAATGGCCGGTGAAATTGCTTGTCGAGCTGCTTCGCCTTCTCATCGGAGAGCCGGGCGCGCCGCTCGTAGGCACGCGCCAGCACTTCACGTTTTTCGTCTTCAGGAATATCAAGCAGCAGCAGGAAGGCCAGCGCGAAATCAGGCTTGCCCCGCTCGGCGTAGTCGCGCGCCGTTGCCAACCCATCCACCCCCTGTTGTAATTGCTGTCGCGCGTGGGTAGTAAAGACTTCGTTCAGCGTAGGGGCATATTGTTCTTCAAAGGTATTGGACACGATCGGCTCCTCATTTTGTGTGTTATCTCCATCATTTTTTACTACTATAATGGTAGCACACGTGTATAGACTGGTACACACCTTCTCTACTGTGTCCCATACAGGCTGATCGTGACCGTCGGTGTGTGAATGCGCCCCAGCAAGTGATAATGGCTATCCAGCCATTTTTGGGCGGCCTGAGACTGGGCCGCCGCTGTGTCGGTAGGGACACGCCCAACGATGTAGAACAGGCGCGGATGCTGCGCGGCATAGGTTGCCAGGGCGCGCGGGTCAACCGCCGCGGCTGAACCCACCGCCGGGTTCACCGGGCCAAAGTTTTGCCAGGAGAACGCGCCCGGCGAGTCGCTGCTAAATTGCGCCCCGCTCGGATAGGCGTGCAAGTAATATTCGACGGCAATCTGGCAGCCCTGCTCTACATCGTTGTCATAACAGACCAGGCCGTCACCCGGCTGGTAGCGTTGTTCCAGCCAGTGTACTGTCGAGTTCCAGTCCTCGACCTGCGCGCTCTTATAGTAGATGGGAACGTAATGCAGGGCGATGAAAAACAATCCCAGCACAAGCGCGACCTGCGCCACGCGCCAGCGCAGCGCGGCAACCGTCAACCCCACCAGCAGGAAGAGGGGCGGCAGCACGGTCACAAGGTAACGGCTCGAAAAGAGACGAATTGAACCCTGGGAGACCACGTAACTGACAATGATCGGCACAAAGAACCAGCAGACAAGGGCAAATGCCACCGGCAAAAATTGCTGTATTTTTAACGCGCTCTGTTCGTCGCCTGACCGGTAAAAGGTGACACGCTCCAACAATGGTTCAGAATTTTGCATATGGGGCAGCAGCGCCACCAGCAGCGCGCAGGAACACAGCACGAAGAGAATGAGCAGGTAGGTGTTGCTGCTCGTGGTAATCAACTGGAAGAGGTTGACAATTTCGTGCAGGTGCGGTATGGGTAGCCAGCCGGTTTTCGCGCCATGCAAGCTTTCCAGCAGCAGGGGTATTACCAGCACCCCGACTATCAACAGCGAGACGATGAAGGCGCGCAGCTTGCGACACGCTATAGCACGCCAGGGACCAGGCAGAACGAGCAGACCGCCAAATGCTATCACCTGCGCTAAGAGAATCAAGAGGCTGAACAGGTGCGCGTACACTGCCAGGACACTCGCGATAATAAAGAAGGCCCACCAACGTTTTGTGCGTGTCTCACGCGTGAAGACGGCAAAAAGAGCGTACCAGGCGATGCAAATCAGTAAGAGTTGCAGGCTATAGGCGCGTGTTTGCTGGGCATAGGTCAGTTGCAGGTAGTTGAGCGTGTAGAGGCCCGCGCCTGTGATGCCTGCCACCAGCCCCAGGTAACGCCGCCCCAGCAAGAATACCATCACCGAAGCCAGCGCCGCGAATATGGCCGAAGGCAGTCGCACAACCACTTCGACCGGATTGAAACCAAGCAAGCCGGTCAGGCCGAGCCAGAAGTGCAGGAACAGGTAGTAGAGTTCCATATTTGGCTCAGGACCCCAGATAATATGCCACAGCAAAGGCAGCGGCTGCCGCGCCAGCTCTACCGAGAAGGCTTCATCGAACCAGATGCTCGCATTGCCCAATCGGTACAGGTCAAAGCCCAGCGCCGCGCCAAATACAAGCACACACAACAGCCAGTTCGCCGATAACAATTGCGCGAGCCGCTGCAAAGGCGAATGCTGTATGGCATTTTGAGGCTTATTCTCAATGCCGGTCTCTGCACTCTGTTGCTGTAAATTGCCTGTCTGTGTCATGTCTTTCCTGTATCTGGCGCATTGATCTACCCTATCTTGTTTAGAGAACGTTCATGAGAAGTCGCTTGTAACACAATATAGGAGTACAGGCAACATTGATGCGCTTGTCTGGTACGATATGGCGCTTTCTGTTATAATAGCGGGGCAATCAAACGTGGAAGAGAAGGATAAAA
>DATLSI010000274.1:0-10247 GCA_035534255.1 Ktedonobacteraceae bacterium | reverse complement strand
ACTGCGCCCATATACATATGTTGCATCCGCGCTCAGCACCGCTGAATTGTTACGCGTCTACAAGTTGCTGGCGAATATAGGAGTGCGTTTCTCCGAGCAGGTGCTTTCAGTCTGATACATTTTCATCACTTCTGCACATTTATTCACTGAGTTATCCACATTCTCTGTGGATAACTTTTGGTGATTGACGCGTTTATTACATTTTTTCACTTCCATTTTTCCACAGTGGTTTTTGATGACCGGATGTAGTGATCGGCCATCCTTGTTTACCTATAAAGACTGAAATTCGTTTCATTTTCGATCCCTGGAAGCATTTTTTCAGAATATGCATTTTCCACAATCCTTGTGGATAAGTTTTCCACATCTTCCACAGAGTCATCCCTCATCTATCACTTATCCACAATCCTTGTGGACTACTTTTCCACATCTTCCACAGAGTCATCCCTCATCTGTCACTTATCCACAATCCTTGTGGACTACTTTTCCACACTATCCACATAGCAGCCATCCAACCAAACACTTGTCCACATTCGCAGTGGATAAGTTTTCCACACTATCCACAGATCATGTTCTTAATTCCCATTTATGCACATTCGCAGTGGATAAGTTTTCCACACTATCCACATAGCAGCCATCCAACCAGTCACTTATCCACATATTCTGTGGACAAGTTTTCCACACTATCCACAAAGGCGGCGGCGGTGTAAAACATTGAATTGAAACATGAAATGCGGCTGGTTTCTTTATAAGGGCGGGCAAAACCTCAAAAACGTGGATAAATCGGGCAAAATTGTGGACAACCGCTCAAAATTGTGCAAAAGTGCGTTCGGAAATTTTTTACCTGTTCTATCTGAATTACAGGTAATATCTGATATTGTCACATCAATGGATTCGCGAGATATTTCTGCCGGATACATTATTATGAGATGAAAGTTTTCCACAATCCCGGTGGATAAGTTTTCCACATCCTACGCGAGTGGGGGATAATTCAAAAAGTTATCCCCGGAGAATGGGGATAACTTATCCACATTCTCTCCACAGGTGTTACCAGGAGAAAAAGTTATCCCCAGAAGCTTGCATTTTATCCACCGCGACCTCTTGTTTATCCTCAAAGTATCCCCCTGTTGATAGATGGTGGATAACTTATCCACCGCGTGTGAAATGGCTCTCCAGGCTGATAAGCAGGGTATGGCATTATGAAACAAAGCTATGTTTCACAGACTTATCCACATATCCACAGCCCCTACTACTGTTACGATACTTTATATATTTTTATAAAATAAGAATCTTAATAGATAGGGATTGTGGATATGTGGATAAGTCTGGTTTGTTACTGTGGTTACAATATGATGTGAAACGCACTGTTTCTGAATATATATGCATTAGATCAGACCGCAACAGAGATGGGGAATAGGACAATTGGTTCAGTTGTTACAATTAGTTTGCCGAACCGTATAGAATGACGCAACTTTCTCTTGTATGGCTCGTTATATTGTTGTGAGAGAAGTAGCAAGCCGTTAACACCGCGTTGGGCTGAAGGAATATCATGACACCGCTGATTGAGACGATCAAAGCAAAGATAGACGTGGTGGAAGAGATAGGGCTTGTCGTTGCTCTTCAGAAATCGGGAAAGTCGTACAGAGGTCATTGCCCGTTTCACAACGAGCGCACACCATCGTTTCATGTGTTCGCGGAATCGCAAACGTGGCGATGTTTTGGCTGCAACGAGGGTGGCGATGTCTTCGCGTTTGTAGAAAAGCAGCAGGGGATCGATTTTCGAGAGGCGCTGCACTACCTGGCGGAGAAGGCAGGCGTCGCGGTTGAAGATCAGAGTAGCAGGGACCCGGAGGAAGAGCGCGAGCGTAGCGCCGCTAAAGAGCGACTGCGTAAGCTGAACGAGGACGCGTTGTTGTGGTATCACCAGGTATTGCTGCGCGCCAGAGACGCGAATGATGCGCGCGCATACTTACAGAGTCGCGGTATCACATCCGAGTCGGTGATTGCCTTCGGATTGGGTTACGCGCCCGATCAATGGGATGGGTTGAGTCGCTATCTGTTAGGGCAGGGGTATAGCGAACGTGAACTTGTGACCGGCGGATTAGCGCGTGAACGTGAGATGGGCAGAGCGGCGTCGGTTGCGCAAGAAGCAGACGGGAACAATGGCGAGGGGAAAAGCGGCGGCGTGTATGATTACTTTCGCAATCGCATCATCTTCCCTATCCGGGATACGCGAGGCAGGGTGATAGGTTTTGGCGGGCGCACGATGGGAGATGGTCAGCCCAAGTATCTCAATTCGCCGCAGACCCTGTTGTTTGAGAAAAACAACGTGCTGTATGCTCTAGATCGGGCCAGGGAGAGTATCAAACTTTCCAAACAGGTAATTATCGTTGAGGGCTATGTGGATGCGGTGATTGCCCATCAGTATGGGACAAAACAGACGGTGGCGTGCATTGGCAGCGCCATCACTGAAAAGCACATTCAACAGTTGAAAAATCTAACAAAGCAGGTAACGCTCGCGCTGGACCCGGATGCGGCGGGAGAAGCGGCTACTGAACGCGGCATTTCAGAGGCATTGAAAGCATTTGATCGTACAATTGTGCCAGTGCCGGTAGTTTCGGAGAAATCTATAACGACTACCAGGGGCAAAAGACGCCAGGAACAGCGCGGCATCATTCGGCTGGAAGAGCAAGTAGACGCGGAAATCAACGTGGCGCAACTGCCGCCCGGCGAGGACCCAGACGAATTTATCCGGCGCGATTTCAAAGCGTGGTCAAATGCGATTTCTCATCCCCTGCCGCTCGTAGACTACTATTTTGTGTCGAAAACGGCAGGATTGGAACTCAAGCAGCCGTATGGAAAAGCGGAGGCGGCCAAACGCCTGTTACCTGTGATCGGGGCGATCTCCGACCGTATCAAACGCGACGCCTATATTCAAAAGCTGTCCAGCATGATTGGGATAGACGAACGAACTCTCAACGAAGAACTGCAGCGCGTACTGCGCGGGCAGAAAACACCAGGCGTCACGGCGGCATTTTCTGATCGCGGCGAGCAGCGCCGCGACGGTGAAGGGCCGGGAGGGTGGAGAGAAAGGCAGCTTTTGCCGGATCACCAGGCCAGCGAGAACGCGGCAGGAGATGTGGAAACGGGTGGAGATGAAGAGAGCCTGGCCAATCGGCGTAGTACTGTGGGGAATAGAACATTTGGACTTGACAGGAGTGGTAAAGATAAGGTACAATGGGAGGACTACCTGATTGGGCTACTTTTGTCGAATCCTGAGCTAAGCACGCAAGTTTGTGGTATAATAAACGATGGTGACTTTGCAGGGACAGACACGCGAGAGTTGTACCGCATTTTCAACTCAATGAGTCAACGTGATTCTACCCCCTTATTTCAATCCATAGAGCAAGCTGTGCCTTTTGCGCTGCTGACAACTATTGACAGAGCGCGGAAAAGCGTTGAGTCGCGGTCCCCGTTAGATGGGGCAGGACTGGTGAAAGCAGCAGTCCAATGCGCAACCCGACTCAAGCGGGCGCGTTTATTACAACTGAATATGGAATTACAGTACCTTATGAGAGAGGCTGAAAACGCCGGGGAAGTTGAGGCGGTGCAGCAGTTCCGGCAGCAGTTTTCGACAATTCATCGAGAGTTGCGAACGATTGATTCCGCCATGCATTTGCACGGCTAGTTGTCCAGTGAACTCATTTATTATCAATTGATGCTTGTTTTTTATCCTGCCGGGTCTGGATACCGCAAACTGGCCCAGGCGTTACGTGAGAAACCAGGATCGGGAGACAGGATGTTACCGTTGTTATTCGTTTATCCATACAGAACGCCTGTTTTCTGAAAGGGGATGCTAAAATGGTGAATGAAGAAGAAGTGTTAAAGTTAGTAGACCATGATCGTATGAACACGGAACCCTTGCATGGTTTGTTTGATGTGGGCACGTTGGACGATGCCCTTCTGAACGGGACTGATAGTGTTTTTACTCTAGGCGCGATTGGTGGTCATACGCATGCCGCCACGGGAGGCAGCTTTGTAACTCCTGTTGATACGACTGAGTCGTTTGACCTGTTTAAGATACAGGACGAGGAATCTATGGACACCCTGGATCCAAGCAAAGAGCCACCCGTAGATTGGGAGCCGGGGCCAGAGGACGAGGTGGATGTCGAGGAGATAGCGCGTGGTAAATGGGACGATCTGCATGATGGTCTTGGCATTGTAATAGCTGATCTTGAGAGCAGCCTTGACGATCCTGTGCGCATGTACCTGCGCGAGATTGGGCGCGTTCCCCTGCTTTCCGCGGAGGAAGAGGTGCGCCTGGCCCGTCGTATGGAGCGCGGGCGCTGGGAGCAGCTCAAGCCGGCAACCATGCGTGACTATCGCAATATCGAGGATGGTGAGGAGGCCCAGCGCCGCCTGACCGAGGCCAATCTACGCCTGGTCGTCAGTGTAGCGAAAAAGTATATTGGTCGGGGCATGAGCCTGCTGGACCTGATCCAGGAGGGTAATATCGGCCTGATTCGCGCAGTCGAGAAGTTCGATTACACGAAAGGCTACAAGTTCAGCACGTATGCGACGTGGTGGATTCGGCAGGCGATTACGCGTGCCATTGCCGACCAGGCTCGCACGATTCGTATTCCCGTTCACATGGTGGAGACGATCAACCGCCTGATCCGCATCAGCCGCCGCCTGTTGCAAGACCTGGGGCGTGAGCCTACGTCCGAGGAAATCGCCGAGCAGATGGAGATCAGCCCGGAGAAAGTGCGCGAGATCATCAAGGTCAGCCAGGAGCCGGTCAGCCTGGAAACGCCAATCGGCGAAGAGGACGACAGCCACCTGGGTGATTTCATCGAAGACCATACCGCGCTGGCTCCCGCCGATGCTGCCAGCCACCAACTGCTCAAGGAGCAGGTGGAGGATGTGCTGGATAGCCTGACCGAGCGCGAGCGCAAGGTGTTGCAACTGCGCTTCGGCCTGGATGATGGCCGCAGCCGCACGCTGGAGGAAGTGGGCAAAGAGTTCCACGTCACCCGCGAGCGCATTCGTCAAATCGAGGCCAAGGCTCTGCGCAAATTGCGCCATCCGAGCCGCAGCCGCAAACTGAAGGACTACCTGGACTAAAATTTGTAGGTTGTCGATACAAAAAGGGAGCAGTAAACGCTGCTCCCTTTTTTTGTGCGTGTTGCCCTGTAAGGATAGATATTGTTGACTCGCTATACTGGAATTAAGGAAATTCAATCAGAGGTAAGATATGCAACTCGATCAAACTGGAAATACATCACAGGCAACCGTGCCTTTCGCGCGTATCCCGCGTTCGCGACCTGGTACGCGTGGGGCAATGCGCATCACGAATCGTTATACGATGCCCCCGCTCGTACCGCGAACGCAGCGTTCCAGCCTCATGTGGGATACACAGAGCCAGTCACTGGCCGTATCGCCCTATCTCATGGAGGCGCTAGAGCCGTTACCGTCCGGGGATGAAGATGCGTGGTTGAATGATGTACAGCTGCCATCTCACCTGAACAATCAAGTAGGTGAGATGATGGCAGCGGACAGGGCAAGCGTAGACAGGTCGGCAAAAGATGAGACTATTCTTCCCGGACACCGGCTGTGGTCAGTCGTTTGTCGTCTGAGCGAGCGCGTCTGCCAGGAACTGGCGCGCAGGCAAACAGCCGTCGAAGGAGAGCATAGCGAGTTGGAAGAAATGGCACGGAAATGCGTCGTGGATATGCTGCGAGTCGAACCCACCCTGGCCGATCAGATCTATAACCTGACTGAGGCTGAGCAGGTGATACAGAATGTGATAGATGAGGCGTTGGGAGCTGGTCCGCTGGCGGCGCTGCTGCGCGATGAATCTGTGACGGAGATCTTGGCGGTTGGTCCGCGCCTCACCACGATTGAGCGTGATGGAGATATGCAAGACGCGCCTCACCACTTTGAGGATGAGCAGCATATGACGCGCATCGTGGGAAACATTCTGCGCGGCGCGGGACGCGTGTTCGATCCATCCATGGCGATAACCAACGCGCGTTTGCACGATGGCACGTTTGTGAACGTGGTTATGCCGCCCAGCGCGGTCAAAGGGCCGACTATCACGCTGCGCAAGCGCAGGAAGAGCGTGCCCACGCTGACGCAACTGGTGGCGCGGGGAACGATGTCACAAGCGATGGCGGATTTCTTGCAAATGTGCGTGCGGGCGCGCCAGAACATCGTTATCTGCGGAGGCCTGCGCGCGGGGCGCACGACGCTTTTGAATGCGCTGGCGGCATGCATTCCTGGTGCTGAACGCATCGTCACACTTGAAGATGTGGCTGAGCTGCAGCTTCCTCAAAAGCAGGTGGTTTCGCTCGAAGCACGCCTGACCGGGCCTGATAGCGGGGGGCGCGAACATGAACGCATGCGCGATCTGCTGCTGTGCGCGTTGCGCATGAGACCGCAGCGCTTGATTATGGGAGATTGCTGGAACGATGAAGCAGGGGTCTGGCTCTCCGCGCTGCATGCCGGGTACGATGGTTCGCTCTTTAATATCTATGCTAACGGCTTGCAGGACTGCCTGAGCCGCCTGGAGATGATGTGGCTTGCGAGTCGGCCGGGGGCGTCAATAGCGACGGTGCGAGAACAGGTGGCGCGCACTGTCCATATCGTCATCTACCTGGCGCGTATGGCGGATGGATCGCGCAAGGTGGTGAATATCGCGGAAGTGACGGGAACACAGAGGGACAGGATTAAGGCGCGCAGCATTTTCCACTACCAGGAAAGTGGTGATGGACAGGGAAGATTCGAGCCAGGCTACGGAATCAGCTCGCGCCTGAACTCGTCCAGGTAAGCATGCATGAAAGCCATACGCTGTTCAGCCAGCTTGTGGCCTGTCGCGGTTGATATGGTATCACCCAGTTTGAGCAACTTGCTAAAAAAGTGGTCGAGCATGTAGCGCTGGTCATCGGGGATATGCTGTTCCGCAAAGGGGTCAGCGGGGTGATAGGTAAGCGTATTGGGAGTGCGGCGCACCGCTCCGGTGATGGCCCAGCGCAGGATACCAATAGCTCCCAGGCTGTCCAGGCGATCAGCATCACGTACAATGTAGGCTTCCAGGGTGCGCGGCTCGATGCCGTGGCTGAAGCTGTGCGCGACAATGGCGTGTATGATAGCTTCCTGCGCCTCTGGTGAGACCTTTTGCCTGCTTAACAGCGCCCAGGCTTCGCTCGCCGACAGTTCGGCATGATGTTGTCCGTGTTCACGCGAAAGACGCCCAAGATCATGCAACAAAGCGGCCATGCCGCAAATAAAACCATCTGCGCCTTCTTGCTCCGCGATGTACATTGCAAGATCATAGACACGCCGGATATGCTCCCAGCCATGCGCGGGATCATCTGAGTGGTTGAAGCGTTGTTCTATCTCGTTATAAACCTGAGCGAGGAGCCGCGCTTCTTCAGTCCCTGTTTGCATCGGTATGTTGTTACCTTTCTCTCGTCAGTTTGACTGGCGCTGCCACGCTCAATCCATAAAAATAAAGGTGGAACACAAGAAATCCCCCAGGTGAGTGATGCTTAATACCGCCTGGTTGTTCATACTATTCAGTAAGACCTCTATTATTAAAGCACACGCGTGATAGATAAACCAGGAAACGCGTGCGAATTGTACATATTGGTAGGAGTCAGTAGTGCAATATAACCAGACAGGTGAGATGCGCCGGACAACGGTTGCTATCGATACTAACGACACAAATACGTTAAATTCTGCTCGAGTTGATATTCAAGAGGCGGAACGAAATACAGCAGGCGAGCGCAAGAAAACAGCGGTCATCAGTATACTGCTGGTAGATGACCACGCCTTGATGCGCGAAGGCTTGCGTCAATTGCTCGAATGTGAGGATGATATGCGCGTGGTGGCGGAAGCTGTGAACGGACTTGACGCGATGCAGCAGGTACGCAAGCTGCGCCCGGACGTGGTGTTGATGGATATCAGCATGCCGGTCGTAGATGGGCTGGCCGTCACGCGCCAGATCACTCATGAATATCCAGCGGTAGCAGTCATAATGTTGACCATGTATCGCCAACAGCAGCAAGTTTTGCAGGCTATGCGCTGCGGTGCCAGGGGCTACCTGCTCAAAAGCGCTTCGTCACAGGAGGTTGTGCAGGCCATACGCAAAGTGCGTGAAGGTGGCATGCTGATCGAGCCAGAAATGACGGGCGCGCTTGTCAATGAGTATCGTCGTCTATCAGACTTGACCAGCGATGGACCATCTCTCCGCGTGCTCACCGCGAAAGAAGTAGAGATTATCCGCTATGTGGCAACCGGCATGAGCAATAAAGAGATCGCCGAAAAACTGATCTATTCTGAGAAAACTGTCAAGAATTACCTGTCTATCATCTTTCAGAAACTGGGCATTCGCGACCGCACGCAAGCGGCCATCTTCGCCTTCCGACAGGGCCTGCTTCCCGACGAAGATATTGAAGGGCTATGAAGCCACTCCCCTTGAGAAATTCGGATAAACTGGAGTATTTTACACCGGTTTGTAGTATTATATTACCCTACACAAGAGATGACGATTCGGCAAGCGGGAGCGAGTAATGGGAATGTTTGGGCCAAAAAGCAACAAGAAGGCGTTAGGTGAAAGGAGCCAGGCCATCATCATCTATAGACTCCTGGAGGTCGGCTATAACATTCTTACTCCTTATGGAGATAATACTCGGTATGATCTGGTGATCGAAGGTGGACTACTTTGCCGTGTACTTCTCCGATACAGGCAAGGTATATTTGGTTCCGATCAGTCATGTGGGGAAGACGGAGATGAAGCTGCGATTGGTTGCGCCAAAAAATACTAATCAGTGGGGCGCGAAGATGGCTGCTGATTATGAGTTGTGATGAGGGTGGTGGGACTCGAACCCACGACTCTCGACTTAAAAGGTCGGTACTCTACCACTGAGTTACACCCCCTCGGCTATAATGTACCATGCCTGTCAAGCAAATAGAGAAAGTTTCCCGGCAAAAACTGATCTTGCTAGTTGAAAAAGAACATGATACACTAATTTGGGACAATGCTTTATCCGAGGGCGCGCCTCGTATTTGGGTGGTGGTGGAAAAGTGGCAAGATGGACCCGAACAGACTTCGCTACTGTTGAACAAGTAAGAAATACGGGAGGAGGCAAAGTCTTCCCGACCAGTCGGTCGGGGGATGAGCCGAGTATAGTGGGAAAACAAATACTGATTGTTGACGACAAAAGCGAGTTGCTGCACCTGATGCGCCGCGTCCTGGAGGACGAGCAGTACCAGGTTTCCATCCTGCAAGACGGGAAAAACGCTTTCGCCACCGTGAAAGCCAATCTCCCAGATTTGTTGATTCTTGATCTGAAGCTGGGAGATATCTCAGGGAAAGATGTGCTCAAGCAGTTAAAGGGTGATCCTGTCACAGCCGAGATTCCCGTGATTGTCTACACGGCGGCGGTTCTGGAGGCTGAAGAGGTTGACAGGCTCATCGCCAGCGACCCCGACTATTATCAAAGGGTACGCCTGATTCAAAAGCCCTTTGAGTTGCCACACCTGCTGGACATGGTTGAGCAGGTGGTACACGAACCCGTAAGATAAGATTTAGAAGGGAGAGCAGAGCTATGAAGTTTGTCTTTGGTTTACTTGTAGGTTTTGGGTTGGGCATAGCTGCCGGGCTGCTCCTGGCACCGCAGTCTGGCGAGGATACCCTTGCCCAGCTAGGCGAGCAGGGTATTACGCTCCGCGAACGCACCGGTGGACTCGGCGAGGGTTTACGCGCCCGCGCAACTGACGCGCTATCCCAGGGCCGCGAACTGTACCAGCGCACCCGCGGCGAGCTAACCGATACCTATAACAAGACTCGTTCAGGCGAGTTGTAGCGTTTATTTCACAAGATAATGCCAGGGGACCTTTGCGGTCGCCCTGGCATTATCTTTCTCTATTTTTCATATTGCTTGATGAGTTTTTCCAGCATGTTACCGATTTCGTGCCATATCGGAATACAATTGAGTTAATCCTACCTGAATTTTATAGCGTTCGTGTTCCTTGTCGCAATCTTTATGGATGTGTACAGTTATGCCTAGTATGCGTAGTGCCGCGCGTTTCTCGTCATATGTAGCTTCATGATAGCGGCCTTTCATATCTTCGGCCCATTGGAGAAAATTGTTTACCTCTGCCCTCTGCTTTTCCAGTTTTACGGCATTAGGGGTAGCCTGCGCTTTTTCTTGCTCTAGTTTTTTGATGTTTTCCTCTAGCTCTCT
>DATLSI010000273.1:0-2685 GCA_035534255.1 Ktedonobacteraceae bacterium | reverse complement strand
CCGCGAGTATGTCACGACAAGACATGGTATGCCCACGCTCTATATCGAGTCCGACCTGATCGATCCGCGCTACTGGTCGGACGCGCAAATCAAGAACCGCGTGGATGCGTTCTTTGAGGTACTGGAGCAACGCAGGAATCTTCAAAGCATACGGGAATGCTAGAGGAGGGTAACGCATATGGACTATGTGGCAGGTATCGATGTGGGTTCAACCCAGGCCAAAGGAGTGATCCTGGATGAGCAGGGCACTCTCGTCAGCAAAGCCATCATTGATATGGAAACCAACATGGGTACGGCAGCGGAGGAAATCTTCCAGCGCGTGCTGGAAAGCGCGAACCTGCAGGCCAGCGCTATTGCCTTCACGGTTGCCACTGGCTATGGCCGCTATCGTGTGGCCTTCGGCGATCTGCAGGTGACGGAGATCAGTTGCCACGCGCGCGGGGCATTAGCAGAGTTTCCGGGGACGCGCACGGTGCTGGATATCGGGGGGCAGGATACCAAGTCGATTCGTATCGGAGATTCCGGCGAGGTCAAGGACTTTGCCATGAATGACAAGTGCGCCGCCGGGACCGGGCGCTTCCTGGGGGCCGCGTCATTTGCGCTCGAAATGCCGCTCTCTGAGCTTGGCCCACTGGCGCTGAAGTCAACGAAGCCCGTCAAGATCACTACCACCTGCACAGTTTTTGCCGAGTCGGAAATCATTGGGCATCTGGCAAAGGGACACCGTCCTGAAGATGTGCTGATGGGTATGCATCACTCCATTGCCACGCGCTGCGCCTCGCTTGTGCGTCGTGTTGGACTGGCTCCTGAAATCACATTCACCGGAGGTGTCTCGCGCAACCGTGCGATGGTCGCATTGCTCCAGGAGGTGCTCGGAACGCCGCTCAATGTGAGCGCGCAGGCGCAGTTCATGGGAGCTATCGGCGCTGGACTCTACGCGCTCGACCACGCGCGCGCCGGTCGCCAGCAGAGAGAGGAGGTGGTTCGATGATGCTCGTTGTTGGCATTGATATTGGGTCCACCTACACGAAGGCCGTCATGATGGACGAGTCAAGGGGTGTGCGCGCAACTGCCATCCGTCGCAGTGGCTACAAACCCGCGGCAGCCGCTGCCGCAGTGTACGAGGACCTCCTCGCAAATGCGGGCGTCGCGAGGGAAGAAGTGACGTATATTGCTACTTCCGGCTACGGACGCTACATGGTCCCGTTCCGTCATACGCAGATCACCGAACTGACCTGTCATGCTCTCGCGACGGTCTACCATTTCCCGCAGGTGCGCACTATCCTCGATATCGGCGGCCAGGATATCAAGGCCATCCGCATTGATGAGGGCGGGCGCGTGCGGGCGTTTCGGCTGAACGACAAGTGCGCGGCAGGCACAGGCGCATTCCTGGAGAAGACCGCGCGCTATCTCGGTCTGAACACAGGCGATATCGGCCCATACGCTCTCCGCTCCACCAGGCCGGTCGAGATCAGCAGCGTGTGCGCGGTCTTTGCGGAGTCCGAGGTCATCAACCACCTCTCCACAGGGGTTGCGCCGGAGGACATTATGCAGGGCGCGATCAGCGCGCTTGCCGGACGCGCCGTGCAACTGATGAAGCGGGTTGGCCTCGAGCAAGATTTCGCGCTTGCAGGTGGCATGACGCAGAATGCCGCCATGGTGGCAGCTATTGCGGCGAAGCTCGATGCTCCCTTGAACCTGCCGCCGCAGGGGTTGGGCCAGTTCAACGGAGCCTTTGGCGCAGCTTTGCTTGGACTGCGGCGCGCCGAGCGGCTACAGGCAGAAGGGCGCGAGATTCCGCCACCGGGAAGCGAAGGTCCGGTCCAGGCCGCTCGTCGCTGGTCACTCTTCGTTCAGGCCGCGCAGGAGCCTGCTATGGCACCTGGTCTCAAGGCATTAAAAGTGTTGAGATGAGAAAGGAAAGCTGATGAACATCGATGTTTTCACCACACTCTCACAGGAACACGAGACGCTGCTCCCCCTGCTTCTTGACATCCAGTCGGCAGCGGAGGCAACCGATATTCCGGTGCTTGTGGAAAAACTCATTGCCGGGCGCCAGGTGCTGACCACTGAACTCGATGCGCATATTGCGCTGGAGGATGATGGCGCATTTGTCAGTGTAGAAGAGGCGCTGGGAAAAGAGGTAGTTCTGCCATTCCGAGTGGAGCACAGCGAAATTCGCGCTCTGCGTGACCGGATGCTGGCAGGCGCTGATGCGGGGCGTGTATCTATCGATCTTTGCCTGCAATTCTGTGATCTGCTCCAGGAGCATATGCAGCGTGAGGATGCCATGCTCTTTCCATCTACGCGTACTGCTAAGGCGGTACGCTTAGTTGACCGCCGACAGTTGATGCGTTGAACAGGGCTGGGGTTGCAACCACATGGCAAAACTTTCAGTAGCGCGCGGCAAAACGTCCCTGTAAATGGCATCCATCACAAGGTGATGGCAATGTGATATCTTCTGGCACCGATGTGATCTATTTGAGATAAGCGGCGAGTATATTCGTCACATACCGCAAGGGGAAGGCGTCAACCCCTTGCTATTTTAGGAGGAGAGACAATGACTCAGCTACCAAGAACAACCCCTGGCAATCAAGGACAACCACACCGTGCATCATTCGCATTCTTTTGCGTAGAAGTCTTCGTTGGCATCCTGTTGTGCGTCGCATTCATCGCAGGCGTCAA
>DATLSI010000272.1:0-7321 GCA_035534255.1 Ktedonobacteraceae bacterium | reverse complement strand
ACTGTCTGGAGCAGATCACCTTTTTGGTCGGCGGGATATGTCTTAATGTGTTCATTTTGTAACTGCTTTGTTACCATCTGCTGCTACCTCGTGAAAGATAGGGAGAACGCGGCACAATAGACCCACCATATCAAGTATAGTGATTGGAACGGACAAGTCAAGAGGTGGTATTTCAGTATTTGAAATAGCCTACTACAAAACGCTCTGCTGATATGCTATGCTTTTTTTATCGATTACCTCAGGTTATTTATGTCGACCTGAAGAGAAAATGCTGAGTGCGTTCCCTTTGAATCGTCTGATACCATTCACCACATTGCCCACACAACGTCGTACACCAGGGCCGAAGAAGTAGGCAGCACGCCAGAGAAGGCCACATCCAACTGCCTTGCGCGCGTTCCCTACAAAGACGAGAGAACTTGAACAGATGAACAGGAGGCAAAGAAGCTATGTATCGTACTGCGAGCGGAGAAGAAGTCTTTGTTATCGACTGTCATTCTCACCTGTGGGATGCAAGCCCCGAAAACCAGTTGAACAAGTACGGGCGAGGATGGATTGACTGTTTCTACGCTTATCACAAAAACCTTTCCCCGGCGGACTATGTATGGCCCTTGCAGAAATACGAAAAGTACACGCCGGAGGGTATGGTGCATGACCAGTTTGTCAAAGGTTATGTCGACCTTGCCATCCTTCAACCAACGTACCTCATCGATTTCTACAAGAATGGTTTCAATACCATCGAACAGAATAGCGTTATGAAGGTAGCATACCCCGACCGTTATATTCTCAACGGGGCCTGGGATGCGCGTGATGGTGATCGCGGCATTGAATATCTACGCCGTCAGAAAGGCGAGTGGGATATCAAGGGCGTCAAGCTTTATACGGCTGAATGGCGCGGCAACTCGAAGGGCTACAAGCTCTCCGACCCGGATGCCTATCGCTACCTGGAAGAATGCATCAAGCTCGGCATCACCAACATTCACGTACACAAAGGTCCGACTATTTATCCTCTGAACCGCGATGCCTTCGATGTAGCCGATGTTGATGACGCCGCCTCCATGTTCACCGAGTTGAACTTCATTGTTGAACATGCTGGACTGCCCCGCATCGAGGATTTCTGCTGGATCGCTACCCAGGAGAGCAACGTCTATGCTGGCCTGGCTGTGGTGCTGCCGTTTATTCATTCGCGTCCGCGCTACTTTGCCGAGGTGATGGCAAACCTGTTGTTCTGGATTGGCCCGGATAAGATTCTCTTTGGTAGCGATTATGCCATCTGGGAACCCAAGTGGCTCGTTGAGAAATTCATGGCTTTCGAGATGCCCGACGACCTGAAAGCTGAGTATGGCGCTGAGATGACGATGGAGACCAGGCGCAAAATTCTGGGTCTGAATGCGGCACGGCTTTATAATATTGACCCTGATGAGCAAATGGCGAAAGTCGGGAGCGATACCTTCTCGCAGCAAGCGGAGTCTCTCTATGCAGCTCACTGATTCTGGGGCAACAGCGCTGGACACTGAAATTACCGAAGCGCGCATCTACGCGGCGATCTCTGATGTGCTCGATCCAGAACTGGACGAGCCTTTGGTGAAGCTCGGATTCATTGACCGCGTTCAGGTAGATGGAGCTGACGTGACAGTGACCTTCAAGCTTCCAACCTTCTGGTGCTCACCTAATTTCGCGTACCTGATGGCGAAAGACCTGCGCTCACGGGTGCGCGAGGTGCCGGGCGTGGGCGATGTCCATATTGCGCTGCTCGATCACTGCGCCGAAGATGAAGTCACCCAGGGCGTCAACCGCGAACTATCGTTTGCCGAGGCGTTTCCCGATGAAACGATGGAGGATGAGCACCTGGAGGAATTGCGCCGCACATTCTTACGCAAAGGCTTCCTCATGCGCCAGGATGCCTTGCTGCGCCAGATGCTCAAAGTCGGACTGGACGAGTCTACTATCGCTTCCTTGCGAATTGCCGATCTGAGCGTGGACGAATCAGCAAATGCCGCCCTTGTCAGGGTAAAAGGGCGCGAAATGCGGCTGGAAGGAGTTGGCAACAGCGCCCATAAATACCTGCGCAGACGCGAAGTGCTGGCTCTTCCGCAAGCGCCTGCTGGTCCGTTGATCATTGACGATACGGGGCAACCCTTGATGGTCGGGGGATTGAAGGATTTTATGCGTCGCTCGCGTGCTGTTTGTATGAACATCATGTTCAACACGGCGCTTTGCAAGGGTCTATTTCAGACACGCTATGGACATGAGAATGTCCTCGCAGATGTAGAAGGAGAGCAGTTATGAAAGCGGTTCGCTTGCTTGAGTACAATCAACTTCCGAAAGTCATGGGAGTAGCGGAGCCGAAGGTAACGGGGCCGCACGATGTGATAGTGCGCATCGGCGGCGCTGGCCTGTGCCGTACCGACCTGCACATCATCGAGGGGCAATGGGCGGAGAAGTCCGGTGTGACCTTGCCCTATACATTGGGTCATGAGAATGCCGGGTGGGTACACGAGGTCGGCTCGGCGGTCAGCAATGTGGCTGTTGGTGATACTGTCATCGTGCATCCGCTTGTCACCTGCGGGTTGTGCCGCGCCTGCCGGGCCGGCAACGATATGCATTGCAGCAACTCGGCCTTTCCCGGTATCTCTGTTGATGGTGGTATGGCGGATTTTCTCAAAACAACGGCACGCGCCGTCGTCAAATTGGATGCTAGTCTTGCTCCTAAAGATATCGCCGCTCTTGCCGACGCGGGCCTGACAGCTTATCACGCTGTGAAGAAGGCTTCCTCCATACTCTATCCAGGCACGAAGACGGTCGTCATCGGCGCGGGTGGCCTGGGGCACATCGGCATACAGTGTCTCAAGGCGTTGACCCCGACGGAAATCATCGTGGTTGATCGTTCACCCGCCGCGCTTGAACTGACGCGTAGTTGGGGGGCGCATCACACCGTGCTGGTAGACGGGAGCCAGGTTGCAAAGGTGAAGGATATAACCGATGGGCAGGGTGCCGAGGCAGTGATAGATTTTGTGGGTGAAGGCGGTGCTATTGAAGATGGCGTTGCTATGCTGCGCCGCGCCGGTAGCTACTATGTCATCGGCTATGGTGGCAAGCTCGATGTTCCCACAATTGACATCATATCGACCGAGATCAATTTCATCGGCAACCTTGTCGGGACGTACAACGACCTCGTGGAACTCATGACGCTGACCGCTCAAGGCAAGGTGACGCTGCATACCGCCATATTTCCACTGGATGCAGCCATTGACGCTATTCACGAGTTAGATAGCGGCAAATTGCGCGGTCGGGGTATTCTGGTTCCATAAGGAGTGAAAGCCTGAAAGATATCACCGTCTTGAGGTTTTAGCTCACATCAAGCTGGACGCGCTCTGTAGCTTTCCGGTCTCGTGCCTTGAACCAGTTGAAAAGGTAGGCCAGGGTCAGGAAGGCCAGCAGCGCGTCACGTGCCGCCACGCTCTCCATGAAGCCCGGCAGGTAGGGCGCGAGCAGGCCGTTGAGGGTGCGTGTATACAAGTAGGGGTAGATGAAGGTAGTGAGTAGCGAGATCAGCCCCCAGGTAATCAGCCAGAAGCGGTCATACGCGCCGCTGTAGACCAGCAGGGGAATGACCCACATGAGATATTGCGGGCTGAAAACCTTGCCCGTCACGATGAAGACCAGCAGGATGGCAATGAATGCCTGGGTGACATCCAGCTTGCCGCGCCACTGTAAATAAATGGTGAAGAGGTAGCCTGACACGAACAGCACATCGAGGACGAGTGCCACAGGGCTGCCCAGCGCGCTGACGATGTTGATCGAGCCGAAAGTGTAGACGGTGTGACCCGGTATGCCAAAATGGGTTGCCAGGAAAAGAAATGGGCTGCCCGTTGACTCGACCTGGACGGGGCGATTGGCAAAGTAGCTCAACTGGCTCAGCACAGCTCCCCGGAAGTCCAGCAGCGCGAAGAAGCCGGTCACGCCGAGCAGAATCGCAAAAAAGATCAGCGTATTCTTCCATTGCCAGCGTCGTATTCCGCGTAATGTGTGCCAGATTTCTCCTGGTAGGGATGCCAGCGTCAGGGATTGTGCTGGGATGTAGAAGCGCTGAGCGTCTATCTGTTCGGCGATGAAAAGGGCAGGCAGGAATAAGAGGGGATAGATTTTCAGCAGGAAACCGAAGGCCAGCGCGATATAGGCATACGTCCAGCGCTTGCGCCCGGCGGCGATGACGCACAGCAAGGTGAGCGCGGCCGGCACCAGGTCGAAGCGAGCCTCAGCCGTTGCCCACGCGCCGATTACCATATACAGAGCGAAGGCAAACGCTGCCCCGCGCGGGGCGTAACGCAGCAGCAGCCAGTAAATGAAGACAGCTGTCAATGCCATCAAGATGGCGAACGCCATTTGATAAAAGACCAGGGGCGCGAAAAGAGCCAGGGAAAAAATGACCAGCGTGAGTGGCGGGTATTCAAGTGGTAGCGCGTGAAAAGGTGGTAGTGTCGATGTCCCGGCGGGTAAGTACGCGCATTGTATACCAGGGAGCAGTTTTGTCGCGCTGCCACCGAGCCAGAAGGTGAGCGAGTAGCACTGGTAGCGCGCCGCGTCGGTATGCAGCCAGGTAAATTGCCAGGATGCCCCGATAAACATGAGAATGACCACTATAATGATGGGTAGATAAGCCATTGTGCCCTGGCGCGCCAACAATTTATCTCGCAGCGTCAGACGCGGCGGCGGCTTTTCTCCCGACGGTTGTTCCTGTGCCAGTTCTTCTCGCAACATGATGTATCGCGCCGCGCTTTTAGCGGGCAGGCGCGTCCTCGTTTCTTGTATTTGACATGCTCTTTCAGGGGGTGCTAAAATGTCAACTGGTAGTGCTGTCTGGAAGATATTTCCCCTGCCATGCAAAAATGTACACCTTGCAAGACGTATGGTCAACATAGCCAGTAACGCCAACACGTATTGTTTCAAGTAAAGAGGTTTCCCTCCTTCTCATGGGACCGTTGCAAAGGATGGAGAACCATATACTCAGGAGGTTTGTTTTTAATGGCAAGCAATAGTCGTACTGAATCTAAGACCCTGAAGGTCGGTGACGCGGCTCCAGATTTTACCCTCAAGACGGGCAATGGAGAAGCCTGGCATCTCGCGGACTTTCGCGGCAAGAAAAATGTTGTCCTGGCATTCGTGCCATTTGCTTTCAGCAAGGTATGTTCCGCACAGATTCCCTCCTATGAAGCTGAACTTGAGCGCTTTAAGGATTACGACACTGAAGTAGTCAGCATCAGTGAGGACAGTACCTACGCGTTGAATGCCTGGGCTAAGTCAATGGGAACCTCAATCGCCAATCTGGCGGACTTTTACCCACAGGGTCAGGTTGTTGACCTGTATGGCGTGCGCAATCCTGGCGGCTTCGCGGATCGAGCCGTGTTCGCTATTGATAAAGTGGGTGTCATCCGCTATGTGACGGTGCTGAACAGTCCCGGCGATATGCCTGACAACGAAGAGTTGTTTGAAGTGCTGCGCAAACTCTAATCTCTTATCCCTCTTGCAGATCAATAGGCTGCCACGCGCTACTATTGTACTCAGGATAAGCGATTTCCCACGCATGGCCGGGTTCTTCTCGCGCCTCCCAACGGCGGAGCGCGTCCATTAAGACTTTGCGCTGCAGATCACGCTGATGAGGGCCGCCTAAGCTGTTGCCCATTTTGAAGTGATATGGGGCGATTTCTCTTGGTGGCCCTGCCTGGCGTGATTGATCGGGGGCTACGCTAATCAAAACGGTAGGAATGCCGGTCATTTCTATTTCGCGCTGGATGATGGCGCTTACCCTGTGACACAGAGGGCAGCCAGCTGTAAGCACGACGCCATCCGCTTTCGAGCGCGAGATAATTTTGGCGATCTCCGGCGCTGCGCGTTCGTACAAATCCCGGAATAGCTGGGTGTACCCCATAAATCCCAGGTGCTTATCACTTACCCCGCCAATAATGCCCTTTGCCGCCAGTTCGCGCAGGCGATCGATGGGAAACACAACGTTGATATCCTCGTCAGCATCGTGGTGGTCATAGTGTTCATGTGTGACCATCAATTGTCGCGCACCTACATCGCCTGGGATGAGCCGCCAGCTATTATCACCTTCCAGGTCAAATGGTTCCTGGTCGCGCAGGTGTACGCCAGCCGTAGTCACGAGCGCGAATACGGTGTCTTTTAACTCACGAAAACGCGGCGTATACGGTATACACCGCTTTGACATTGCCATGCCTGTCGGCTCCTTTTTATAAGGCTATTACAGCCTGTTCAGTTGTTCAGATAGGTCACGATTAAAGCAATCAATAACTATTATATAACTATCAGGCCATCGGAGTAGCATATTTGTACTAACGATGTCGCTCTCATTTACATATCTCGTTAAGGTACATTGAAATAGATATGATTCTCGATTAAGAGTATTAAAACGCGGCATTGCTGAGGTGATAACGTTATGGCTGATCGTGTTGGGGAACGATTTGGCAACTATCGGCTGGTGGGTCTACTTGGAAAAGGGGGCTTTGCTGACGTTTATCTGGGAGAGCATATACACCTGGCATCGCTGGTAGCTGTCAAAATTCTGCATACGCAGCTTGCTATGCATGAGCAGGTAGAGTTTCTGCAAGAAGCACGCCTGATTGCTTCCCTTGAGCATCCCTCAATTGTACGCGTACTGGATTGCGCGATAGAACGTGATAGCGCTTTTCTGATTATGAATTATGCTCCGCATGGAACATTGCGCCAGCGGCATCCAAAGGGAACACGCCTGCCTCTCGCGGAGATACTAACGTACATTAAACAGGCTGCATCCGCCTTACAATATGCTCATGATCGCAGGGTAATTCACCGCGATGTCAAGCCTGAGAATATGTTATTGGGCCCTCATTATGAGGTACTGTTAAGCGATTTCGGTATAGCTGTGGTTTCGGGATCTACAAGCTCGCAGAGTACCAAAGCCGCCGCGGGTACTGTGGCGTACATGGCCCCGGAGCAGATCATCGGGAAGCCGCGTATTGCCAGCGATCAATATGCGCTGGGAATAGTGGTCTACGAGTGGCTTTGTGGCGAGCGTCCATTTCACGGCTCCTTTCCCGAATTGTGCGCGCAGCACCTCTACGCTCCTCCACCTCCTTTACTAGCGAAAAATCCCCAGGTGTTGCTGGCGGTGGAAGAAGTGGTGATGAGATCACTCGCCAAAGAAGCCCAGCAGCGCTTTCCAGGCGTACAAGACTTTGTTATTGCCTTAGAGCAGGCAAGCCAGCAGGTGCAGCCAGAACTGACCTCCACGTTTATCGTTCCTCCGCGTACAGATGCAAGCGCT
>DATLSI010000271.1:0-21542 GCA_035534255.1 Ktedonobacteraceae bacterium | reverse complement strand
ACCGGCCAGTATCTCAGCCAGGCTCTGTTGATTACTTGCACACCGGCGCTGGTGATAGCTGGCCTGGTGGGTATTTTCGGGGCGCGCTGGATGAAATCCGATGTCGCGGCTGCCGAAGAGGTGGACCGACTGGCAAGGCAGTAGGGACGCGATTGTACTGTGAACCGGGAGCATTATTACCGTATTCTTGCCTACTGTAATCAGAGAAAGATTATGTTATAATGCGGCCATAAATAATTCTGCATAAGGTCACAGGCATTCTTATGTATGTTATGATAGTTGAGAGTTGAAGAGGCGTAGTGCAACGCGTTTACCCATCTAATTAAAGCGGTGTAAGAGAAAATGGCGAGTAATTATCCATCCGATCCGAATAACGCGGCATCTCTCAGCAATCCTTCGACGCCGCAAAGCGGCCCTGGCGGGCGGGTTCCAGAATATCCTTTGCCCGTCGCCAACCCGCAATCTCGTCCTGCTTCTTCGCTGGTGCAGCCAACACCACCTTCTGCGGGGAATGCCGGCGGTTATAGTCGTCGTCTGCCGCCCGGTACTGTGCTTGAGGCTGGTCGCTACAAGATTGAAAAAGCGGTTGCGTCGGGTGGTATGGGCGCAGTCTATCTTGCCATCGATACGCGCTTTGATGATGAAGTCTGTGCC
Source organism: Ktedonobacteraceae bacterium (assembly GCA_035534255.1). Taxonomy (GTDB): domain Bacteria; phylum Chloroflexota; class Ktedonobacteria; order Ktedonobacterales; family Ktedonobacteraceae; genus CF-113. The sequence goes on along the minus strand of DATLSI010000271.1, from coordinate 20,888 downwards.
GTCAAAGAAATGCTGGACGATTTCCAGAATGAGGAAGAGCGCAGCCAGGCATTCGATTGGTTCAAGCGCGAGGCTAAGCTTCTGCTCAATCTTAACCATCCCTGCATCCCACGCGTGCGAGATTTCTTTCCCACGAACGGCAAAAACTACCTGGTGATGGACTATATCGAGGGCCGGACGCTGGCGGAAGTCTTCGCGAAAGAGGGGCTTGTGCCGGGGGTGAACGGGGCGCGCGGCGTGTCCGAGGCGCGCGCGCGCAACTGGGCGCGGCAAGTTTGCAGCGTCCTGGCCTATCTGCATAATCAGAATCCGCCGATTATTTTCCGCGATCTCAAACCGTCAAACATTATGGTGACGAGTCGGGATGAGATTAAACTGATCGACTTTGGTATCGCGCGTACTTTCCAATCGCAACGCCAGTCAACCATTATTATGACCATAGGCTACGCGCCGCCTGAGCAAATGCAGGGCATGCCGGAACCGCGCAGCGATCTGTTCGCGCTTGGCTCAACCATCCATCGCGTGCTGACGCAGCACGATCCGGCCAACAACAAACCTACGCTTTTCTCATTTCCCCCGGTGCGTATGTTACGGCCAGATGTCTCAGTCGCTTTTGACAAAGTAGTTATGAAGGCGCTTTCGCCTACTGTGGAGCAGCGCTGGATCAGCGCGATCGAAATGGAGCGGGCTATCATCAATCTTCCGCCTATCACGGCGCAGCCGCCCGCCCCCCTACCCATGCCACCCCAGGTCGTGGATCGACTCGCGCCGCAGACTCCCGCGTCTAGCAATGGGCTGACCGGGCCGGGTGGGAGCTTTATCAGGGCCGCGTTGGATCACCTGGCCGCCGGGCGCATCGAACCCGCGTTTGCTGCTGTGCAACAGGCTTACGGTGTCGAGCCTAACAACGCGCTAGTGCATAAAATTTACGGGCAGGTTTTCGCGCGTCGCCTGCCTCCTTCGCCCGATCTGGCCATTCAGGCTTACAATCGCTCATTGCAATTTAACCAGAATGATGCCGAAACGCATAAGCTGGTGGGTGATGTCTTCCTGTTCCTGCGCAAGCAGCCTGTGCAGGCCATTCAGCCCTATACGCAATCGCTGCGCTTGAATGCCAATGACTTTGAAACACACCAGCGCCTGGGGAAGTGTTACGAGAGTACAGGCCAGTTGGATGCGGCTTTGAGTGAATACCAGGAAGCGGTACGCCAGCTTCCCCCAGGTTACAAGAGAATTGAGCCTCATTTTGACCTGGGTCAGATGGCCTTACGCCTGAATCAATTGCCCATGGCTGAGCGCGCTTTTGTGCAGGTGCTGACGCTCAATCCGGCTTTTCACGATGCCAGGTTCCTGTTGAGCCAGGTATATGAACGCGAAGGCAAGCTGGCCGATGCCTTGCGCGAATGTAGCTATGTAGTCCAGGCCGCGCCCGCTAACCAGGCCGCGCAGGCTATGTTGCTGCGCTTGCGCGGCCCGGCTCGGTAGATAGCACAGGCAAGAGCACACAATACCAGTAGACGCGACGTAAGGGAGTGATAGCGAATTATGAGTACGCATCGTTTCATAGCTGCAAGGCGCGGGGGCAGAGGATTGCCCCTCCTTTCCATGCTCGGTGGGCTGCTGATACTACTACAATTGCTGCTCGCTCCGACTGCTTTCGCCGCTGCCGGGAGCGCTGCTGTGACTCAACCGACTACTCAGCAGATGGTATTAGATTTGTCAGGCGTTTCGATTGTGCGCTTGTCGCTGACCTATAGCGCGCCTAAAGCGAAGCCAACTACTTGCACAACGCTGGGGACGATTATCGCGAGCTGGCCGGCCACCACATCGATTGATAAGAATAACTGGGTGCTGACAGACGGGTCGCTCCTCGCGACGGGTAAAAAAAATACGTGTTCACCAAATGAGAGCTTGAGTGCGATCGCGATTTATGCCAGCAACGAATTTACCAATAACCAGCCACTCTCTGCCTTGCTAGACACGTTGAGCTGTTCGAGCACGGGCGTGTGCAGTGATATGGTGAATGGTGCCACGGGGCAGCAGGAAACACTTTTGACGCCGCAACATGGCGCGGTGATCTTTTCATTCCATACCGCTGCTTCTCTGGTACTGCCCTATCTCGCTCTTGACACAACGCCTGCCAGTACGGGATCATCAGTCGCAATCGAGCTGGCGCGCAGTATAACGAATAATGCTTTGCCGCCGTCGGCCACGAATGTAGACCCGACCACGCTCCCTCAATACCTCACCCCCATCGTAAACACTGCCAGACCGGGCAGCGTGCCTACCAGCACAACTGCCACGGCAACTGTTCAGACCAGTGAGCCAGGTATGCCCTCTATCGGAAGTGATGGCATGCTGATGGGTATGCAGGCGTCTGCATTCAGTACGCCAGTGACCGTCGCCGGTATTCAGGACCTTGAAAAGGAGGCGGCATTTCCCCAGCAGCCGGCGTTAGGGCAGAATTTGAGTCGCAATACCCTTAACACGAATTGGAAGACCGGCATCACCCAATACGAGCAGGGCAACTATAAAGATGCTATTAAGACACTGAACTTGATCAACAATACTCAATCTCTTTTTCAAGCGCCTGCCTCGTTTGTGAAACTGGCGCAGGAAAAAAGTGCGACAGGAAATAACGGGGCGACGGGTTCCACGACGAATGGGCAGGGCAACCAGGGCGCGCCCACCTTCACTGGCTGGGTGCTCATCGTGGGTCTGGCGGCAGGTGTGCTGGTGCTGATATTGCTCTTCTTGCTGGTCAGTATTCTTTTCGGGCGCAAGCGCATCGAACGCAAGAGGGACCTGGATAGCTTTAAGGCGGATGCTACGCGGGCGCGGCAGAGCGTTGATAGGATGGAGACGCCGCAGCAGTTCGCGTCGCTACAACAGTATGGCGGTGTCAATAACCCGGTTGCCCCAATTGCCGACCTGCGCTGTCCTAACTGTCAGGCACCTATCGAAGAGAATGCCACTTACTGCCCCAACTGTCGCTATGTATTTTCGCCGTCCGACTCGGGCTTGCACCGCTTCGCCATGCCGCCCGCGGCCCCGGCGCTTACTCAGCCTCAAATGCCGCCGCAACCCCTGTCGCAAGAAGTGTACGCGCCCGCCCCGCAGTCCAGACCCGAAAGCGAAATACCAACGGTTGAGTTCCCGGATAGGAATGGAAATGGGTTGCCGGAGTCTGAGGCTACGAAACCTTATAATGTGCGGCAATTGCAGGCTGGTAACCTGGGTCTGGTCGTTGTCACTGAGACGGACAGGGGCATTAAACGCAAGCACAAGCCTAACGAGGATAGTATCTTTGCCGTGCAAATGGCGCGCGCGCATAATTCGCAGCCGCAGCAAATCGGCCTGTTTGTAGTAGCTGATGGCATGGGCGGGCATGCCAATGGACAGGATGCCAGCCGCCTGGCGATGCAAAATATTATCGATTACATCATTCCAAGAATTTCGGTGGGAACCAGTCTCAATGACGAGGGCTACAGAAACCTGCTGGTGCAAGGGGTGCAGAACGCGAATATGGCGGTGCATCAACGTAATATGGAAGCACATGCCGATATGGGGACAACTATGACCGCCGCTCTGGTCGTTGGGGCTACTGCCTATATCGCTAATGTTGGTGATAGCCGCACCTACCTGTATCGCGAGCCGGAGGGGCTGCAAAAGATCACGCACGATCATTCAGTCGTGGCGAGCCTGGTGGATGCCGGGATTATCAAGCCCGATGACATCTATACGCACCCCAAGCGCAACCAGATTTATCGCAGCCTGGGCGAAAAGCCTGTGGTAGAAGTGGATTCGTTCGTACAACCTTTACAGGCCAACGATAAGCTGTTGCTGTGTTCCGATGGCCTGTGGGATATGGTACGCGACCCTGAAATCCAGCGGGTTATCAACATGTCCGAGCCTAACCCGATGCAACTCGGCAAGAATCTGATCCAGGCCGCGCTGGACGGCGGTGGTGAAGATAATGTCAGCGTGATTGTCGTCTCGATCACCGAGACCTCAGGCCATACTGGTATGACAGGTATTCACCTGCACGCGAAGCCTGATACCGTAACCGTTCCAGACCTTCCACAGGTGTAGTAATTGTCTGAACCTTCTTCCCTGTGCTATAATCAAAACAGCAATTTTGCCTTTGCACGCGGGGTGAACGCACTGTTTTCAGCGTGAATAAAGGCGGCTATTTGGAGGAAGGCGTGTGTCTACAATAAATCCGGCTTATTTGTACGCGGCCATTATGCTCGCCGCGGGTTTTTCCTTTGTGTTTGTCGCGACGACCCTTTCTTATATACTTGCGCCTCACAAACGGACAAAAGAAAAGTACCAGACATATGAATCTGGTGAAACTCCTATTGGCTCAGCCTGGGTGCAATATCCCCTGGGATTCTACATCTTTGCCCTGCTTTTTGTCGCCTTTGATGTAGATATCGTTTTCATTATCTCCTGGGCGGTTATCTTTAAGCAATTGAGCTTCTTTGGCTTCTTTGAAATTCTCATCTTTATCATTATTCTCGCGCTCGGTCTGGCCTATGCCTGGCGCAAGGGAGTCATTCGATGGATATAGTACCGCGTTCAAGAAGTTTATCTCCCGCGGCTTCCGGCTATCGCGACGAGAATGCTGCGCTGGCGCGTGACCTGGCTCCCATCGCCCAGATCACCGGCAAAGAACTGGCCCTCAAATCCATGAAGGGCGATTATATCGGCATCGAGGTAGATCGTGGCAATCTCGTAGCTGTCAGTCGTTTTCTACGCGACCAGTTGGGCTTTGATCTGTTGAGCTGTATATCGGGTGTGGATATGCTCGATCACCTGGAAACTGTCTATCACCTGCGTTCAATCACGCGTAAGCAACTGCTCCAGATCAAAGTGCGGCTCGATCAAGAAAAACCAGAGGTTGATAGCCTCGTGTCGGTCTGGCCTACCGCCAACTGGCTGGAACGCGAGGTCTACGATATGTACGGCATCAAATTCACCGGCCATCCCGACTTGCGCCGCATGCTGCTGGATGATGATTTTGAAGGCTATCCCCTGTTGAAGAGCTTCCACCAGGTTCCTCACACTGTTAAGTCTCCTGCTACTACGCAGGTTGACCCGAATCTGGCTGTTTCCGGTCAATTCCAGCAAAAAGGTGTGGAACAGGTAGTGCAGAAAAAGGTGGGGCAGGGTCTTGAAGAGCGCCTGCATCCAGGCACACCTACTTTTGGGCATGCCTTCGAGGGATACGATGAAGGGTCGTCCAGTGCTGACGCTGGCGGGCAGGATAAATCCACAAAAGGAAAGTAGTGTGGTGTTATGCCAAAAGCCAGAAGGAATAAGAAACCGGCCAAAGGGGGCAACGCGCATTCGCGAGTGACGCGCGCGGCGCAGAGCACGTCTGTTGAACAGAGAAGTACGCCCGTCTCCGCGTCGCCTGCGAGGGCGAATCGTCGCTTCATTGCGCAAAGGGCGGCTGGCCCGCAGAGCCTGGTAATGCCTGGCATGGTCGCGCTTGGCTGCTGGGGCATGTCACTCAGCTTCGCGTTTTTCTACAACGATCCGAATCACTATCTTTTCGCGGGTATGGCAGCTATGATGGCACTGCTCTGGACGTATAGCGTGTTTGTACGTTTTCGCAAATTACGTGTTGCGCGGCAAAAAGGTATGGAGGGAGCGCAAGCGTTGCGCCCCATGAATCGATAAAGAGGAAACTCATGGTGACAAATCAATCAATAAATACCAACCCTCCTGTGACGGATGACACTTCCGAGGGGATAACATCACAGGAAATGCTGCTCAATATGGGTCCGCAGCATCCCAGCACGCATGGTGTGCTGCGCTTAATCCTGACCATGGAAGGTGAGACGGTAACGGACTGCACGCCCGTTATTGGCTACCTGCATCGCGGCATCGAGAAAATCCTTGAGAATCGCACGGTGATGGGGGGCATCCGTTATATGGATAACGCGGATTACCTTTCGCCGATGTTGAATGAAACAGCCTATGCTGGCGCGGTCGAGCAGCTTATGGGTATCGAAGCGCCCAGGCGCGCCCAATACATACGCCTGCTGACCAACGAGATGCAGCGTATCGCCAGTCACCTGGTGGCTATTGGCACCTACGGTCTTGACCTCGGCGCGTTTACGCCCGTGTTGTGGACATTCCGCGACCGCGAGGGCATTCTCTCCTTGTTCGAGGCTCTGGGCGGCAGCCGCTTTAATGTGAACTATATGCGCGTTGGCGGCGTGCTCCATGATTTCCCCAAGGGCTGGCTCAAGGAGTGCGAAGTGTTCCTCGATCAACTTGAAAAGAATATGGTAGAGCTGGATCTGCTACTCACAGGCAATGAAATATTCGATGCCCGTACTCAAGGTGTGGGTTATATCGACCAGCAGCAGGCTATTGCTTACGGCTTAACTGGCCCAATGTTGCGCGCCAGCGGCATCAGTTGGGATTTGCGCGTCAATCGTCCGTATATGGCCTACCGCGAAGTCCCAGTCAACGTGCAGGTACGCCAGGAGGGTGACTGCTTCGCGCGCTATCTCGTGCGCATGATGGAAATCACCGAAAGCATTCGTCTCTGCCGCGTCGCTATCGATAAAATGCCCGCGGGTCCCATCGGGACGCGCACTCCCATCGCGCTGCGTCCACCGCGCGGCGAGACCTATTTCGCCATCGAAAGCAGTAAGGGCGAACTGGGCATCTACTTCATCAGCGATGGCAGCGAGTATCCCTGGCGCGCCAAGATACGCGGACCCTCCTTCGTCAACTTGCAAATTCTCCCTGAGATGTTGCGCGGGCATAAAATGGGTGATGTCATCGCCATTCTGGGAAGTACCGATATTGTGCTGGGAGAAGTTGACCGCTAAACAACATCCTGTAGGGGCCAGGTTTGTCGCGCCCTGATACATTATGGAGTTATCTTATGTTATTCGCGAGTATGCTAGTAAAACTGGCAAGCCAGTCGTCGAATGTGAATATCTGGTTGGATATCTTAGAGTTCGTTGTGGCTTTTCTTTCATTCTTTGGCTTTGTGCTGACCAGCGCGGTAATTCTGGTGTTGGCGGAGCGCAAGATCATGGCCTGGATGCAGGACCGTGTCGGGCCAATCCATACCGGCCCGTGGGGGCTACTCCAGAGTGTCGCGGATGTCGGCAAGCTGCTGATGAAAGAGGATATCCGGGCGGTTAAGACTGATAAGTCATTGTTTATCCTGGCTCCATCTGTCTTCCTGGCCCCGGTGATAGCTGCCTTTGCCGTGCTTCCACTGTCACCTTACGTAAGTGTGCCAGGCACAGCTCTTGCTACCGGTATCGTGTACTACGTGGCGATGAGTTCGATCGACGTGGTGGGCGTCATCATGGCTGGCTGGAGTTCAAATAACAAGTATTCGCTGATCGGCGGTTTGCGTTCAGCGGCACAGATGATTTCCTATGAACTGCCGCTCGTGCTGGCGCTCGTCGGCGTGGTGATGCTGACCAGTATCCTGGCTAATTCGGGGCTTGGCACGATCTCTATACGCGATATGATGACCTACCAGACAGGCGGTGTCTATCCGGGTAAAGGCATTGGCTTCTTCGATTTCATTTTCCAGGGTTTTACCCCCTGGGCATGGTTCTTCCTGCAACAGCCTTTGATGTTCATCATCTACTACATTTGCGGACTTGCTGAGACGAACCGCCCGCCGTTCGACCTGCCGGAAGCCGAATCTGAACTTGTTGCTGGCTACCTGACGGAGTATAGCGGCATGCGTTGGGCCATGTTCTTCCTGGGCGAGTATGGCAATATGACGATTGTGTCGGCTATTGCCACATACATCTTCCTGGGCGGCTTTTCTGGACCTGGCGTGGCCTTCTTGACTGGCCTGAATAATGGAGGCTGGGGTTTGCTTGGCAACTTGCTGGCAATTGGTTACTTTGTCATCAAGGTTTACCTGCTCTGCTTCGTCTTCATCTGGGTGCGCAGCACGCTGCCGCGCCTGCGCGCTGACCAGTTGATGCAGTTTGCCTGGTTGATCCTCATTCCCGTCACGCTATTCAACATCATTGTGACCGCTCTGATCTACCTGGTCATGAACAGCCTGGGCTCACCCAACTGGCTCTTCCAGATTGTGCTGGGCATCGTGAACTTTGCCATGCTCATCGGTTTCATCTATATTGTTGGGCGCGCTACCGTCGCTACGACACGCCGGGCGCAAGCGCCCTCCATTCGCGCGCGCCGTCGCGCCGCCGCCGCCGGGCAACTGCCCGAACGCGCCAGCGCCGGTGCGGCGAGCAGTGGGCAGAAATAAGAACGTACATTGCTAGATTTGTAGGGACGCGATTTATCGCGTCCCTCTTTTGTTTTTGGAGATTTGCAAATTTTGATATAAGGAAAAGATATCTTATACTTGAGGTGTATGTTATAATGCGCTCTAACACAAACCTATCCAAAGCGAGAACTCAAGTATGAGTGATATCTTTAATATTTTATGTGGTTGTGTGCTTGCGGATCGGGGCGGCTACATATTACTTTGGACTGCCTATTGTGTTGAGCAGGAACACAGACGTAGAAAATTGAAGAATGAATTCACGAATTATTGGAAAGAAAAAGGCTAGCGCCGCCCGAAGGACGGCACCGTTACTCCTTCTACGCATGGTAGATGAGCTGTTTACAATAGTAATTATATTCTAAAATGTGGTAAAAGTCAATGAAAATTCAGAAGTTGCAGATTAACAGCCTGTAGGTGTCCCTACTGATTATATCCAGCGTATTTCAGAAGGAGCAACGTCAGGGCGATGCTGAGCAGCGAGCCGACCACGACCTGAAGCACAGTATGGCGGCGCAAAACCACGCGCGACCAGCTTACCAGGAGTAGCAGCAGGAAAGTAGGCAGCATTACCGCGCCATAGAAGACGGTGAGTATGGTGGCCGCGCCGCCCATTGACGAGGCGTGGATGCTGATTTTCCACCACAGCGTAATCATCATCATGACGGTTCCGCTCATAGCTGTGATGAACAAAACCGCTTGCAGGTTTCTTGGCCCATGCAGAAGAATGAGCGCCAGCCAACCGGCCAGCACTGATGTAATACCGAAGAGAAATGGCCCTGCGCGCTCGGTGCGACGACTGACATCCACATCTGATATCTTGCCCAGGCGCACGCAGATCAGGATATAGAACAGCGGCCCGACACTCGCGAACAAGAGCGTGATCAGGGCGTAGAGTAACGCGCGAGGCACATTTTGCGCGTGATAAAGAGCAACCAGCACGATGAAGGGCAATGAGATCGAAGATGGAGCTAATATGTTGGAAACATGACGAGCGATGCGCACCTGTAATGGTTTTGGTTGTGGCGTGATGGTAAACTGTTGGTCTGTATCGACTGCAAGATGATCCTGCATGCTGCTCCTTTATGTGTTGGACTGCCGGGCCGTAACCGCGTAACCCAGGAGTTTGCTGGCAACCTTGCTGAATTTGTCAGGGTTGCCGCTACACCAGATTTGTAGTTCGCCCGGCGTTATGGAATCGCCTGTGTTTGGATGAATAAGATTCTCAGTATCTAAAACGTAACGGGTTCTACGGGCGATGGCCGATCCACTATCTATCACCTGCACCCGCGGGGTAGCGATGCGTTCAATGACCGGACGCAGCGCGGGGAAGTGGGTGCAGCCCAGCACGATAACATCAACATCTTCCCGCAGTAGCGGTTGTAATGCCTGCCTCACAGTTTCTTCCACTAGCGGACCATCAAATTGTCCTGCTTCTACCAGCATGACCAGTTCGGGGCAACCGATGGCAAAGGCCTGGATTCCACCCGCGAATTCATCGATGAGCTGGCGTAAATAGGCGGCTTTGGCGGCCTGATTGGTAGCTGCGATTCCTATACGCCCCTTTTTCGTAGCGCGGGCGGCCGGCTTGACGGCTGGCACCACCCCCACGAATGTGACAGAGGGATAAGCAGCCCGTAAGGCGGCCAGCGCAAACTGCGATACAGTATTGCAGGCTACTACTATCAACTTCACTCCTTGCTCGATGAGAAAATGGCCGATGCGTACTGACAACTCGATAATTTCTTTCTCATCGCGCACTCCGTAGGGACAGTGGGCGGTATCACCGAAATAAATGTAACTCTCGCGTGGCAGTTCCTGGCGCAATGCCGATAAGATCGTCAGTCCACCAGCCCCTGAATCAAACACCCCGATAGGAGCTTCTGCTCTGCCTGGCGACTCACTTTTCTCGCGATCAAGCGCGTGCAGGCTACGTTCCGCGTCTCGCGCCGGGCGAGGCGGTATGGGAGCAGTAAGCTGGTCCTCTCCATTCCATGCCTGTATATTCACAAAGTTCATAGACACGATTTATACTCTATTCCAAACTACGAAATTCACGTTGTTCTCCGAAAACGCGGCGCATGGTGTCGCTGATTTCGCCCAGTGTCGCGTATGCCTCGACAGCATCAATGATGAGCGGCATAAGATTCTCAGTGCCAGCCGCGCCATGTTCGAGCGCGGCCAGCTTCTGCTGCGCGCGTTCATTGTCTCGCCTCTGTCGCAGGCTTGCCAGCTTTGCTACCTGGCGTCTACCCACTTCGGGGTCTACGCGCATGAGGATGGGGCGTTGCTCGTGTTCCAGCGTGAAGCGGTTAACGCCCACAACGATGGCGCGTTCATCCTCCAGTGCGCGCTGGTACGTATAGGCCGCTTGTTCGATCTCGGACTGCATATAGCCATGCTCGATGGCGCGCACGCTGCCGCCCAGCTCGTCGATTTGCCGGATGTATTCCCAGGCTTGCTTCTCGATGGCGTCGGTCAGGTATTCGACATAATATGAGCCTGCCAGCGGATCAACCACGTCGGCAACGCCGCTTTCATACGCGAGAATCTGCTGCGTGCGCAGGGCAACGCGCACCGAATCCTCCGTTGGCAGAGAAAGCGCTTCGTCCTTCGAGTTGGTGTGCAGCGATTGCGTGCCGCCGAGCACTGCCGCGAGGGCCTGGTAAGCAGTGCGCACGATGTTATTTTCCGGCTGCTGCGCTGTCAGAGTAGAACCCGCCGTTTGCGTGTGGAAACGCAGCATCATCGAGCGCGGGTCCTGCGCGTGGAAACGCTCACGCATGATGTGCGCCCACATACGGCGCGCGGCGCGGAACTTAGCGACTTCCTCGAACAAATTATTATGACTATTAAAGAAAAACGAAAGTTGACCCGCGAAAGTATCGATATTCAGACCCGCGTCTATAGCCGACTGCACATAGGTTATAGCGTTCGAGAGGGTAAAGGCGACTTCCTGTACAGCCGTCGAGCCGGCTTCGCGCACGTGATAGCCGCTGATGCTGATGGTGTTCCAGCGCGGCAGGTTCTCGGCGCAGTAGCGGAACATATCGGTGATGATACGCATAGAGTGCTGCGGCGGGTAGATGTAGGTGCCGCGCGCGATGTATTCTTTCAAGACATCGTTTTGCACCGTGCCGGAAAGCTTGCGTACCTCCACTCCCTGCTTTTTCGCCACCGCGATATACAGTGAGAGCAGGATGCTGGCTGTGGAATTGATGGTCATGGATGTGCTGATGCGCTCAAGTGGCAATCCTTTGAGCAGCGTCTCCATATCTTCCAGGCTGGAGATCGAGACGCCAACTTTTCCCACTTCGCCTTCTGATAGGACATGGTCCGCGTCATAGCCCATCTGTGTTGGCAAGTCAAAGGCAACGGATAGGCCGGTAGTTCCTTGCGAAAGAAGATAATGGTAGCGTTTGTTCGACTCTTCCGCCGTCGCGAAACCCGCGTACTGGCGCATAGTCCAGAAACGCGAGCGGTACATGGTCGGCTGCACGCCGCGTGTAAAGGGAAACTCACCGGGATAGCCGAGTTGCTCGTGGCTATCAAAGCCCTGCATGTCTTCTTCGCTCAGGAGGTCGGGAATCTCGATGTCCGAACTGGTGACAAATTTGTCTTGCCGCTCTCTCGCTTTTTGTTTTGTTTCGCGGGCAGTCGTCTCGCGCCACTCCCCGCCATTTTTACTGGTATGCGGTTCCATAAAGCATCCTTCCTCTGATTTGCCAATGCATTATAGCATATCGCGGAATGGAGCGTTTGTGGTTGAGAAAGCTTTACCGATCTCCTGTGACAGTTACAAGCGCATCCCCCTGGTTGACCGTCTGTCCTTTTGTCACTTTGACCTCTTTGATTGTGCCGGTCAGGGGGGATGCGAGGTCATTTTCCATCTTCATGGCTTCCAGAATCACAACCGTCTGACCGCGCTCTACTTTTGTGCCTGCTTCGAATGGAATGCCCAAGACTAATCCCGGCATAGGAGCGCGCACGATGGCCTCGCCCACTTCGTGGCCCACTTTGAGTGAACCTGCCAACGCTTTTTCGCGCTCGTCCTCGACCTGCACCTCGAAACGTTGACCTGCTACTACAATCTCGAACCAGGAGCCGCTTGCGTCTGGTTTGTTGATCTCGCGCGCGTAGACCTCGTAAGATTTTCCCCCGATGAGCAGGCTATAGCGTCCACCCATGCTGATCTTACCTTTGGCGTCAGCCGCGAGCGGGGCCAGTTGTTGCCAATCGATTGTGAGGGCATTACCATCGATGGTCATCTCCTGCTGGTCCTCTGTGCTTGAAACGATGGCGTAGGGCCGGTTGTTGATGGTGGCGATATAAGGCATATATATTGCTCCTGATAGCATGTTTAGTTTGTATTATATCATGCGTAATGTGCCAGGGCCATGCGTATGGTAGGGGCGACCCTCGCGGTCGCCCTGGCTCACCGGTTTCATCTTGAGAAGATTCTAACACTTTTCTAACACTTCTCCTATGCGTTTCTAACGGAAGCTGTGAGATACTGACTTGCAGAAGTTGAACGGGAAATATGAGTACCACTACACAGGCCAGAGGATATGAACGCAGAAAACACTCGACAACGGGAGCAGCACAATGGCGAACTGCATGAGGGCAAAAGTGAGATGCAGGGTCAGGCATTGCGCTGCGCGAACTGTGATATCGAAATCCTCTGGACACCTACTATCGCGCGGGGTATGGCCTATTGCTGTACTGGTTGCGCGGCTGGTGGTCCCTGTAATTGTGATTATTCCCAGTACCGTTCGGTAAACATTTCGGGTGTCATTCATTACTGCCCTGATGCCAGTTAAGCTGAGCATGACACGCCGGGATCGATGCCGGACACTAATGATACCCGTTAACACCTGATTGTATTGAAAAGGAGAATATGTCGTGGCACAAAAGATTCGTCCAGTTGGCGACCGCGTGGTCGTAAAAGCTGCCGCTAAAGAAGAAGTGACCAAGAGCGGTATCGTCATTCCCGACACAGCCAAAGAGAAGCCCCAGGAAGGGACAGTGATCGCTGTAGGCAGTGGGCGTTTGCTAGACAATGGTGATCGCGCGGTTATGGACGTGCGCGAGGGCGATCGAGTCCTGTTCGCCAAGTATGGCGGCACTGAGTTCAAACTGGATGGCGAAGAGTATCTTGTATTGAAAGAGAATGACATTCTTGCCATTATTGGCTAAGCATGTAAGGAGTTAAAATACTATGGCAAAGCAGCTCATGTTCGATGAAGAAGCTCGTCGATCATTGAAAAAAGGAATCGATATTTTGGCCGGAGCGGTCAAAGCTACGCTAGGCCCTAAGGGCCGCAACGTCGCGCTTGACAAGAAGTTCGGTGCGCCCACCGTTACGCATGATGGTGTGACGGTTGCCAAAGAAATCCAGCTTGAGAACCCCTTTGAAAATATGGGCGCGCAACTGCTCAAAGAAGCCGCTACGCGCACAAACGATGTCGCCGGTGATGGCACCACCACTGCGACCGTACTGGCGCAGGCCATTGTCAACGAAGGTCTGAAGAACCTCGCCGCCGGTGCGAATCCCATGCAACTCAAACAGGGCATCGATAAGGGTACCGAAGCGGTAGTCGAGTATATCCGCAAGGTGGCTATCACCGTGCAGGACAAGAAAGAGATCGCCCAGATCGCCTCAATCTCCGCCGCTGATGAGAGCATTGGTAATCTCATCGCCGATGTGATGGATCGCGTCGGCAAAGACGGCGTCATCACCGTTGAAGAGTCGCGCGGGATCAACTTCGAGACCGAGTATGTCGAAGGCATGCAGGTCGACAAGGGCTACATCTCCGCTTACTTCGTCACTAACGCTGAGAAGATGGAAGCCTCTATCGACGAGCCGTACATCCTCATCACTGATAAAAAGATCAGCGCCGTGCAGGATATCCTGCCTCTGCTTGAGAAGATGACCCAGCAGGGTCGCCGCGATATCGTGATTATCGCCGAGGATGTTGATGGTGAGGCGCTGGCAACCCTGGTTGTCAACAAGCTGCGCGGTATCCTCAACGTGCTGGCTGTCAAGGCTCCCGGCTTTGGCGATCGCCGCAAAGAGATGCTGCGAGATATCGCCGTATTGACCGGCGGTGAAGTTATCAGCGAAGAGATGGGTCGCCGTCTTGATAGCGCTACCCTTGCCGACCTCGGTCAGGCGCGCCGAGTGGTTTCCCACAAGGATGACACAACCGTTGTCGAGGGCAAAGGCGACCCGGATGACATCCAGGCGCGTATCCGCCAGATCAAAGCGCAGATCGAAGAGACTACCAGCGACTACGACCGCGAAAAGTTGCAGGAGCGCCAGGCAAAGCTCTCCGGCGGTGTCGCGCTGATCAAAGTCGGCGCTGGTTCCGAGGTTGAGCTGAAGTATCGCAAGACGCGCGTCGAGGACGCGCTTTCAGCGACCCGCGCTGGTGTTGAAGAGGGCATGGTTCCTGGCGGTGGTGTAGCTCTGCTGAACGCGGTCGAAGCCCTGGACAACTTGCACCTGACGGGTGATGCCGCGACGGGTGTGGCTATCCTGCGCCGCGCCCTGGAAGAGCCTCTGCGCCAACTTGCCGTTAACGGTGGCAAGGACGGGTCGGTTGTCGTTGAAGGAGTACGTCGCGCTCAGAAAGAGCACAAGAGCGACAAAATTGGCTACAACGTGCTGTCCGACAAATACGAGGACATGGTCGCCGCCGGTATCATCGATCCCGCCAAGGTGACTCGCTCAGCTCTGCAGAATGCTACCAGCATCGCAGCGATGATCCTCACCACCGAGGCGCTCATCACTGACCTGCCTGAGAAAGAAAGGGCTGCTGCTCCGGCTATGCCTGAGTACTAAGCTCCAGTTCCGTCTCTATAAAAGCGAGCGCCGCTCAACTGTTCAAGTTTGAGCGGCGCTCGCTTTTCTCATGTTGATAGGTTGGGACGCTTCAAGATGTGAACTGGAAGGAACTGAGCATCTGCGTGTAATACTTCGACATTGCCTCGTCATAGGCAGTGGTGGGTGCGAAGTACAGGATATTGTAATAGTATTTGCTGTGCTTTACCGTCAGACTGACTATGTGGTAAGTATCGCCGCTGCTCGCGCTGAAAACGATGTCCTCTTCGCTCCAGGAAGCGCTGCCTATGCTGCGCGTGGTTGGCGTGTTGGTCAGTACCTGGGGATTGGTTAAGCCGTTGTTTGTCCCGAAACCATCGAGATTAGCCTGGTTGACATCACTCGCGCTCGTTACCGTTGCCGAGTTGGCGGCGGAGATTTGCCCGACTTGCAGGTATACGGGTAATTGTTGTTGCGGGTGAAATGCGATATCTTTATTGCCGGACGTGCTCTGCTGCGGCTGATCTTGTACCCAGTCAGATGGGTACGACATAGAGAATGCTAGATCGGGACTATTGGCCTTCTGAAATGAAGTGGGCGTTGGAAGTTGATTGCTCGTTCCGGTGTTAGGCGTAGGCGTTAGTGTTGTAGTGGTAGGGGTTGTAGCAGCCGCCGGCTTCAATGAGATAGGCGGTAGAGGTTGTGAGTTGTTGTTTGACTGTCCCTGCAGCGCCAGCAAGCCATACGTCAGACCGCCACCAACTAGAATACTGGCGATAAACAACAGGAATACCATGGGTAAACTCAATGAACCTGGCTTGCGCGCGGGTCGTTCTTTTGCGGCGGGAGATGCATCAGGAGCATACCCGGCCTGCGGATATCCCGCTAACCCTCCCTGTGGTGGATAGGGAAGAGTAGGTAGAACCGTATTTGGCCATTGTGGTGTTCCCGGTGGCAGGTATGAAAAAGTAGGTGACTGTGATCGTATGGGGTTGGCGGCAGAGACTTGCATTCCGCATTGTGAACAAATAGCCGCTGAATCTGGCAACTCTGTATGACATCGAGGGCAGAGCATATGTCCTCCATCTTCTGATATTATGCTTGCGTCTTCACTAAACGACAATAAAAGCGTATGACTCCACTACGTCGTTCCGTAATAACTTTCAGGACTTCAAGTTCTACTGTCTCTCCAATAGATACAGGAATATCAATTTCGTCTAAGACACGACACTCGAAATGACGTTCAGGATCAGTCGCATCGGCGATGACGCACCGGACATAGCTATGTTCGCTGCCTTGAAATATGGTTTGTAGACCAGGCTCTTTCTCCAACAAGATTCCGGAGCGTGTCATGTATTATTATTCTCCTATTATAACACTGCTATGAGAGAACTATAAAGAAGGTGAGGCAAATTGTCAACAGGTTTTATGCCTTGATGTTGCAGCGGGTTATGAAAACAACACCATGAGCGTCCAGGGCGTACACAGCGGTTCGCTCCGGGCGCTTATGGTGTTGTTTTGGGAGAAGTTATGCTAAAACTTCGGGATTGAGAATGTTCGGCGGGCGCTGGCCGTGAAAATGCGCGACGATATTGTCGCTTGCCATTGTCGCCATCAGGGTGCGCGTTTTGAGTGATGCACTGGCAATATGGGGCAGCAATACGACATTTTCCAGCGCGAGAAGCCCCGGTTCGATGTCTGGCTCGTTCTCGAAAACATCCAGACCCGCGCCCGCGATCTTGCCTGCTTGCAATGCACCGGCGAGCGCTTTTTCATCGACGATGGGACCGCGCGCCGTATTGATGATAATGGCGGTAGGCTTCATCAAATTCAGTTCGCGTTCGCTAATCAAGTGGTGCGTAGATGGCATGTAGGGTGTATGCACGCTGACGAAATCGGCCTGTTGCAACACCTCGTCCATGGGCAGGTAGGTCATGTTGTACTGAGCTTCGTCTTCGGGTGACATGCGGTATACATCGAAGTAGAGCGTTTTCATCTCAAAGCCGTCGGCGCGTTTTGCCATAATTTTGCCTATGCGTCCCGCGCCTATCAGACCCAGCGTGGAATGATGCACCTCCGCGCCGCAGAAGAGCAGTGGTCCCCACCCGTGATATTTACCGGCGCGTAGAAAGCGTTCTGCTTCGGGTATGCGGCGCGCGGTTGCCATTAAGAGGGCAAAGGCAAGATCGGCGGTGGTATCGGAGAGTACGCCTGGAGTGTTGCTGACGCCAATGCCCAGGCGAGTGGCCGTATCGACATCGATGTTGTTGAACCCGACAGCCATATTCGCTACCATCTTCAGGCCAGGCGTAGCGGCGGCGCAGGTTTCCAAAAAGTGCGCGTCGATGTTATCGGTGAGCAGGCTGTAAATATAATCGTGACCGGGACCGCGCCGCAGGAGTTCTTCGTAGGGCCAGATTAGCCCTTCCTCCATGTTGGCTTCTACATCGCCAATGGCTTCCAGCAGTGGATAAGCCGGGTCTGGCACTCTCTGTGTGACCAGAATCTTCGGACGTGCTGACATGTTACCTCCCAAAGATATTTTCTGCTGCTATTGTATCACCTTGATGAATTATTTCGGTACGATTGTGGTTTGCGATTCGCGCACTTTTACTTCGGCAGGCTCGGTAAATTGAAAGCGTTTGACGAAACGACGGCGCAGCAGCATGGCCAGAGCGGGCCAGCCATCTTTGAACGGCGAAAGCTTTTTCGCTTTGCGCGGGGAATAACTGATGGGTACTTCCAGAATTTCATAACCGGCCTGGATGATGCATGCTGTTATCTCAGGCTCGATTTCGAAGCGGCGGCCCTCCATTGGCAGCGCGCGTGCCAGCGAACCGGGCATCATTTTGTAGCAGGTTTCCATGTCGTGGATATGGCATCCGAAAAGCAGATTCGTGATCGACGTGAGGAATTGGTTGCCCAGGCGGGTGGTGAGCTTTTGCGGTGACAGGTCGCGCCGACCATAGACTGCGACTCTGGCTTTTCCCGCCTCCTGCCATTTGCGCACAAGGGCGGGCAGGTCTTGCGGATCATACTCCATATCGGCATCTTGCACCGTCACCATGTCGCCGCTGACCAGTCCGAAGCCCGTGCGCAAACCCGCGCCTTTACCCTGGTTCTGTTCATGGCGTACAAACCGATAAGTAGTAAATGGCTCTCGCGTTCGGAGTTCCTGTAAAATCTCCCAGGTACGATCTGTCGAGGCATCATCGACGACCACGACTTCAAGATTGAGCGGCACTGTTGCTAGTGACTCAAGCACCTGTGCGACCGTCTCCTCTTCGTTATAGACCGGGACAACCACCGAAATACGCATGCGCTTATTCCTCGCTTCTCTGGGAGTGCATCAAAAACTAAGATAAATCCGCTAGAATGATACGTTTAGCATATAAATAGGAACGAACGGCAGCCTGAATAGCAACAAGTCTATGCTTTCCATACCTGGATTGTACCATCGGTGAGCGCGGCCAGCAGGTGTCCTTCCGCGAAGTGCAGCGCGCTGATTTGCCAGGGATGATAAAACTTTTGCGCCAGCTGACCGCTCTCTATTGACCACAGATCGATGACGCCCTCGTTGATTTCGCTATCCTCGCGTGCTACCGCGACCCATTGCGCGTCTGGCGATATTGCCAGCCTTGAACTTGCTCCCATGCTTCCACATGGCAGTTCGCTGAATATGCCAGTCACGGTATCATGCAGCCGGATTGCCGTTCCTGCATAAACAAACGCGAGCGAGCGTGTATCTGGTGTAACGGCATACGGGGGAGTGCAGTCTGTGCATAGACCGGCGATCAATGAACTCGTAATGTGTGGTTGCGCGCGTTCGCGGAAACGCGACCTGGCACGTGCCTGGATATCCCAGCGTCGTATCATCACCATTTCTGCCTGCTCGCCTGGCACGTGGGCGCAGGAAAGGGTGAGCAGCGCGCGCGCATCATGCGCCAGGGCGCGCAGGCGTATTGCCCAGAATTGTCGTTTCTCAATCTCATCTTCCGCGCAGACCAGCGGTTCGCTTATTTCAAGCGCGTCCATACCTATACTATGTTTGAGCACGTCCGTGCCGCGCACGCTTTGGGCGCGTGGGGCGCGCGGGTCTACGCGCAGTAGCGGCAAGGCCATCCAGACCGCGCGATCGCCGCCAGGTGTTTCCTGCATGACAAGGTCAAAGGAGTAGTGCGCGGAGACGGCTCGTTGTCCCAGGCTATAGCTCCATAGCAACGCGCCCGTTTGCGTGTCCCACACGTGCAAGCTGAGCCTACCCCAGCCTGCTACCAGTCCACCCCTGTCAGATAAGCGCATCTCGCGCAGCGACTCGACGGTATAGGTGGAATCGGCGGCAAAACTGACGGGCATGGTGGCGCGCGCACTCTCAGCTTGCCAGATAATGCCCTTGCTGTCCAGTGAACCAGCCGCTACCAGCAACCCCCGCGCAGTTTGCACGCTGCTCAATGAGGAAATAACGCCTAACTGCGTGCGCAGCTTTGGCCCGGCGTGCAAAGGCCCTCTTGTACTGAAGATGCTCAGACCAGAAAATTCAAGGTTGCCGGTCGCATCCATTTTGTGCTGCACCGGGCGCGGGCGCGCGATGCCACCCCCACCCTTGCGCAGATCAATCACACCGCCAATCACGGTGTCGTAGTTCAGCCGTTTTTCAGGGTCGCTCAACGCGTCATAGGCGCGATTGATGCGCTTCATCTGTACGGCACCTTCAGCGCCGGCCAGGTCTGGATGGAAACGCCGCGCCAGTTGGCGATATGCTCGTTTGATGGTATCGCTATCAGCATCTACCGGCACGCCCAGCGTGGCGTAATAGTTGTCGGGTGAGTCCATACTTTTTATGGTATCACATAGAAATTACAATGACACGATGCGTGTCTTCTCTCGCTCATTCTTCTGCGCCAGTCTTCTCACCCCCCACATATACCACGTCGCAAAAGTCCTGTAGGGTCTCCATAACTCACCACGTTCGCGCATTTCCTTTGGTGTCGGGCGCGTGTCCAGGTGGTATGCTTCGCGCACGCCCTCCACAAAGCCCAGGTCATCAACGGGCAGCACGTTGGGTCTCCCAAGCGAGAAAATGAGCATCATTTCAGCGGTCCAGCGCCCAATGCCCTTCACTTTGACCAGTTCGGTAATCACTGCTTCGTCTTCTAAGTCGCTTAACAGCGCGAGATCAAGCTGGCCGCTGCTGACACGCTCCGTCAGGTCGCGGATGTAGCGCATCTTCTGGGGCGATAATCCTACCGCTCGCAGCGCGTCTTCTTCAAATTTTAGCAGCGCATCCGGTGTAATCAACCCGCCAGGTTCCCCTACAGCAGTCGCGCGCAGCCGCCCCATAATGGCATCGGCGGCTTTGACCGAGATTTGCTGCGAAATAATGGCATCCACCAGCGTCTCAAAGAGGTTGGGATTGGGCGTCAAGGTACACGCTCCGACCCGCTCGATGGACTGCGCCATGATGGGATCGAGGTCGCATAGGTAAGCGGTGGCAGTGGCGATAGTTTCCGCCCAGGTGGTAAGTGTTGTCATTGTGGGTTCTTTCTCTGTGTAGGCGACGGAATTATGTTCTAATTCTATCGCATACAGAGCAATATGTCGAGTGTTTAGCGTCGACGACCGAATGGGGTAGTGACTACTCCCCACGGCTAAAGCCGGGGGCTTCCAGGGACAAGCCCAGGCTGTGTAGTCCCACAGCACGAATGTTTAAGGCAGCATTCAAGTCGCGATCACAGATCAGGAGGCAACACGGACAATGATAGGTTCTCTCGC
>DATLSI010000270.1:0-4808 GCA_035534255.1 Ktedonobacteraceae bacterium | reverse complement strand
CTGTTGTTCCCCGATACGGGGCAGTTGCGCTGGTATTGGTGGTAGCTGACTCCTCCATACCTTACCTTCCCTCGTTTCTCCCTGATAAATGCTGTTATAAGTTGCTTTGATTATAGCCTATCACATCTACGAAGGGATCGGAGGAAAGTTGTCCTGGCACAACTGATCGTGTATAATAGTGGCGTGCAATCTCGCAATTTGTCGAAGGGAATAAACGGATGAGTCCACAACCGATCACCGAGAACACGCTCTTTTATGGTGATAACCTGCCCATCCTGCGCGACTACATCGCTGATGAAAGCGTTGACTTGATCTATCTCGACCCGCCGTTCAACTCCAACCGTAACTATAACGTGCTGTTCAAGGACGAAAGCGGCCAGCAGAGCGAAGCGCAGATCACGGCCTTTGAGGATACGTGGCATTGGAACCAGAAAGCGGAAGAGAGCTATCGCGAACTGGTGATGCAATCTCCCGATCACATCTCCAAAATGATCTCGGCCCTGCACGATTTTATCGGCGCCAACCAGATGATGGCCTACCTGATGATGATGGCTATTCGCCTGGTCGAATTGCACCGCGTCCTCAAACCTACCGGCAGCCTTTACCTGCACTGCGACCCTACCGCCAGCCATTATTTGAAAATCATCCTTGATACTGTCTTTGGAGCGCAGAACTTTAGAAATGAGATCATCTGGCAACGCACAAACGCGAAAAGCAACGCCTTTACGCGATTCGCCACGAACCACGACGTCATTTTGCGCTATACCAAAACGGAGAAAGCTACCTGGAACGCTCAATATACTACGCACAGCGCCGCATATATTGCAGAATTTTACCACTTTATTGAGCCTGAAACGGGTCGGCATTATACGCTTGGGGATCTTACTAACCCGAACAGGAATCGTCCAAATCTTACTTACGAATTTCTCGGCATAACCCGTGTGTGGCGCTGGACAAAGGATCGGATGCAAGAAGCCTACGATAAAGGATTGGTTGTGCAGAGTCAGCCAGGCACAGTACCGCGCCTGAAACGTTACCTTGATGAGCAGGAAGGCATGCCTGTCAGCGATGTGTGGGCAGATATTCGCCCTGTGCAATCGCAATCGAAAGAATTGCTTGGCTATCCCACGCAGAAGCCGCTCGCGCTGCTGGAGCGCATCATTACCGTCAGCAGTAACGCGGGCGATATTGTTTTAGATCCGTTTTGCGGCTGTGGAACGGCTATCGCGGCAGCGCAGAAGCTGGGGCGCAAGTGGATCGGCATCGACATTACCCATTTGAGCATCGCGCTACAAAAGTATCGTTTGCAAGAGATGTTCCCAGAGATTCAGTTCAAGGTCGTGGGCGAGCCGGAGGATATCGGCGCGGCCCGGCAACTGGCTCGTGATGATCGCTACCAGTTCCAGTGGTGGGCCTTATCGCTGATCAAAGCCAAGCCGTTGGGTGGTCAGGAGGGCAGCCGGACGGGGAAAAAGGGCAGCGATAAGGGCATCGACGGCGTGATTACTTTTATCGACGATGAGACGGGCAAAGCGAAACGGGCGCTGGTGCAGGTGAAGTCGGGCCATGTCACGGCCAGCCAGGTGCGCGACCTGGTGGGGACGGTGCAGCGCGAGAACGCGGCGCTGGGCATCTTCATCACGCTGGAGCCGCCGAGCCAGCCGATGATCACCGAGGCGGTGAGCGCGGGCTTTTACCAGTTGCCGGGCTGGGGATTCAGCAAAGAGTTTCCGCGCATCCAGATTCTCACAATTGATGATCTGCTGCACCAGCGCGCAGACGCGAAAATACCCTCGCAGACGCGCACCTTCAAACGGGCCGGGCGCGTCAAAGAGTCCTCCGCAACCTTGCAGACGGCGCTTGAGCTGGCAGGGGAAGAATAGCATATACGCTTTTGCCGAGGCATTTCATTACTACGGATTGTAATCGTAAATGAGAGGGTCTTGTTTCAGTTCAGAGGGTATTGGCTCCAATTCCCGATGAAAGCCCTGTACTGCTTGCTCGTTTCCATAACCAATAGCCTCCAGCGTTTTGAGCAGCCTCACCGCGCGGCTCTTTGCATGAGGAGATTGCAAGATGAGCGCTTTCTGATAAAACTCTTTCCCAGCCTCAACACACTGCTCGATGTGTCCTAACATAAGATGCGCCCGCGCCCAATCCAGAGGTATCCAGGCATCCAGCCAGATATTGCCTTCGATGGCAATCTGGCGTTTGATTTCCTCTTTCATGTCCAGCGTGCCTTGAGGCTCTTTGATCTCAAGATAGCCATAACTGCGCTCGGCCAGAATGCCACTTAACGAGTGAAAGACAAAATCTGTTCCATCTCCATAGTAGAGCTTGATGTCTGTTGCGATCTTTTGCGCGATATCAATAGCACGCTTAAACTGCGACGCTTGATGATGACTGGCATAGGCGCGGGCTAAATAGGCATTAACCAACGCGGAAACGTGCTTGCTGGCACGGAATGACTCATCCCGCGCCGCCTCCAGATAGTCTATCGCCTCTTGCTGTCTTCCCATTCGTTCGACTTCAGTGCCAATGCCCAGTAAAGCAATGGCAAGCGTTGCCGGATGATCGATGGCAACGGCGATGGTGTGCATCTGGCGAAATTTGTCAAGCGCCTCTTGATAACGCTGGTTTTCCACATCCATGACCGCGTTGAGACGTAAGAGTTGTGCGTACAGCACTTGAAATCGGAGCGTCAGTCGAAAGGGAGGCGGCATCTGCTCATGTATATAGGCAAAAAGTCGGTTGAGATCGCTAACCGCTTCTTCCACATACGGCAAAGCCGCGACACGTCGCAGATGCCATGTACGCTTGATCAAGTTCTCTGCTGTATTGAGCGTTTCGTCATACAATGACGTTTCTTTTTCCAGAAAGGTATGTGGGTTAAATGGGTCATATTCAGACAAACCCATTGTCCAGTAGGGAATATCAAGAATATCACAGAGTGAACGTAACGTCGCAGAATCGACAATATGCTTTTTTCCGGTTTCAACCAGAGAAATATATTCCGAACTCACCCCAATATCGCCATCGCGTTTCGGCCAGACATCTGCCAATTGCGCCTGCGTCATCCCTTTTTTCTCGCGATACTCTCTGATCGTGATGCCATAATGATAGCGGCTCATCTACTCACTTCTCGATCTAACCTACAGGTAAACATTGCTACCTCTCAATATCGGATCGATTCGTACCTCGCGGTGTATTCCCTAAGCATCTCGAAATGCTTATGCTATAGCCAGATAGTTTCCCATCGTTAACGATGTGTATTTTATCACAAATGTGGCAAGACAGGAGAACACGCATGACGAATCCGACGCGCAACGCAACCTTACGCCTGTACCTGGATCAATATGAATTGTCGGAACATGAAGTAGCGCGCGTTGCCGATGTGCCGCTTGTGACGATGTGGCGAGCTGTGCGCGGGCAGCCCATTACGGAAGCGCGCGCCGCCGCTATCCGCAAGGCATTGTGGCGGCTTTCCGGCGATTTCTATGCTGGCCCGATTGAGACCGGCACGGAGGCGATCATCAATCTGCAAACCTATCGCGAGCAGAGGAACAGCGCGCAATGAGCGGCTATTTCCCACTGAACACGGGCCAGGTGCGGATCGGTCCGTATGTGGTGCGGTTTGTGGGCAGCGACCTGCTGATTGCCCAGGCGAGCGAACCGGAGCAGGCGTTGGTGCGGCTAGAAGAGGAGGCGGCGTTAGAACTGGCCGAGTGGCTGGGACTTTCGCGTCTGCGGCTGTATGCGACCGTCATGCGCGATGGTTTGGAGGCATTCAAAGCCCAGGTACGCGCCGAGTATCATCTGCCGGAACCGGAGGAGCCGGAAGCGCAGGTGATCTACGTCTCGCCATCGAGTTGTGACGAAACGCTGATTGCGCTCTCGCGGGCGGCTAACGTGGCCCTGGTCTGCAATCTGTGCCATCATCTACTGTGCATAGAATGCTATAACTGCCATAATCGGCGCTGCCGCCAGCATTGCGATCAGTCTGTCGGCCATGTGACCGCACTTCCAGAAGAGCTGTAGGGATTTAGAAAGCCTTGACCAGCCCGGCGACCGCGCCGCTTTCGCGCATGAGCCAGACATAGCTATCTTCGAGGCTCGGCTCCGTTGGCGCCGCGCCAGCGCGTTCGACCAACTCGCCGACGACGCGATATTGCATCGACGCGCCCATGTTCATTGTCGAGACCACCATCAGATCGCCTTGCGGCTTAGGGCCGTCGGTTGTCACCGTCCAGACTTTGCCGCGCGCCTCGTTGATCAGCTCAGCCGTCGTTCCCTGGAAGACGACGCGCCCGTTTTTCATGATCGCCAGGTTGCGGCACGTCTGCGCGATATCCTCCACGATGTGTGTCGAGAGCAGCACCGTGCGATCCCCGGCCATCTCGGAGAGTAGATTGCGGAAGCGGATGCGCTCTTCCGGGTCGAGGCCCGACGTCGGCTCGTCCACGATCAGCAGTTTGGGATTGTTGAGCAGCGCCTGGGCGATGCCGATGCGCCGCTTCATGCCGCCGGAGAAGGTCTTGAGCTTGCGGTTGGCAACGTTGAGCAGCGCCACCACTTCCAGCAGGTCTTCGACGCGGCGCTGGCGCGTCTTGCGGTCATTCATGCCTTTCAAGACGCCGACGTAGTCGAGAAACTCGCGCGCGCTCAGATCGGGATACATGCCCAGGTCTTGCGGCAGGTAGCCGAGGATACGCTTGATGGCCGTGCGCCCGCGTTCCGTGTTGCCGTCATACTCGCCGACGCGCAAGCTGCCGCTCGTGGGATAGAGGATGCCCGCCAGGATACGCATG
>DATLSI010000269.1:0-9068 GCA_035534255.1 Ktedonobacteraceae bacterium | reverse complement strand
CCCTGGCCTGGGCCACGGCGCGGAATATAACTCGCCATGCGTGGACAGTATCATTTCTGCCTTTGACGACAACCCGACGCAGAAGCCGTCGGGTGCCTGTGTAGCAGGGATGGGGGAGCCGAACTTCGCATAGATGAGCTGGTGTACGAACAGCTGAACGATTAAAGAGGATGATGGTGGAAATAAAAGAGCAAGAGATACCGCGCAGTACCCGGCCCAAATCCTTGTGGAGAAACCGCGACTATATGCTGTTATGGAGCGGCCAGGTGATCTCCTCTATGGGAACGCAGGTTTCGCAGCTCGCGTTTCCCCTGTTGATTCTTGTGCTGACTCACTCGCCGGTGCAGGCCGGGTTTGTCGGGGCGCTGCGCGCGTTGCCCTATCTTATCTTCAGCCTCCCGGCAGGCGCTTTGATTGATCGTTGGGATCGCAAGCGCGTTATGATACTCTGCGACGCGGGACGCGCGTTGAGCATGGCAAGTATCCCTATCGCATATACGTTGGGTCGATTAACCGTCACGCAGCTCTACATTGTCTCGTGTATCGAGGGGACGCTTTATGTCTTCTTTAATATCGCGGAAGTAGCATGTCTCCCGCGCGTCGTCTCGAAAGAACAGTTGCCAGCGGCGAATGCCCAAAATCTCGCTACTGATGGCATTACAGCGCTGCTAGGCCCTCCACTTGGCGGCGCGCTCTACAGCTTCGCCTCTACTTTACCATTTCTGGCCGATGGTATCTCATATCTTGTCTCGGTTGTCTCGCTTTTCTTCATCAAGACAAAATTTCAGGGCGAGCGCGTCGCTGCCAGGCGAAGTTTGTGGATTGAGATCAAAGAGGGACTGGCCTGGTTATGGCAGCAACCGGTCATTCGCTTTATGGCCATACTGACCGGCGGCATCAACCTTATCACGGCGGGTACGACGCTGGTTGTAATTGTGCTGGCGCAGCATATGCACGCCGCGCCGTTCACGATTGGCCTGATCTTTGCCATCGGCGGCATTGGCGGTGTGCTTGGCGCAATCATAGCAACGCCGCTGCAGAAACGCCTCAGCTTTGGATGGATCGTTATTAGCACGACATTGCTCTTTGGCCTGTTCATGTCCCTGTATGCCATCGCTCCCAATGTAGTGGCACTCGGTATCATCACCGCGTTGATTTTCATCATTGGTCCGACTTACAACGTCGTCTCCCTCAGTTATCGATTGGCGCTCATTCCCGATACTTTGCAGGGACGAGTGAACAGTGTCTTTCGCCTCATCGCCTTTTGCGGTCAACCGCTGGGCCTGGCTGTAACGGGAGTGCTTCTCGAGACTATTCAGGCCATTTCTACAGTGTTGATAATGGCAATCGGCTTACTGGCTCTGGCGGTTATGGCGGCCCTGAATCGTCATGTTCGTAGCGCGTCACTTGCAACTGAGGCGCGAGAAGCGCAAGAAGGATGAGGCAAAGCATATGGAAACACATATATTTGGCAAAACCGACATGCGGGTGAGTCGCCTGGGGATTGGCAGCTATAAGATGAGCGCTAAGGCGGGTGGGTCTACCGTCGCAGAGGTGAGGCGTTTGCTGGGACAGGCGCTTGATGCGGGGCTGAACGTTATCGATACGGCGGAATGCTACGGGCAGGGTGAAGAGTTGATCGGGCAGGCAGTTGGACAGCGGCGCGGTGATTATTACCTCTTCACCAAGTGCGGGCATGCCAGCGGGCTGGAACTGCCGGATTGGAATCCGAGAATGTTGGAACTGAGTATCGAACGGAGCCTGCGGCGTCTGAGAACCGAGTATATCGACCTGCTGCAGTTGCACAGTTGTTCAAGGGATCAACTGCGTCAGGGTGAAGTCATCGAGGTGTTGCAGCGCGCTCGTGACGCGGGTAAAGTTCGTTATATTGGCTATAGCGGAGATCGACGCGCCGCGCTCTACGCCATCGAATGTGGAGCATTCGATACGCTGCAAATCTCGGTGAATATTGCCGATCAAGAAGCTCTGGCATCCACGCTCAAGCGGGCACGAGCGCGGCAGATGGGCATCATCGCGAAACGTTCGATCGCCAACGCCGCCTGGAAAACGCAGTACGACGCGGGTGACTCGTGCGTGCAGGTCTACGCGCAGCGACTCGGCGCGCTCAATTATGACTTTCTCAAAGATGATGCCGATACTATCGCCGACACAGCCTTACGCTTCACGTTGAGCGTTCCAGAGATAGACATTGTACTGGTTGGCAGCACAAATCCCGCTCACTTGCAGCACAACATGACGCTGCTGGCTGCCGGACCACTTGCGCCATCACAGTTTCAAGCCATACGAAGACGCTGGAAGCAGAAGACGTGGTGGCGTCGGCCCTTGCGCGGAAGTATGGCAGGATGGAAGGGGTGTGTATAAGACCACCAAACTAAAATGCTATGAAACCTTGGAGTTGTATGCTATAATACCGTTCCTAGAACGGGTAATACTTTATTTAATAAAGTGCAGGCATATTCAGTGACTTTCTTTCATTAGAGGGGCGACGCGATGACCACGACGACTACCAGTATTGCGCATGGGAAATATCATATCTGGACGGTTGGTTGCCAGATGAACCAGGCCGATTCGCAGCGTATTCAGACCATGCTCGATGAAATGGGCTGGGAAGAGGCGAGTATGGAGCAGGCCAACCTGGTCATCCTCAATACGTGCAGCGTGCGTAAAGCGCCGGAAGAGAAGGCGCATAACCAGCTCGCCCAACTGAAGCATGCCAAGTCTAAACGCAGCGATTTGCTGGTGGCCTTGATGGGCTGCATGATCGGTAGTCAGAAAACCATCGACGAGCTGAGCAAACGCTATCCGCACATCGACCTGTTCATGAAGGTCGAGCAGGCTGACATATTGCCGCGATTCCTGGAGGAACGCTGGACGCCTATCTCTGGCGCGGGCTGCCTAGATATCGAGTTTATGCCGCCCGATGAGTCCATTCCTGTTGAGCCTATCGAACGAATCTTACCAACCTTCGCCACCTCTACGAATACGAGAGGCAAGCTTACTGTGCTGCCGATGGCGATTAAACCCAAGATGGGCGAGCGCACCGCCCATTATCCCACAAAAATTGAACCGACCAGGGCCAGTCCTACGGCGTGGCTGCCCGTCGTGCTGGGTTGTAACAAGGTCTGCACCTATTGTATCGTACCCTACCGGCGCGGTCGCGAACGCAGTCGTCCGGTGGATGAACTGGTGATGGAAGGCGCGTTGTTGGTGGCTAAAGGCGCGAAAGAGCTGACACTGCTGGGCCAGACCGTCGAAGCGTATGGGCTGGATCTGCCTAGCAAGTCGGACCTGGCCGACCTGATGACGCACCTCAGCGAAATCGATGGGCTTGAGCGCATCCGCTTCATGACCTCGTACCCGCGCCATATGAACGATAGTATGATCGAGCGCATGGCCGCGCTGCCGAAAGTATGCGAGCACGTCAATATCCCGGTGCAGGCGGGCGATGACGAGTTGCTCAAGCGCATGAAACGCGGCTACACGCTGGAAGAGTATCGCGACCGCATCAGACGCTTGCGCGCGCTGTGGCCCGGCGTCTCGCTGTCCACTGATATTATCGTGGGTTTCTGCGGCGAGAGCGAGGAGGAATTCCAGCATACGCTTGACCTGCTCGAAGAGATCAGGTTTGACGTGGTGCATGTGGCGGCGTATTCAGTGCGCCCTGGCACGGTAGCGGCGCGCTGGGAAGACGATATTCCCCTGGCCGAGAAGAAACGCCGCCTGCATGCCGTAGAAGAGGTGCAGGCGCGCATTGCCCTTGAATTGAATCATCCATTGATCGGCAATGTAGAGGAAGTGCTGGTTGAAGAGGCTAACGACTCGCATGGTCGCCGCCAGTGGAAAGGGCGCAATCGAACCAATAAACTGGTATTCTTTCCCCAGCCCGGAGAAGAGAGCGGCGATGATGGAGAGACTAGAGATGCAACAAATGAGGATGGTCCCGCGCCTGTTAATCCCGCGCTGGCGGTGCGTGTTATCCAACCGGGCGACCTGGTAAAGGTACAGATCGAACGCGCGACAGCCTGGTCATTACAGGGTTGCGTGGTTGCGCTATAATAATGCAGACATTCTAGATAATCCCAGCAAGGATAGAGGAGGAGCCACATGACTCAAACACAATCGGCTGAAGAAAAAGCGCGATTGAAAAAACAATGGACTGATCTGGCTATTCAACAGGCGCAGACGGGACAATGGGAAGAAGCGGTTCAAACGAATAAAGATATCTTGAATCTGTTCCCTTCTGAACCCGATGCTTATAATCGCCTGGGAAAAGCATACAGCGAACTGGGTCAATTTGCTGAAGCGCGCCAGGCTTACGCGCAGACATTGAAATATAACCCGAAAAATTCCATCGCTAAGAAGAACCTGGACCGGCTTGCGCAGCTTCAGGAAGAACCTGTGCAGCTGCATGCGGGGACTGAGCGTATTGATCCGCGCCTCTTCATCGAAGAGACCGGCAAAACGGGTGTGACCGATCTGATAAATATCGCGTCGGCTACAGCACTGGCAAAAGTGGGAGTGGGTGACAGGGTGCAGTTGTATGTCACCGGCCATACCTTGTTGGTACGCAATGCCGCAGGGGAGGACATCGGGCAGGTGGAACCGCGCCTGGCCAATCGCATTATCAACTTTATGGAGGGAGGCAATCGTTACGCGGCAGCCATCCTGGCAATGGAGAACGGGCAGGTGCGCCTGATGATACGCGAGGAGTACCAGCATCCAAATATGTTTGGCAAGGTGAGCTTTCCATCTCAGGGTGGCGGCGATACTATTCGTGCTTACACGAAGGACAGTATGCTGCGCTATGACCGTGATGATGATGAAGACATTACTAACGACGACGAGTACTATGATGGTGGTGACGAACCTGAAGAATTGACCGAGATCGAGTTTGAGGGCGGTGCCGAAGAAGAAGGATAACGTCTTTGTATGATAGAATAGCTATGAAAGGAAGTAGAGCATGAACAAAACGAAACGAGTTGCGTGGCGCAAACATCGTATCAAGGCCAAGAAATACGAGGTAAAGCGCAAAGCACAAAAAACAAGTGGCACCCCGGCCACATCGACAGCGCGGCGATAAACGTCGCGCTTCCCCTTTTTTAGATGTGAATGATGAGCAATGCACCTTCTCCGATATCGTCGGCGTCGGTCCGTAATATCCTTACCCTGCTTGCTTCGCGAGACGCGCAGCTGGTGGCGGGAGCCGAGGGACTGCATCGCCGCGTAACATGGGCCTGCCGTATGCGAGCGCGACTACCGGCTTTTGAAAGCGTGCGCGGGGGAGAGCTTGCCCTTCTTTCACTCTCACAACTGCGTCGTCTGGATGAAACGCTGCTACACCTTCTGGATAGCCTGTATAAAGAGGGTGTGGCAGCCGTTGCTGTTGCTGCCCCTTCGCTCGATGCCTTCGACCAGGAGACGATTAGCCTGGCGAACCAGTTGCACCTCCCGCTACTATTCCTGCCATCTACGGTCATGCTTGAGGAAATCGAGCGCGAAGTAATTACCTTTGTAGTGGGCTTTCGCGGCGAAAACGAACGCAGGGCCACCGAAATTTCGCACCAATTGATGCAATTGAGCGTGCATGGCGCGGGCATACAGGGAATCTGCGAGCAACTCGCGCGCATCAGTGACAAGTGGATTGTGGTGCAGGATGCCGCGCTACAAGTACGCTTCCAGGCTATACCGCCTGCCTATCGTCCTTTCAAGTATGAACCGTTGACCGATGACGCGCTCAAGCGCGCGGGCCTGGCACGCATCACCATGTCTATTCAGATACGTCACGATGTGGTCGGTCATCTTTCGATCGTTGGACACGAGGGCGAGTTTGATTACCTGGAACGTCTTATTCTCGGCCTGGTCGTGCCGATTCTGGCCCTGGAGTTTGCTCGCGAGCGCGAACGCAGCGAGGTAGAGAGCCGCTACCAGTCTGAAGCCCTGATGGATGTATTGCAGGGAAATTACCAGCAGGCCGAAGATATGATCGCGCGCGCGCGCCTGTTAGGTTACGACCTGGCGGCGATGCAAGTAGTCGGTGTCTTTGAGTTGTCGCCCGATGCACCCGACTACGCGCAGGGCAGTATTCAACTACAGTGGCAAAGAAGATTGCGTGAGGAGATACTGCGCACCTGGTCGACAGCCTGGGTATCCAGCGAAGCCCGGCGCGTCATTGCGCTTCTTCCGGTGACTGAGGACGACAAACAGCCCGAAAGCGATATTGAACAGGCTATCCTGACACGCCTGGAACGGGTGTTGGCGCGTACACAGCAGGGTAATGACGGGCTGCCGCCCTATTCAGGCGGCATCGGATACCTTGCTAGAAGTGTTGCCGGCATTCCGCAATCTTACCAGCAGGCGCAGCAGGCGCTGGAAATCGGGCGGCGACTTTTCGGTAACGGAAAGCTGCACTCGTTCGCGCAACTGGGAATATTCAGGCTGCTCTTTCACCTGCATGGCCATCAAGAGCTTGTGGCTTTTTATGAAGAGACGCTTGGGCCGCTGCTGGATGCTGACACACGAAGTAACATTGATCCAATAGAGACGCTGGAGGGCTTCTTTCGCTACAATGGCAATCTGAGTGAGACTGCGCGTGCCATGCACCTGCATCGAAATTCGCTCTTATACCGCCTGGGGCGTATCGAAGAGCTGCTGGGCCACTCGTTGGAGGACCCGGAGCTGAGGCTATCGCTGCAAATCGCTCTGAAGATACGGCACTTGTTGGAAAGATGATAGGGATACAGCTATGACAAATGAAAACATCTCGCGTAAGGTGAAAGTCGAGGGTGGGAACCTCAAGTTTAGCGCGGCCCACTTCATCACTTTCGGGGGAAAGTGCGAACGCCTGCATGGGCACAATTATGGCGTGCTGGTCGAGATGGAGGGCACGCTTAACGATGATAAGCTGGTTTTTGATTTCACCATTATCAAAAAACTGGCCAGGGAGATTTGCCAGAGGCTCAATCACCGTTTTTTGCTGCCCCTGCGCAATCCGCATCTTGAACTGCGCGAGCAGGGAGACGAGTGGGAAATCCGCTTTGGAGAAAAACGCTACGTTTTCCCGCGTGTGGATGTAGTGGAACTGCCCATCGATAACTCGACGGCTGAACGCCTGGCGGAATACATTTGCGGCCAGTTGCGCGGCGCGCTGGCGGAATACGATACCGCCAACGTACAAAGTATCATGGTAGGAGTCGAAGAAGCGCCAACGCAGATGGCGTATTACCGCGTGTCGCTCGTGTGATACAATTTTTGCATGTATGTCATACCCGATGATTTTAGACGCGAAATAGTCGCGCTGCATGGCGAAGAGGGCCGCGCCTGGCTCGCCCGCTTGCCAACGATCCTTGCCAGCTGCGAGGAACGCTGGAATCTCACGATCAGCCCTCCATTTTCCGGATTGTCCTTCAATTATGTGGCACCTGCGGTCCGTCATGATGGTACTGAAGTGGTATTGAAAGTCTGCGCGCTGACGGATGAGTTTCCCTACCAACCCGAGGCGCTGCGCCTCTTCGATGGGCGCGGCATGGTGCGGCTACTGGACTGCGAGCCGATGGACGAGGTGATGCTGCTTGAGCGGCTATCGCCCGGCACGCTGCTCAGAAGCGTGCAGGATGATGAGGAAGCTACTTCCTGTATGGTCTCAATCATGCGGCAGATGTGGAGACCAGTAGCACAGGAGCATCCCTTTAAGACTGTGCAGGACTGGGGCAAGGGATTTACGCGCTTGCGACAACGGTATGGAGGTGGGACTGGCCCATTCCCCGGAGCGCTGCTTGAGGAGGCCGAGACGCTCTATGCCGAACTGAGCGCGTCAATGGCAGAACCGGTCTTGCTACATGGCGACCTTCACCACGACAATATCCTTGCAGCTGAGCGCCAGCCCTGGCTGGCAATCGACCCCAAAGGGCTGGTTGGAGAGCCAGCCTATGAAACAGGAGCCTGGCTGCGCAATCCGATGCCGCAGCTGCTTGAGATGCCGCAGCCGGGGCGCATTCTCGCCCGCCGTGTCGATCAATTAGCCGATGAGCTTGGGTTTGAACGCGCGCGGGTGCGCGGCTGGGGATTGGCGCAAGCCATGCTTTCCGCGTGGTGGGGTATGGAAGATTCAGGCGAGTTATCGGAGTTCGCGATCACCTGCGCGGAACTGCTGGCCGCGATACGTCCGTAGGGGATACCTTTATGGTTGCCCGCGTCCCTATCCCTTTGCTAATCTCCATGTTTCAACTGTTCGTGAAGTCGTTCGCGGCGGCTTTTCTGAGGTTGACCGCCGCGATAGGTGGCTTTGTATGCCTCGAAGTCCCAGGTTGAGAAGAAATGCTCAGAGCGGCATTTCTACCATTCTGATAGAGCTTATCCGCTTCATTGGCATTCAGGTTGAAATTTGTGCCGCTGATGCCATCTACCGGGATGGCGATGGTGCGCACATAGGTATGATCGTCCATGTAGAGCCTGTCATGCGCTCTCAGCATGGTGTTTAGCAGAGCGCGCCGCCTTCCAGCACGATATCGGCCTGTAACGTTGTTTGTGTCGTATGTATCACATGTGTCGTATGTATCACATGTGTCATATGTATCACATGTTTTTCCCAGATGCGAGAGCGGCCACCTGCTCCTGTAGGGCGGTTTTATCGGCGAGTAACTTCAACAATTCCTGACCTATCCAGGCGACGAATACGCCGCGCGCGGGTGTCCATTCGAGAGAGGTCCAGTTGAAAATCTGCTGAGTGCCACTACCGAGCGCAGGATTCGATGCCTCCAACGGATCGCGTCCCTGCTCTTCTTGTAAAGGCATGTTCGCGGGATGCCAGTGATTGGCAAGCACATACTCGCGAAAGCTGCGCACAACTTTGTGATTGTTTGGCGCGGTCAGGGTCATACCATCGTCATGCCAGCCAGGGGGAATGACCGGCATAAACGACTCTTTGAGGGGGTCAAAACCCGCTGGCGGTACGGGCAGCCACGTGGGAATAACGACCGTCGCGCTCACCAGTTGCATTTTGGCGGCATCGTACCTGCGCGGACCGGGTCACGGGCTGTTCGGGTTGTACA
>DATLSI010000268.1:0-20988 GCA_035534255.1 Ktedonobacteraceae bacterium | reverse complement strand
ATTGCCAATCTGTTTGCCAAGTAAGTCGGCCATCCTTGTACCTCCACCGTGGAATTGAGTTTGTGCCAGCAACAACCATCACAGAAATCCTAAAAGTGATGTGAAGCTTCAGGAGAAAGTATATAACGGGAATTACTATTGATACTATACAATATCATTGATAACATTTCAATCTTTAATCATCTATTCCAATCTGCGGACGATTTAAGAAAAAATTAGCCAGAAACCGCCTCCCGGCCACGTTCATTACCTGTGAAGGAGAATCTGCTGCTATTTGAAGGTCTCCTGCTGCACAAATCCGGGTATTGAGGTGCTGGTTGCAAGAAATTCAGACTGTGCTCCCGGCGGGGACTATTTTACGTGAACGCTATGTGATTGAGGGACTGCTCGGCAAAGGTGGCTATGGGTCTGTTTATCTGGTGAGAGATTTGCGGGTCAAGGGCAATCTCTTTGCCCTCAAAGAAACCAGTAACCCCAATAAGAAAAATCAGCAGCGTTTCCTCTTCGAAGGTGATTTGCTCAAAAAACTGGATCATCGCGCTTTACCGCGTGTTTACCGGGTATTTGATGACGATGCTCACCAGCATACGTATATGCTGATGGACTATATCGAGGGGCCAAATCTGGAAACACTGCGGCGGCAGCGCACCGAAAAACGCTTTACGCTCTCTCAGGTACTGGCCGTGCTTGCTCCGATTGTCGATGCCACGCATTATTTACATAGTCAGCAGCCGCCTGTACTGCATCGCGATATCAAACCCTCCAATATTATCGTTCCTCTGTCGGGCGATGATGCCGTGCTGGTAGATTTTGGCATTGCTAAAGAGTATGTCCCCGATGACACCACCACTGCATTTCGAACTGGCTCACCAGGCTATGCCGCGCCTGAGCAATATAGTCGCGGTACCAGCGCGCGCAGCGATGTGTATGCTCTGAGCGCGACTATGTACATCTTGCTGACCGGAACGCTGCCTGCTGATGCGCTTGATCGCATGACGAAGACGAGCAGCAACGAGCCTGATCCGCTCGCGCCTGTCCATACGCTCGCCCCCGGCATTCCGCAAAGTGTGGCAAAAGCCATTCATCGCGCAATGGCGTTGAACAGCAATGATCGTTTTGTTTCGGTTGAGCAGTTCTGGCAGGCATTTTCCGCGCAGGAGGCGTGGCGACCACTACGAAACTTTGCGAACGCACCATCTACAGGACCAATGGCCGCCGAAATCGCCATTCATACGCTAGTCCCTGCTAGCGCAGCGGAGCGTGCGCATTCGCGCCGTTTCAGTCTTTTCCTCATTCTGTTGCTTTTACTGGCGCTCTTGCTTGTCGCTGGCTCTTTCGCCAGCTATCTCTTCTACCTGCGGCTGCACCAGGCAGCCACTAGCGTTGCAGTGCCCACCGCTCGTCCGACAGTGGCGAGCAATACTTCTCCTATAACTATTCCAACACAGATACCGTCGGCGGTTCTGACTACACCTACAGCCAGAAGTACATCTGCCCCCGCCAAACAACCTGTCGTCGTTCCTACTGCTCATCCGACCCTGCCGCCAACCCAACGTCCGAATAGCACACCAACTCCGCATCCGACGCCACGTCCCACGCCGTCTCCCACGCCAGTTCCCTATCCTATAATCGCAGGCGTCTATAACGGCACACTGGACGACACAACAGCCAATATTGTTACTGGTATGTCGCTCTCGATCCAGCAAAACGCTGGACTGGCGACGATTACAGGCTACTTTACAGTCAATGCTCCCTTGCTGGGCGATGGTAACTTCGCCGGTACAGTCAATACTGTGAAGTACGTGCAGTTTATCGTGCAGTCCTATAAAGGAAATAGTCCTCTTTATTTCTGGGGTTGGGTAAAGACCGACGGCAGCCTCCAGGGCAACTATTGCAGTGTGAATAAACACAACCAGTGCGCTCCCAACGCGGGCGCGTCAGGTACATGGGACGTGGCGAAATTCTCATAGTAGCTCTTGACCCGCCACGATCATTTCGTTTATGATATAGTTAGATTATCGAAATGATTATTGGAGAGGGTACGTGATGGTACGGCAAGAAATAGACCTGTCAGCAGCGCTGCTGGATATCCCCCCAAAGTTGGTAAGACGCCTGCGCCCTGAGATACCGCCCGATGACGAGTCGCTGGCTAACCCTGCCTGGCATACGCTTGTGGAATTGCGCGCGACGCCGGGACAACTGACGTTACTCTATATACTGGTTGAGCGCGAACGCTGTACGATGCAAGAGCTCGCCGAAGAACTCGCAGTCGCGCCATCCACTGCTACTGCTATGGTCAAACGGCTGGTCGTCCTTGGGTATATCGAGCGCAGCCGCGATGATAGCGACTGGCGGGCAGTATGGGTCAAACCTACGCAGGCCGGTAAACTGGCTGTAGATATCTACCAGCAGGCGCGCCTGCGCTCGCTGCAATGCCGGTTAAAACATCTCAGCGAGGAAGATCGTGCCTTGATACAGGCGGCCTTACCCGCGCTTTATCGTTTGATCGAGGTAAAGCTGTAGCCCGTTTTTTTCATGCAACATACAGGTTTTTCGCTCTTAGGGAAGAAGGAATAAAGCATAATTATGAGTTCAACTCGTTTCACTTCAGATAGTTCCGCCAGCTCTTCTTCGGAACATCAGTTACCGGAAAAGGCGGCAGGCCACGGGGATGGCTACCAATGGACCGCGCTCTCCGTGACTACGGTTGGCGCGCTGCTGGCGTCGATTCAAGGTTCGGCTTTGCTGATCGCGCTGCCGAATATCCTGGCAGAACTCCACGCTACTTTTTTTACGATCATGTGGGTCTTGCTCGGATATTTGCTCGTTCTGACCGTGCTCACGCCTATTATCGGGCGTCTGGCAGACATCTTTGGACGCAAAAGGCTCTACAATAGCGGATTTATTGCCTTTACTGCCGGTTCTCTTATTGCCGGGTTGGCGCAGCCGCAGTTTCATGGCGCTGATCTCATCGTGGGGCGCGTTATTCAGGGCGCCGGGGCGTCGCTGCTTGTCACCAATAGCACGGTGATTGTAACCGATGCGTTCCGCAAAGGCCAGGTTGGATTGGGACTGGGCATTAACCAGATCGCGGGAGCAGCGGGTTTCCTGATTGGCCCGATTGTGGGTGGTTTGCTGACCGAGTTATCATGGCGCTGGGTTTTTCTTTTCAATGTTCCACTGGGTATCTTTGGCGCTATCTGGGGTATATGGCGACTGCGCGAACCTGTTCGTCCGTCCAAGCGTCAAAAGATGGACTGGTTCGGGGCCATTTTCTTGACGCTCGGCCTGGCCGGTCTGCTGCTTGGATTGAGCTTGCAGGCATTCCCCATTCTTCCTGCATCAACCACGACTGCCATTCTCATCACCGGTATCGCGGCCCTGGTGCTCTTCATCGCTATCGAGCCGCGCATCAAAGTGCCGCTGGTTCAACTGCGTCTTTTTCGCAGCCGCCTCTTCGCGCTGGCCAATCTGAGTGGTCTGCTCAATGGTATCGCGCGCGGCGCTGTCCTGTTCCTGCTGATCTTCTTCCTGCAAGGCCCTTATGGAAAAGACCCCCTGACGGCAGGCTTGATGCTCATCCCATTTGGCGCGGCATTTATGCTGATTGGCCCCATTAGCGGGCGGCTCTCTGATCGTATTGGCTCGCGTATTCTGGCACCCATTGGATTGAGCATTTCTGCCCTCGCGCTGTTTGCGCTCACTACCATCGACCAGAACACCCCGTACTGGGTGATCGCTATATTCATGGCGTTTATGGGTGGTGGCTCCGGCTTCTTCATTTCGCCCAACACTAATGCCATCATGAGTTCGGTGGAACCGCACACCCGGGGAGCGGCGGCAGGCATCCTCAACATGCTCAACAATACCGGGCAAATGCTCAGTATTGCCATCGTCTTCCCGCTCGCGCTGAGTAAATTGCCCTTTGGCGCGGTGCAACAGGTGTTCATCACCGGCGGTGGTATGGGCAGCTTTGCATCGGTCGTTCCTGCTTTCCTCTCTGGCCTGCATGAAGCATTTTTGATCTCCTTCGTGTTGAGTGTCATCGCGGCTGTTGTAGCCGCCCTGCGTCCGTCTCATGGAACCAAACAACTCAGTTCCGAAGCCGCGTAATTCTGTGGCCGGCAGACGACCGCGAGGCCCTTTGCGGTCATCTGCCGGCTATCCTCACATCCTACGCTACGCCACTCTGCCACTCTGCCGCTTTCCCCTTGCAAAGACTTTAGATGTGTGGTAATATATTTTTAGTTAAGTAAAACTTTTGTTTGGGGGACCAGAAAATCATGGAAGAGCCAATTCAAGGACTTTCGCCGCGCATCAGCGATTGCCTGAAGGTCATCTATGCCATGCAGGAACGCGGGCAAAAGGTCTCAACCTCGGCGGTGAGCGAGCAACTCAGAGTGAGCGATGCCACGGTAACCATGTTATTCAAGGATTTCGCGGCGGTAGGCTGGGTCGAACACGTGCCATACCGGGGAGCGTGGCTCACTCCTCTGGGCGAGCGCAAGGCAATGGAGGTCATCCGGCATCATCGCTTGCTCGAACTGTACCTCGCGCGCCAGCTTGGCTATAGCTGGGATAAGGTGCATGATGAAGCCGATAAGTTAGAGCATGTCATCTCTGAGGAGTTCGAGGAAAAGCTGGATGTGCTGCTTGGCTTCCCCACGGTTGATCCCCATGGCGATCCCATTCCCAGTAAAGACGGTATTATTATCCCGCGCCAGGGCTACACGTTGCAGCAATTTCCCTTAAACCAACCCGCGCTTATCCTGCGCGTCAATGACCAGGACCCTGAGAAGTTGCGTTACCTTGGGCAACTGGGCCTGTATCCAGAGACACGCATAGAACTGGTAGAACGCGCGCCGTTTGGCGGACCGCTGCGCGTGCGCGTCGGGGAACCTTCCGCGCAGGTCGAGCAAATTCTGGGAGCGGAACTGGCCGATCATATTATTGTAGCGCCTGTTGAAGTGAATCAACTGGCGAATAAATAGAGCGTCGGGGGACGCTGCAAGATAGTGAGTGCCTGCCATGTCAGGGTGACTGCAAGGGGAGAAATCGAATGTCGTTGCTTACGGAATCAAAAGATAAGGTAGGGTATCGCGCTCCCCTGGGCGTGCGTGTACTGCAAACTTTCAACAAGTTACACCATAACAGCTGGGGCATCGGGATGCGAGAGATATTTGGTGCGCTCGGCCCCGGTTTTCTGGTGAGTGTCGGCTATATGGACCCCGGCAACTGGGGGACAAACCTGGCTGCTGGCGCGGGCTTCGGCTATGAACTTCTCTGGGTTATCCTCGTCAGTAATATTATTGCTATTTTTTTGCAAATTGCCTCTGCTAAGGTGGGCATAGCCACCGGCAAAGACCTGGCCGTACTCATTCGCGAGCAATTTTCGCGCCCGGTCGTCATTTTTCTCGGCATAACTACGGCCATTGCCATCATGGCAACCGATATGGCTGAATTTCTCGGTGGAGCGTTGGGTTTCACCATCCTCTTTCATATTCCACTCTTCCCATCGGCTTTGCTGACAGGTGTGATCGTGATGGGGCTGCTCGGCCTGAGTCGCTGGGGTTTTCGCAAGATTGAATTTGCCATCATTGGTCTGGTATCAGTGATCGGGCTGGCCTATGTGTACGAGATGGGCCTGATCTCTCCCAATTGGGGCCAGGTTGTCCTTCACCTGTTTACGCCTCAAGTCTCATCTGGTAGCATTCTGGTGGCTGTCGGCATTGTGGGTGCGACCGTCATGCCGCACAACGTTTTCTTGCATTCTTCCCTTGCTCCGCAGCGTCTGAGCAGTCCGAATGCATCAACCCAGGAGCGTCGCAATGTGCTGCGGCTGGCTAAAATAGATACTGTTGCCGCGCTCAATGTGGCTTTCTTTGTCAATGCCGCCATGCTGGTTGTGGCCGGTACTGTTTTCTTTCGCCATACCAACCCTGCCAACCTCAGTTTGCAAGAGGCTTTTGTGACGCTGGCGCCAGCCCTTGGCACATTCGCGGCGCTGGCCTTTGGCATCGGGTTGCTGGCATCGGGCCTCTCATCATCGACAACGGGCACGCTTGCCGGGCAGGTTGTGCTTCAGGGATTTCTGAATAAGCATATTGAAATGTGGGTCTGGCGTCTGTTGACTATGATTCCCGCCCTCATCGTAATCGCGCTCAATATCCCATCTGTTGAAGTGCTGGTCATCAGCCAGGTGGTATTGAGCCTGCAACTGCCCTTTACGATGGCCGCCGTGGTGCTATTGAGCTGCCGCCGCGATCTGATGGGTGAACTCGTCGATGGGCGCGCCACCCACATCTTCAATATATTCCTCACACTGATCGTTACTGTGCTGAATGTGGTGCTGCTGTATACGATTTTCTTCGGGTAGAAAATAGGGATACTATGGCAATCTCTGCCGATCTATGCTAAAATCCCCACGAGTTCAGATCACGAGATTACACTGGACAAGGAGACTTTGCATTTGACGACGCACGATAGACGTTACGTAATTATTGGCAACGGCATCGCGGGCACCACTACTGCCGATACATTGCGTAAGAACGACCCGAATTGCAGCATCCATTTACTGACGAATGAACCATATCCACTCTATAATCGCGTGTCTTTGCCACGCTTTTTGCAGGGCGTTATTGTAGAGCAGAAAGTGATGATACGCGACTTTGCCTGGCACGAGCAGCGTAACATTCAGTTGATAACTGAAACGATGGTCACACATGTCAACACTGAGGAACGGGTGGTGACGACAGACAACGGTAAAACGTACCCTTATGACGCGCTATTGGTCGCAACTGGCGGGTGGGCCAATCCTTTACGCTGCCCGGGCGCGCAGGATACGAAACATATTTACAACTTCGTGACGTTGGACGATACCAAAACCATTATTGCGCGCATGCTTGAGTCGCGCACGGCGCTGGCTTTTGGCGGCAGTTTCATCTCCTATGAATTGTGCGATGGCTTCGCGGTGCGCAAACTGCACACGACATGGCTGATGCGCGGACCTTACTGGCTGCGCAGCGCGCTTGATCCAGAAGGCGGCGAAGTGATAGACAATATCGCGAAGAAATTTGGCGTTGATGTTATTCATGGCGACGAAATCGAATCGGTTGTGCCGCAAAATGGCGTTCCAGGGTATGTCAAAACGAAGAAGGGACGTGAAATTCAGGCCGATGTGATTGGCGTTGGGCTTGGGATCAGCTTGAATACGCAAATTCTGGCAAATACCCCTGTTAAGGTGCATAATGGGGTGGTTGTCAATGAGTATCTGGAGACCAACGTTCCCGGTGTGTTCGCGGCAGGCGATGTCGCCGAATTTTACGATGTGCATGCGGGCGAGTTTCACACGATGGGAACCTGGGATAACGCAATGGCGCACGGACGCATCGTTGGCGTAAATATGGCGGGTGGTCACGAACCATATATAGATGTGCCAACCTATACCAGCCCTCTCTTTGATGTCAATATCGCTGTGGTGGGAACGGCGGAGACAAATAATCCAGAACTACACAGTATCGCGCGCCGCGCGCCGGGCGAAAAGGGCAATGAGAACTACCGCAAGCTCTTCTTCCGCGACAATAAACTGGCGGGTGTGGTGATGATCGGGAGTCCTAAAGGTCGCAAAAAACTGGTCGAAATTGTCAAAAACCAGCAGGTCATCACAAGCTCTGCCGAGCGTGAAGCCTTGCTCGAGTTGAAATAACCTGACCTATTTGGCAGCATGACTTGACGAACTTCCTTGAGTAGAGTAAGGTAAAGATATGAAGGCGATACCCTGGTAGGTGTCTCCTAATCTTTACCTCTTTATGCTTTGCTTTCAGGCGTGGGAGAAGTTCCGTGGCAATACTCTGCACTCAATGTGGAAAACCTCTGCCGAGAGGAGACGCTCGGTTCTGTAATAATTGTGGCTCGTCTGTTGTTCCAGCTACTGACGCACCTCCAGCATCTCTGCCGCGCGCAAAGGATATCTCGGACAGTCCGGGCACAGGTGAAGCAGGGTCGCGACCGGCTCTGCGCGAGCAGATGGCCTTTGCGCCATCTTCCTCGCGATCTACTCCTGTTGAACGACCTTCATGGATGAATAACCTTGATAAAATGGCCAGTCGCGCGAGTTCAAGGCCGCTTGCTCAAAAACAGAGTACTCCTATCCTCATGTCACCACAATCCGAGCCTGTAGCCTCGCCCCGGCGTGAGTTACGTATCAAGGTCTGGGAGGATGTTGAGTCCACCGGCAACACCGAACCGGATGAGCCAAAGAATGGCTATGAAGAAAAGGCAAAGCCGCAATTCGCTCACATTGCGCCAGAGGGCGATGGCCAGAGAGATCACGAGATAGAAGACCTTCCAACAACCCCTCTGCTAACGGCTATTTTCCCCGTGCAGGATGAAAAAGCGTTTTCGCCGGTCGCTCAGCAAGATCAGCAACTCGTCGCGCAAAACCATGCCTTTGTGGAGAATAGAGATGATGCGGATCTTCCCACCGGACCTCTGGCTATCAGTTTGCCTGTGCAAAACCAGGCGCGGGT
Organism: Ktedonobacteraceae bacterium; assembly: GCA_035534255.1. Lineage (GTDB taxonomy): Bacteria > Chloroflexota > Ktedonobacteria > Ktedonobacterales > Ktedonobacteraceae > CF-113. The sequence goes on along the minus strand of DATLSI010000268.1, from coordinate 12,460 downwards.
AAATGGTTCCACCAATAGACCCTTTCCGGCGCAATCATACCTGATGGCTGTACCATCGCAATCACCATCTGACCTGCTAATAGACCAATCCCGGCAAACTTTGCCGGCGCAGGCGAACTCATTGCAGCAGTCGATTATACAGCGGCCAGTGACCCCTGCACTGCCGGTCTCTTATGCGGGTTTTCAACAACCTGCCACTGCGGGAGCTACTCCCGCCCCTTTCCAGGCTCAACCTGCCAGGCGCAAAAGCAAATCGCGCCTGCTCATCGTACTTGTGCTGCTTGTGTTGTTGGTGGTAGGCGGCCTGGCTTCCTGGATTATTGCCTTCCACCCTTTCAGCGTACCCGCCATAACACAGACGACACGCTCGTTTCAAAACACTGACCTGGGGATAGCTCTTCAATACCCGCAAGGTTGGACTGCGCAACTCGCCCAAAACAATCAAGCGGTTTCATTTTTTGATGCCAACCATACCGACCAGGCGAACGTGGTTGTAGCGGCCACCAATGGTCAGAGCATCGAGCAATATATCAAAAAAGAAGTCTCGCAACTCGGGTTGACCGCGCAGAAAAGCCTGCCATCCATCACCTTTGCCGCAGCTAGCTGGCAGCAGGTTCAGGGTACGGTGTTAGTGAGCGGCGCGACGTACACGGAAACGTTGTTGGTAACGACGCGCGGCGGTCGTTTCTACTCCATTGTGCAGATGGCTCCAGCTGTCACCTATGCCAGCGCAGATCATCTCTTCTTTTCAATTATGCGCGCATCGTTTCAAATTCTTTAATTCAAATTCTGTAAAATGTATACGTTCAGGTATGAAGATGCTATAATGGCGGCGTCATATGAATAGGCATTATCATTGTTTTACAGGCGTTGATGAGAAAGGAGGGCGCGGCAACTGAAGAAGGCTGCGCGTGACTTAAATTTATGGATGATATTCGATTTGAACGACACTTCCGAACGCCTTACTCGGAAAGCTACTACATCATGCAGGGCGTGAGCTTGCAAAGTAACAACCGTATTGGCACGATAGATATTCACTTTACCACCACGGCTGTACATGGAACGCTTATTTTGGAGCGAGAACTGGACGAGACCGACCTCACCAAGCTGATCGAGCAGATCGACGAGGACCTGGTGCTTTCCGCCGATATGCCGCGCGATGACTTTTTGGTCAGCGTCTATATCGGCAAAGATGTCGGCTTCTATAGCGATGAATACTTCGCTGATGAAAATGATGCCGATGATGACTTTGGTACGGATAATGACGAAATGTAACCTGCAATCGCTGTTCCTGAAATGGGTGTTAATCTTCTAACAGGCCGCGCCGCATGGCATATTTGACCAGTTCGGCGCGGCTATGCAAATTCAGTTTATCCATGATATGAGTACGATGGGTGTCTACCGTTTTAGGGCTAATCACAAGCTGCTCCGCGATCTGGTTATTGGTATACCCCTCCGCCACAAGTTTCAATATCTCGCGTTCGCGCTCCGTCAGATTGCTGTAGCTGTCTCTTTCTTCTCCGGCATTCACGCGCTGCAGGTAATCTCCCACCATTACCGATTGCGCCGTCGGGGAAAGGTAAAAATGTCCCTCATACACGATATGCAAGGCGGTGATCAATTCGGTATCGGCGGCCTCTTTTAGCATGTAGCCTGACGCGCCCGCTCGTAGTGCCTGAAAAACGTACTCGTCGTTCTCGTGCATTGTTAAAACCAGCACCTTCACATCTGGAGTGGCTTTCTTGATCTGTCTGGTAGCCTCGATGCCACTCAAATCGGGCATGGTAATATCCATCAGCACAATATCGGGGCGCAGGCGTTGGGCTTCCTGGATGGCGTGGCGACCGCCCTGCGCTTCGCCTACTACTTCCATGTCGGGCTGCGCGTTCAGCATCATTTTCAGTCCGGCGCGCAGAATAGTGTGGTCGTCAGCTAATAAAATGTGTATTGTCATTGATAAATCCTGTTATTGTATCGTTAACTCTTCATTTTCGAGCAATGATGTTCGCCAGGCGCGGGGGAGGGGCATATCGACCTTGACGGTGGTTCCTTTCCCCGGTTCCGAGAATATGTGAAGTGTGCCGTTCAGCAATACAGCGCGTTCATGCATACCCGCCAGTCCCAAACCCCGCTCCTGTCCCGGATTCTTGAGTAATGCATCATAATCGAAGCCGCAACCATCATCTTTGATGGTGGCTTTCACAGCATCTTCGGTCTCTCTCAGCGTGATAGAGACCTTTTTGGCGTCCGAGTGGCGCGCGGTATTGGTCAGGGACTCCTGGACAATACGATAAAGGGCGGTCTCCATCTCGGCTGGCAGGCGCTCTTTCAAACCACTTGAAAGAAAATCAACATCAATGGAGCATTTCTTCTGGTATTCTTTGACGTACCAGCGCAGCGCGGGCAGCAGTCCCAGATCGTCCAGCGCGCTGGGGCGCAGGTCGATGCTCAGGTTGCGAATGGCGCGCAGTGTTGAGTGCGCCAGCGCGCGCGTATCAGCGATCCGCTCGCGTGCCTCCTGTGACTGGAAGGACTCTTCCAGCACCGCCAGGCTAATGAGCAGCGAGGTAAGCACCTGGCTTGTTTCATCGTGCAGTTCGCGCGCGATGCGCTGGCGTTCCTGTTCCTGCGCGTTGATGATCTGGCTGGCACGATGGCGCGATGCGTCATCCAGCGCTTCGAGTACCATATTAAAGGCGCTGGCCAGCTGGTCTGCCTGCGGGTCAACGCCTGTCAGGGGCGCGCGCAGGGAACGCTCGCCCGCCTGCACACGCTGCATCACCTTGCCCAGGAGTGTCAGTGGGCGAAAAGCGACCTGAAGCACCACGAAATTGAGCGCGATACTGATCAACCAGCCTACAGCGATGAAGCCCACCAGCGACATAGGCGTTGCATAGGGGCTGACGTTAAGGTGGGTCGCCAGCCACGTGCCACCGGTTGCCCCAACGAATATAATTACGCTGTTAGCGATCAAAACCTTATAGAAGATGGGGATGCTCAGCAGTGGTCTGAGTATAGGATGGCCCTGTTGTTCGATCTCCGCCTGTTGTTTTCCTGATGTAACCATCATTTCAGTCCTTTCGTACCCTTCTTATATTGTAGTGGCCTGGCGCTTGCCCTGTCAAATATACAAGAGCCAGGGTCTGCATCATTCCGGGTGTACAATACTGGCTGGCGAGAGGGAATCAGGTGTCAGGCATGGAAATATCAGGTAGATACCTGATGTCAGGCATCTCAGGTTACAGTAAGCTAAGAAGTGACAACCTATCCTGGGCGTTTCAAACGCTGTAGATTAACGTCTGACTCTTCTCAAATGACACAGGATGCGTTACAATCACTATAATAGTAAGTGTGGCCTCAAATCTCTGAAACTGGGGTATACACGAAGCGGGCATTTGTATGGTACAATTTGCCACGCATATTCAGGAATTTTCAGATATCAGGCAATTGTCCTTCAGGGAGACAATTCAAAACCAAGGGCGTTTGTGAACATTATTTAGGAAGGCAGGCAAGGTGAGTTCTCTTCCAAAGAAAAGCTTGCTCGACACGATCACGCAGAAGATAGTCGAGAGTCAAGCGTGGCGCTCAATATTTCGTCATGGCTATCCTGATACCCCGTTAAACCAGTCTCTGGTCATGATGAGTAACGTATTTCTGCACCTGCACCCGGTGAAAATCAGCCGCCAGGCCATGAAAGTTACCTATACCTGGTGTATGGGCGGTATTTCTTTCTTTCTTTTCTTGCTCTTGACGATTACCGGTGTGTTCCTGATGTTCTTCTATGTGCCTGACACCACGCAGGCTTACCAGAATATCAACGCGTTGAGTACCGCTGTTTCATTCGGACACCTGGTGCGCAATATGCATCGTTGGGCGGCTCACCTTATGGTGGTTTCTGTCACGCTGCATATGATTCGTGTCTTCTATCACGGCGCGTACAAGCCGCCCAGAGAGTTCAACTGGGTAGTCGGTGTTTTGCTCTTTATAGTGACGTTGTTCCTGAGTTTTACGGGCTATCTCTTACCCTGGGACCAGATTGCCATCTGGGCTATCACCGTCGGCACCAACCTGGCACCTTACGCTCCTATCCTGGGTGACGCGGTCTACAAGGTTCTCGTGGGCGGTCCGGCAGTATCGCAAACCACCCTGGTGCGTTTCTACGTGGGTCATGTGATCCTGTTGCCGCTGGCCGGTGCTTTGCTGATGGCTGTGCATTTCTGGCGTATCCGTAAGGATGGCGGCGTCGCGGGTCCCCCGCCTCCGTCTCGTAGAGAAGTTGAAGCGCGTTCGGAACGCGCAGTAGTCGGCTCTGCCCGGCCATAATCGGCGTTGACTGTTGCAAAAGCCGTCGCACCATCTATCAGATGCGACTGTGACGGTTCTCTTGAGAGGATACTACATCATGTCGATTGAACAAAAAGAACCTGCAGCGCAGACTCAGGCATCGGCGACTCAGCGTCGTTATCGTACCCTGGCTGTGGTGAAGCAAGAGGCCATTACCCGCGTAGAAAGGCCGTTGGAAGACTCGGTGTTTGTGTGGCCGCATCTGCTGGTGCGCGAATTTTTCGCTGCCACCATCGTGATGGTTATGGTGACGATGCTTTCCGTCGCCATTGATGCGCCCTTGCGCGATCCGGCGAATCCGAACGTAACGCCTAATCCCGCCAAAGCGCCCTGGTACTTCCTGGGTTTGCAGGAAATTCTGCATTACTTCCCGCCTACCACCGCCGGCGTGCTGATTCCCGGTATGACTCTGCTCGCACTGATGTTGCTGCCGTATGTTGATCGCAACCCCAGTCGCGCCTATGCTGACCGCAAGGTGGCGATTGTGACTTTTACCCTGTTCGCTGTGTTCTGGGCCACTATCACGCTAGCAGGCAGCTTCTTCCGCGGCCCCGGCTGGGTCTGGGTATGGCCGTGGCAACACATTTACTTTGACCTGTAATTGAGCGTAGACAGAGAGGCAATTTATGAGTATCGATACTCCTCCCATCTCCCCGCAGCAATACGAAGTACTACACGGCGGGGGTGCTGAGGCTGCGGAGATCGCCAAACAACGCCTGTCAAGGCGGCGTTTCCTCCGCAGGTCTATGCTGGCTGTGTGGGGACTATCCACAACAGCCGCTGTAGGTGGGGCATTATTCATGCTCTACCCGAACCTGGCCGGTCAATTCGGCTCAGACCTGACCGTCGGGAAAAAGACAGATTTCCCGGGTGCTCAACCTGCGGATTACAAGATTGGCCAGGCGGGCGTCTTTTACGTGCAGGAGGCCAAGACATATATCTCTCATGTGGCTGCCGGTACAACGTACTTGTTGAGTGGCTCGAACCTCGCCGACCAGTTATCCTCTGAGAGTTGGGTCAAAGATGCGGACGGCTCCTACTGGTTAGCACTCTACCAGAAATGCGTTCACCTGGGCTGCACCGTCCCGTTCCGCAACGACTGCGTGAGCTTCAAATGTCCATGTCATGGCTCTCATTACAATGTCGATGGCGAGTATCTGGATGGGCCTGCTCCCAGGAGCCTGGATCGTTTTGCCATGTCATTCAGTGGTGCGGATGTTGTCGTGAGCACCGGGACATTGAACAATACAGTGGCCCGTCCCGATCCTACGACTCGTGTCATCGCGATTCCAACGGTATCATGCAGTTAACCAATGAATGCTTAGTTCGGGGTGGATGTGAGCGCGCCCCCATTAATAGGGGCGCGTGACTCCCCCTTTGTAAAAAGGTAGTGTGTTTATGATAGATCCTGTACAGGCTGCCGTAGGTATTGTGGTGCTGCTGATCGCGGTGGGAGCCTTGATCTATATCTTCTACTCTCGCACCAACGCGGTCGAGAAAACCGGATATGGCGCTCTCATTATGTTGTCGATTATCTCATTGATGATCCCTGTCTTCTGGATCATGGAGTCCAATGGCGAGGCAATCGCCAAGACACAGCTGCACGCTACTTCCGTTCAGCGCGGCGCGGCGCTCTACGCGCAATATTGTTTTCAGTGTCACGGCATCACCGGGCAAGGGGCCACAGGTCCCAAATTGAACGGGAACAGCGCGGTGGACGCTTTGAGTGATACCGATCTCCTGCGCATCATCAGCGCTGGTATTTATGATCCAGCCAACCCATCTACTGCCTTGATGCCTGCGTGGAGCGACCAGTATGGCGGTCCGCTCACGTCGGATCAGATCCAGTATTTATTTGATCTTGTGCGTTCGGCTGATCCCGCTTACCTGGCGAAAAATCACTATCCAAGCGGCGCTGGAACAAATGGCTTTTCCCAGACGGCTGCTGCATTGCAGGCAAGCAACCCTGGCGAGTATCAGACGGCTGTCGCGCAGGCGACTGCTGGCACGGGTATAGGGATCTACCCCGTGGTAGATTTGTCCAGTCAGAAGACCGTTACCATCGATATCATCAACGCTCCCGCAGGCTCGACTTGTCAACCAGCGTGTTACTCGGTGGCTGATCCCAAAAAAGCGGGCCAGGTTGTTGTCAGTCCAAATATTAAGGTCAAAGTGGGCACTACCATCACCTGGGTGAATAAGAGTAGTACGCCGCACACCGTCACATCAATTGTAGGCGAGAATGGAGCCTCTCCAGTCCCTGCCAAAGTCTTTGACTCCGGTGCCGGCTCATTGATTACACCAGGTCAAAGTTTCACGTACACGGTAAAGGCGGATGCCTACACCTTCAACTCCAATCACGTCGTGCTTTACTTTTGTCAGATCCACCCGGTGATGGTGGCCGCACTGACGATTGTTCAATAAGGAAATAATTGTCCAGGAGTCGTGTTTTGCACGCAGCGAAATGCGGCTCCCCTATCGCCCAATCGCTGGTCATGTCGCATGTTGATCCCGCGATATGTTGAAAGGGATTGCGATCTATGCAACAAACGCAACCACGGGAGCAATCAGAGCGAATATCCTGGGCGCGAGCTATGGTATTCGCCGTGGGCTTCTTTTTTCTAGCGGCTCTGCTGATTGGACAGATTCCCGGTTATATTTATAATCAGACGACCACCGGAACTTTAGGTGGCATTGAGCAGGGCATGCTGGCGCTGGCCGCGACCTGCCTGGCCGGCTTTATCGTTATCCAGGTGGTGGTGTTGCTCTTCGACCCGAAGCCTGTGGTGCCACCAATTGTAATTAGCGTAATTGGCTTGCCGGTGGCCGTGGCCGGACTCGCGCTGCTTCTCTGGGGTGCCTGGGGCGGCAACCAGTATTTTCCGACAGCCACCACCTCCTGGGGCGCCGTGCTGGGCGGCAATTTCTTATGGTTCCCGGAGGGCGTGATCGATTTTGTGATGCTTGGCGCAACCATCATGGCAATCGGTCTCGCTATGCTGTTCTTCAGCGCGCTTGCCATACGCGAGCAGCGCAACCCCGATCGTGGGGACCCGGGGTCAACTCCGGCTATTCGCCTGATGCTCACCGTCGGTTCTGTCATGCTCGTCGTATTCCTGCTCTTTTATACGTTTGTGGCTGACACACAGCTGGCTAAGATGATTGATCCCCAGTGTCCCGTGGCGATCAATCCCACGCATGGCTGTCCCGGACCAATCACCGGACTCTTCATTGTCGATACCATTTTCAATGTCTTCCTGGCCATTACCGTCCTCTGCATGCTGGGAGCTTTCGCGCTGCGCCTGCACTACTTGATGCGACCTGTACGCAAGCGCACTATGTCGGGTCTTTACATGATCGGCATCAACCTGGCGCAATTCGGAGTCATTTTCCTGCTAGCCTGGTTTGTGCTGTATCCTTTGATTGACTGGATGCACTCATGGAGCTTTGTTGGGCTGGGTACCTATCTCACCGTGTGCGCCAAATCATCCGACATCCCGCAAAGTTGCTCTTTTTCGCAACATGGTGGGTACATCATCGACGCTCTAGTGACCGGCGCTTTCTTTGGCCTGATGATAGCGGCTATCGCTGTCTGGAAGTCAAAACGGAACCTCGTCATAATTAGTGGAGTCACCATCACGGCTGTGCTGGCTATCTCTACCTTGCTGGTGCATACCAGTCCTTCCGAAGTGATTGTGGCGGCGATGCTGTGCGCTGCCGGGCTAGCGCTGGCTGCCATCTGGACGAGCGTGGCGCGCCGGGAGTTCGCGGTTGTCGGCGAAAATAACCTGGGTTGCCTGGGTATGTGGCTGATTGTAGGCACCTGTCTGCTGATCTACATCGCCGCATTCGCCTTCTTCTCGCTGCCGAATTTCCCCAATGAAACCGAGCCTAATATCCCATTTACCCCGGGCGGTGGGTTTATTCTTGGTTCCGGCGGCAACATTAACGCGGTTGTAGTCGTCATTATTATCGGCATTCTGGCCGCTGTCCAGTTCTACTTCCTGACGCGGGGCCGCTACAAAGTGTAGCGATCGTGTTGGGGTGGCTAGAAAACGCCTCTATGCGATAACCGGGACGACTCTGGCGGTCGTCCCGGTTTTTTGCTCGATGTAAATTCGTAGAGCGTTTCGGGTGATTTGTAGCTCTCACTCCGGCACTTCTTGGAGTAGAATCGAAAACCAGCGGAGTGAAAGGCCCTGGGGGGACAAAAAAAATGTCGGAGTGAAAGGTGATGTGTAGGGACGCGATCAATCGCGTCCGCGTGGGCGAGTGTCGGCGTGGACGGACGCGATCAATCGCGTCCCTACATATGTGCGTCCTTTTTCAACCATAAGGATGCAGACCCTAATTGTAGTGTGTTTCTAATCGGTCCGTATATTATGCTATAATGGAGAAAATATGTCGCGGTTGGAACTACTATATTGGGGAGTTATATGGATAGAGAGTCAGACCGGCCTCTACGAATCTTGATGCTTGCTGCTGAGATTGTGCCATTTGCAAAGGTTGGTGGGCTGGCGGATGTCGTCGGCGCGCTGCCCAAAGCGTTGCAAGACCTGGGCCATGATGTGCGGCTGGTCATGCCGCGTTATGGGCAGGTGACCCCTGAACGCTTTCAGTTGACGACGGTCGTGGATGCTTTGACGGTGAAGATAGGGCAGTATCAGGAACAGGTGCGCGTGCTACAGGGAAGCATTGGCAATGGCATACCAGTATATATGATTGATGCGCCTCGTTACTTTGATCGCGAGAATATCTATGGATATACCGATGATGGAGAACGCTTTATCCTTTTCTGCCGTGCCGCGCTTGAGGTGATGCGGCTGATCGACTGGTCGCCCGACATCATTCATTGTAACGACTGGCAGACGGGCATTGTTCCCAACTGGATGCACGCGGTCTATCACGATGATCCGTTTTTCAGCGATTGCGCGACAGTCTACACCATCCACAACCTGGCCTACCAGGGCATCTTTGGCTATCGCATTCTGGAGGTGGCGGGCGTCGCCACAGGTGGTTTCCTGTATCCTCAGATTGTTGAACTGGCCAACGTTGTTGATATTATGGCGCGCGGCATCCTGTTCGCTGATGCCATTACGACGGTCAGCGAACGCTATGCCCAGGAGATTTTGACCCCCACCTTTGGCGAAAAACTTGACCCGCTCTTGCGTACCAGGCGCGAGCATCTGTTTGGTATCCTTAATGGCATCGATTACCAGGAGATGAATCCGGAGACAGACCGCTATATTCGGACGCCGTTTGATCGTTTTAGCCTGGAGAAACGCGCGGAGAATAAACAGGCGTTGCAAGAGCGAGCGCATCTGCCCGTGCGACCCGATGTGCCTCTGCTGGCTATGATCTCGCGCTTAGCCGATCAGAAGGGCTTTGACCTGATCGCGCAAATTTCGCAGCCGCTGCTGGCGCAGGGCATTCAACTGGTCGTGCTGGGCATTGGAGACCAGCATTATCACGAGATGTTCCAGAATATGGCTGCTCGCTATCCCGATCAGGTAGCGATTTTTCTCACCTTCAATACCGAACTCGCGCAGAATATCTACGCGGGCAGCGATATGTTCCTCATGCCATCGCGTTTCGAGCCGTGTGGCCTTGGCCAGTTGATTGCTATGCGCTACGGCAGCGTTCCCATCGTGCGCAGTGTTGGAGGATTGGCCGATACCGTCCAGGAATACGATCCGAGCAATGGCCAGGGCAATGGTTTTACCTTTACCAACTACGATCCTTGGGAACTCTTTGCGGCCATCGTGCGCGCCCTGGAACTTTTCCGCTTCAAGGATGTCTGGCGCACGCTGCAACAGCGCGGCATGCAAGCGGATCATTCCTGGCATGCATCAGCCATGCGCTACGTCGAAGTTTATCGCAACGCCATCGAATTCCACAAGAGCGGTAAATAAATGTCACAGCTCATTGCCTACCTCGATTGTCATTCCGGTATCAGCGGAGATATGTTTCTGGGAGCGATGTTGGATGCCGGCTTTCCCCTGGAAACGCTCAAACAGGCGCTATCCGCTCTCCCCATCACCGGCTACGAGTTGATGCTGGCACAGTTTAAGGATAAAGGCATACGTGGCGCGCGCTTCGATGTGCTATTAAGCGAGCAGGAACAGCCTGCGCGCCGCTTCGCGGATATCGTCTCACTGTTGCAGGCTGCGAAGCTGTCTCCACGCGTGCGCGAACGAGCTATCTCCATCTTTCGGTGCCTGGCAGAAGCCGAGGCTGCTGTACACGGCTCCGCGCTCGAAGAGGTGCATTTTCACGAGGTTGGCGCGGTTGATGCCATTGTAGATATTGTTGGAGCTGCGCTGGCTCTCGAAACGTTGGGCGTTGAGAAGCTCTACGCTTCTGCTCTACCACTCAGCAGCGGTCACGTCAAGACCGCGCATGGACTCCTGCCCGTTCCCGCGCCTGCCACACTGGAAATACTGCGGCGCGTGGTCGCCCCGTGGCGTCCTTGCCCGGTGGAGGGCGAGATGGTTACTCCCACCGGCGCGGCCATTCTCGCCACGCTGGCCAGCTTTGAGACGCCGTCCATACGCATTGAACGTACTGGTTATGGCTTCGGGCGCAAGTCTTTCCCCTGGCCCAATTGCCTGCGGCTCTGCCTGGGCAAGCCGACCAGCGCAAGCGTAGCGGTGACAGAGCAGGCGGCGCTGGACACGGACTGGGTGACGGTGCTTGAAACTAATATCGATACGATGACGGGCGAGGCGCTGGGTGGGCTGATGGAGCGCTTGCTGGTGGCTGGCGCGCTGGATGTCGCTTATACACCGCTCCACATGAAGAAGAACCGCCCTGCCGTCATGCTCACCCTGATCTGTCGCGTCGAGGATGGCGACGCGCTGGCACAACTGCTTTTGAGCGAAACCAGCACGTTGGGCGTGCGCATTCAGCAGATGCAGCGACGGAAAGCGCAGCGCGCGCAGCAGTATATTGAGACTCCCTTTGGCAAGATGCTGGTCAAAGTAAAACTGCTTGGTGGGCATGTCATCAGCGCCGCGCCAGAGTACGAGGAATGCAGGCGCATCGCGCGGGAACAATCGCTTCCACTTGAAGAGGTCTACGAAGTTGCCAGACAGGTCATCCAGCACGCTATAATATTAAAAGAAGATAGAACTTGAGTGTAGAATTACCCGGTGACACATGGATTTCAAAGATTGGCGAGGCGTTGCCAGAAACGTCGATGATGTAGAACAGGAACGACGGGCAAACAGACTGAAAAGCAAGCATTTTCAGCACTACGTCGAAGAGCAGATTCAGGAAGCGGTGGCTCGTGGTGAGTTTGACAACTTACCGGGCACGGGCAAGCCGCTCAACCTCGATGATGATGTCACAGCCGGAGACAAAACCAGTGCCTATCGCTTGCTCAAGCAGAATGGCTACGCTCCTCCCGAAATTGAACTACTCAAAGAAATACGCAGCGAAAACGAGCGCGTAGAGCAGCAACTAAACCGCCTGCGCATCCAGGCCAGAGACTTGCGGACGCGGCGCGTACCCCCGTTTCCGAGCGAGAAACGCGCCTATAACGACGCGGTTAAGAAAGCCTCGGCAGCCTACGAAGAGAAGCTGCGCGCCTTGAACCGCAAGATTCTGACCTTTAATCTGAGCGTTCCCGCCTCGATGCATATGTCTTTTCTCGAGGTCGAGAAAAAGGTGCAACAATTTCACGCTGCCTGCCCATTGCTGCCTGAATGAGAAAAAGCATGTTGGTGACAAGAATTTCAGCTTATCAATACCTTTACGAGGAAGTGATAACAAGGCGTAAGAAAAGACAGTTAGAAATCAGACATTGGTTTATGAGATATAAAAGTACACTCTCTTGCATAGACTGCGGTATAAGTCATCCAGCAGTCCTACAATTTCATCATCGAAATAGAGCAGAGAAAAGTTTTAATATATCTGACGTGGTTAGAAGAGCAACCAGTATTAAACAGATAACAAACGAGATGAGGAAATGCGATGTGCTTTGCGTCATTGTCACGCAAAACGACATTGGAGAGAAACACATGAAACGGATAGTTGGGAAGAGATAGTATCCGAGGAATAAAAAAAGAGCCGATGGTCGGAATCGAACCGACGACAGGTCGCTTACGAAGCGACT